>JAJZBM010000020.1 GCA_021798915.1 Pseudomonadota bacterium
TGGTGCCGACGGTCAGGATTGAACTGACGACCTACTGATTACGAATCAGTTGCTCTACCACTGAGCTACGTCGGCCCGGTTTTTTCGAGGGCCGCAACGGGCCTCTCGCCGGGCAGAGGCTATAGCCGGGCGGCGGAACGGGCGCAATCGTTGCCAAGCATTGTATAGGAAAACCACGCGCCGAGACCATCTCGACGCGTGGCCGGATCGGGTTGGAAAACGTTCAGGCGGCGAAGGGGTGGGCGACGCTGTTTCGCTGCTGCACCACCTGCGCGGCCTTGGGCTCGCCACGGACGGCGCGGGCGATCGCCTCCTTGGTCGCGCGGTAATTGAAATCCTGGATCTTCTTATCGTCCGTCGCCAGCCAATGGATGAACACGCCGACGCAGATGAACAGATCATCCGCCTCGCTCTCCGGGATCACCCCCTCGGCGACGCTGTCGGCCACCGCCTTGGCAACCGCGTGCTGCGCCGGGCCAAACATCTGCACCGCCTGCTTCGCGCCCTTGATCGTCACCTTGTTGAACATCACCGTCGCCGGCTTGCACAAAAGATTGGGCGCAACCACCGCCAAAAGCGACGTGAACCCGTCCTTGTTATTGACCAGCGCGTTGCAGAACGCCGTCTCCGCCGCGCTCCCGCGCGGGCCGATCAGCAGATCGATATGCGCAACCTCGTTGCCGTCGCCGACCAGCGATTCGCCGACCGAAACCTTGGTGATGGACGCCATGACGCTCCCCCTACCTGTTAGGTGATTGACCGAAGACCGGATCATGTCAGCCCGAGGGCCGTATTTCAACAGCGCAATTCAATGGCATCATCGAAGAAGCCGTTCGGCGAACAGGCTGGCGACGGTGAGGTCGGCGCTGGTGCCGGGATTGAGGTCGGCGGCCTTCAGCGTTGCATCCCAGGCGAGCAGCGCCGGCAATAGCGCGCGCGGATCAGGCGCCGCCGCCAGCCGCACCGGCCAGAGGGCCGCCTCGCGGCGCACCGCCTCGGCCACCGCTTCGCCATGCTTGCGCTGGATATGGCTGTCCGGAAACGCCGCGAGAAAGGCGAGATAGGCGGCGAGTGCCGGCCAGGCGCGCCCCCGCGCCGCCGCCAGCGTGGGCACGCCGAGCGTAAAGATATCCGCGAAATCCGTGATCCATTGCCGCGCGATCACATCATGCGGCGCCGCTTGCGCCATTGCCTCGGAGAGCGGCACCCGCGCTTGCTCGCGGACATCATGGCGCGGCACGGTGCCGAGCCCGCCGGGCGCGGCGAGCACGATCGCGCGAAAGACCGCCGCCGTGTCGGCGAGATCCGCATCCCGCAAAACCCGCGCAACGGCAGCGCGCAAATCTCCGCCTTGTTCCGCCGCCATGGCGAGCGGAGCGGCGAGCAGCACGATGCCGAGATTGGTGTTTTGGCCAACCGCTGCCCGCGTCGCCGCGACGGCATCAAAAATCCGTATGCCGAGCGGCACTCCCGGCCGTGTCAGCGCCGGCGCCGCCGCATCGGCCGAGCGCTCGAAATCACCGACCACCATGCCATGCCCGGCCCGGAAACGATGGACATTGCCGGGTTTGGGGGCCGCGAGTTCCGCCATGCACGCGCAACGGAACGCCGCTGCGATCGCGCCCCCCGCTTTCCGTCTCATGCCACCAAACGTCGCGCCAGAATCGCGGCGATCGATCCCTCGGTGACCGATTGCAAGCCGCGCCAGCCGGGCATGGAATTGACTTCCAGTACCATAACCCGCCCGTCCGCGGCGCCGATCAGATCGACCCCGGCGTAATCGGCCCCGACCGCCGCCGCTGCCCGCGCCGCCAGCGCCATCATTTCGGGCGTCGGCGCGAAGGCCGTCGGGCGGGCGCCGCGATGGAGATTGGTCACCCACTCCGCGCTCCGGCGGGTCATCGCTGCGACGACCTCACCCCGACACATCAGCAGCCGGTAATCGCAAAACCCATCATGACTTGCCGGCGGCACGAAGCGCTGCAGATGGTAGACCCCGGCCACGGCTTCGGGCGGCGGCAGATCCGCGGGGACACGAATGCGCTGGAGGCCGCGGCCCTGAGCGCCGAACAGCGGCTTCAGCACCATCTCCGTCGCCGCCTCTGTAACCACCGCGACGGCGGCTTCCCGCCCCTCCACCGTCCAGGTTTCGGGGGTGGGGATGCCAGCGGTCGCGAGCAGAAACGCGGTCATGGATTTATCGACGCAGCGCTCGATCGCCTGGGCGGCGTTCCAGACCGCGACCCCGAGTGCCGGCAGTGCATGCAGAACGCCGAGCCGGCGCGTCACCTCCTCGAAGCTGCCGGCGGCGATGGCGCGCACGAAAACGGCATCGGGCAAGCCTTCCAATCCCGGAAAGCGAACTCCCTCCGGCGTGAACGCGACGGCGCGCAGCGAGACGAAGAACGGCGCCATGTCGAGGGCAAGAAACGCCGCGTGCAGCCGCCGCGCATGCCAATCCACGCGGTCGATGGCGATGGCGATGCGTTTCATCGCCGGCTCGGGTAGTCTGGCACGGTGATCATGCCCACAGCACTCCTTTGGGGCCAAGAGAGACCGAGTGATACGCATGCAACGCTCAGAAGACGAGCCCGTCCCGGTCTGGGACCTGCCGATCCGACTCGGCCATTGGGCAGACGTGTTCCTGGTCGGGGCGTGCTACGTGACGTGGCGGCGCGACTGGATGGCGTGGCATGTCTGGTTCGGTGAGGCCCTGCTCGCGCTGATCATTTTTCGCCTGTCATGGGGGATCTGGGGCAGCGAGAACGCCCGCTTTCGCGCCTTCCTATCCCCACCGGGCGCCGCCATCCGCCATCTCGCGACGCTTTTCGTCCGCGAACCCGATCATGCGCCCGGCCATAACCCGGCCGGCGGCTGGATGGTCGCGGGTCTGCTCGCGCTCCTGCTCGGTGAGACGCTGAGCGGGATTTACGTCAATAACGACGTCGCCAATGAAAGCGCGCTCACCGAACTGGTTCCGGCGGCGATCGCCAATGCCATCACCGATCTGCATTTTTGGCTGTGGTGGACGCTGGTCGCGGCGATCGTCCTGCATGGTCTCGCGATCGCGGTTTATGCCGCCTGCAAGGGGCAGAACCTGGTCCGCCCGATGCTGACCGGAACCAAATCCCTGCCGCCCGCGATCCCCCGCCCCCATCTCGCCCCGATCCGCCGCGCGCTCGCGCTCCTCATCCTCAGCATCGCCGTGGCGCTGGGGGTGGGGCAGGTGTTGTAGGGCGCGTCGTCAAATGGGGCGCGGCGGTTGGCCCCTTGCGGACCATGACGGAGGGCCGGATTTCACGCCCCCTCGCCCTGCAGTGTCTGCACCGCGACCGCGGCGGCAGCCGCGCGGTTTTCGAGGCCGAGCTTGGCATAGATGCCCTCCAGATGCTTGTTCACCGTGCGTGGGCTGAGGCCAAGAATATCGGCGATGTCGCGATTGGGTTTACCGCGCCCGATCCAGAGCAGCACCTCGGCCTCGCGCGGCGTGAGCCCAAGCCGGGTGCGGAGCCGGGCTTCCTCGTCGCCGGCACTCGCGCCGGGGGTGAGGCGGAGCAGGATTTCATCGGCGGCGATGCGCCCGACATAGGAAATCTCCACCGTCTGGCCGTCGAGCGCCACGCTCCGCTGCCGGGATGCGGCGGCGCTCGCCTGCTGCAGGCTCCAGGCGGCGATGTCGGGTGGCAGGGATGCGGGCGCGGAAGCGGCGCCCCCGAGCAAGGCAGCGGCTTGCGGCGTGCTCCACACCACCGCGCCGGCACGGTCGATCGCCAGCAGATAGCGCCCGGCAGCGTCCAGCGCCTGGTGCGCGCTCCGCGTGAGGCGGGCATTGGCGAGATGAACGCCGAGCCGCGCCACGACCTCGGCCGGCGCCACCGGCTTGGTGACGTAATCGACCCCGCCGGAAGCGAGCGCCGCCAGCACATGCTCGGTCTCGCTGAGCGCGGTCATGAAAATCACCGGCACCGCGGCAAGGCCGGGCAGGCCCTTCAATCGCCGGCAGGTCTCGAACCCATCCAGCCCCGGCATCAGCGCGTCGAGGAGGATGATGTCGGGTGTCGCGCGGCTCGCGGCGTCGAGTGCCGCGTGGCCGGAGGGGGCGAGCAGCACGGTATAGCCGGCCGCCTCCAGCGTGTCGTTGAGCAGGCCGAGGGTGCCCGGCGAATCATCGACCACCAGCACGCTGTCGCGGAGCGGCGGGGTCACGGCGCCGCCGCGTCGGCGAGGAGTGCCAGAAAATCCTCGAGCCGGCACTCGGCCGCGGCACGGCGCAAATCCGCGAGGCCGGCCGCCGGCGCCGTCGCTGCGATTTCGTCGAGCTTGCCGAGAATGCCGCGCACATAGCCGATCCGGCCGAGCTGCGTCAGTTCCGCGATCACCCCCGGTGCGATCACCCCCGGTGCGATCGACGCCGATGCCAGCGCGGGCATGGGCAGGCCGGCGTGAGGCGGCGGTGCCTCATGCCATTCGAGATCGAGCAGGGTGCCGAGGCGGGCGAGCAAGGTTGCGATGGAGACCGGCTTGGCGAGGACATCGTCATGGCCGGGTGCGGGTTCGCCATCCGCCGGCGGGCCGGCACGCAGGTCTCCGGCATTGGCGGAGATGATCAGGATCGCCGCCGCCGCATGGCCGGAGTGGCGAAGCCGCCGCGCCAGATCCCAGCCGCTGATGCCGGGCATCGAGAGGTCGAGCAGAAAGGCATCGGGCCGGCAATCGGCGGCGAGACGGAGCGATTCGGCGCCGTCGCCGGCCTCGAGCACGATGAAGCCGAGCGGCGCGAGGGTATCGCGCATCAGCCGCCGGTGCAGCGGATCGTCATCGGCGACCAGCACCAGCCGGCGTCGCCCGGCATAGCCCGCCGGCCGCTTTTCCGCCGCCGGCAGGCGGCGCGGCTGGCGTACTTCGGAAAGCATCAGCCGCACCGTGAAGCGGCTGCCGGCGCCGGGCTGGCTCGCGACGGCGATTTCGCCACCCATGATCTGGACCAGGAGCCGGGTGATGGTGAGGCCGAGACCGATGCCGGGAACGCCCGGACGATGTCGCGCCTCGATGCGCTGGAAAGGCTCGAAAATGCGTTCGCGATCGGCCTCGGCAATGCCGCAGCCGGTATCGGCGATGTCGAATTCGGCGACGCTGCCGCGCTGGCGGAAATGAAACCCGACATCGCCGACGGTGGTGAATTTGATCGCATTCGAGAGCAGATTGATCAGAATCTGGCGCAGCCGCCGTTCATCGGTGAACACCGCCTCGGGCAGATGCTCCGGCCGGCTATGGATGAAGCGGATGCCGCGCGCCTCGGCCTGGGGGCGGAACAGGGTGGCGATCTGGTCGAGGAATTCGCCGAGGCGGACCTCGTCGCGGTAAAGCTCGATACGGCCGGCCTCGATCTTGGAAATATCGAGCAGCCCCTCGATCAGCCCGGCGAGATGCTCGGCGCTTTGGCGGATGACGCGGATCGCGCCGTGGCGCGCCGGCGGGATGGCGGCATCGGCTTCGAGCAATTGCGCATAGCCGAGAATGGCGTTGAGCGGGGTGCGCAGCTCGTGGCTGATGCCGACGACGTAGCGGCTTTTCGCATGATTGGCCGCTTCCGCCGCCTCCTTGGCTTTTTGCAGCTTGGCGTCGGTGCGCCGATGGGCGCCGATTTCGCGCATCAGAAGCTGGGTTTGACGGCGGCTTTCCTCCTGCGCCACCCGCCGGCTCTCGATCGCCAGCACGAGCAGCCAAGCGGCGATGCCGGCGATCACCAGGAGGACGAAAAAAACCTTGCGGAACGCCGCCGCGATCGCCGCCGCCATCGCCGGAAACGGGGGCGCCGTCTGGGTGTAGAGCGCGGAGAGGACGCCGGCGAGGGCGAGGGCGAAGAGGCCGACGATGGCGAGATAGCGCGCGAGCGGCCGGCCCAGCATCGCCGTCGCCCGTGCTGGCAGAACCAGCCGGAGCGGCGCCGAGAGCAGCGCGAACCCGCGCGCCGCACGCGGTTTGCAGCTATCCGCGCAGCGCGCGTCGAGCGAACAGCAGAGCGAACAGATCGGCCCGGTATAAGCGGGGCAGAAGGCCATGTCCTCGGGCTCGAACGCATGCGCGCAGATGACGCAGGCGATTTCGCCCCGCCCCGCCCATCCGGCGCGCGGCTTCCGCGCGAGATAGAAGCGCCCGCGGCTGATCCAGGCGATCAGCGGCGCTGCCGCGCCCGCGCCGGCGAAGCCGAGAAAGGGCGAGAGCGCCTGGAGCAGCCGCCCGAACAGCCCGGCATAGGCGCAGGCGGCGAGGACGCCGCCGAACACCATGCCGCCGACGCCGACCGGATTGACGTCATGCAGGTGGGCGCGCTTGAATTCGATCCGCGGCGGGCTGAGGCCGAGCGGCTTGTTGACGATGAGATCGGCGACCAGCGCCCCCATCCACGCCGCCGCGACCCCGGAATAGAGGGCGAGGGTCCGCTCGATGGTCTGATAGACGCCAAGCTCCATCAACAGCAGCGCGATGGCGATGTTGAAGATCAGCCACACCACCCGGCCGGGATGACCATGGGTCAGGCGGGCGAAGAAATTCGACCACGCGATCGAGCCCGCATAGGCGTTGGCGACGTTGATCTTGAATTGTGAAACAACGATGAAAACGCTGGCGAGAATGAGCGCCGCCGTCGGCTGCGCGAGCACGTAACCAAAAGCGACGCGATACATGCCGACCGGCTGCGCGGCGAGAGCCGGCGCGAGGCCGTGCTGGAGGGCGAGGGTCGCGAGGAACGAGCCGGCGAGCAATTTCAACATCCCGGGCACGATCCAGCCCGGACCGCCGGCGATAAGCGCGAACCACCAGCGGGCGCGCCCCCGCCCGGTGGGCTTGGGCGGCAGAAAACGCAGGAAATCGACTTGCTCGCCGATCTGCGCAATCAGCGAAAACACCACCGAGCCGGCCGCGCCGATGCGCAGCGGATCGAGCCCGCCGCCATAACCGCGCCAGGCGGCGAACGTGCCATGGCCGGTGGCCGCGATCGCAACGAACGGCAGCAGATGCAGGAAAATCCAGAGTGGCTGTGACCAAATCTGAAAACGGCTGATGAAGGTGAAGCCGTGGGTGACCAGCGGCACCACGGCGACGGCACAGAAAATCTCGCCGAGCCAGAGCGGGACGCCGAAACAGGCATCGAGGATGCTGGCGAGAATGACCGCCTCGATCGCGAAAAAAATGAAGGTGAAGGAAGCGTAGATGAGCGAGGTCAGGGTCGACCCGATATAGCCGAAACCGGCGCCACGGGTCAGCAGATCGATATCGACGCCGGCCCGGGCGGCGTGGATCGCGATCGGCAACCCGGCGGCAAAGATCAGGCAACCGACGAGAAGAATGGCGGCCACCGCGTTGGCGAAACCATAGCCGATGGTGATGGTGCCGCCGATCGCTTCCAGAGCGAGGAAGGAGACATTGCCGAGCGCGGTATTGGCGACCCGCGCCGCCGACCACCGCCGCGCCCGTTTGGCGGTGAAGCGCAGCGCATAATCTTCCAGCGTCTCGTTCGCGACCCACTGGTTGTATTCGCGCCGGACGCGGAGAATGCGCTGGCGTGCGGCCGGCTCCGGCCCGTTCATCGTCCCGCCCGGCAGGGGACGCGCCGCCGCGCGCGGCACCCGCACGCTGGCGACACGATTTCGGCGCCTGATCGATGAAAATCCATGGCGGGCCACGATCCCGCAACGAGACCCGTCGCGTCAAGCATAATTTTGCAGCGCAACATACGTCATTTGACGTATTCCCCTCATTCTTCCCGCTGGCGATGCTGCGCTGCAACCAGGGTCGTTCCAGTACGGTCCGGCCACGCCGAGTGTCAACATTCGTTTGAGGGAATACTCATATGTCCGACCACGAGAGCCAGCCGCCGCCTCCCGCCGCGACCAGGCGCCGGCTGCTGCAGGGGATGGCAGCACTGCCGGCGCTCGGGTTGCTGCCGCGCGCCGCCCGCGCCGATGCCCCGCCGACCGCGGCCGTCAACACGACTGGCCTCGCCGTGACCGACGACACCGTAACGGTCGGGATTCTCCATTCCGTCACCGGCACCATGGCGATCAGCGAAACCGGATCGGTGGAAGCGGAGAAGCTGGCGATCGAGCAGATCAATGCGCAGGGTGGCGTGCTCGGGCGTAAAATCAAGTTCATCCAAGAGGACGGCGCCAGCGACTGGCCGACCTTCGCCGAAAAGGCGCGCAAGCTCCTCGTGCAGGACAAATGCGCCGCCGTATTCGGCTGCTGGACCTCAGCCTCGCGCAAAGCAGTGCTGCCGGTTTTCGAGCAATATAACGGCATGCTCTACTACCCGACCTTCTATGAAGGGCTCGAACAGTCGAAAAACGTGATATATACAGGCCAGGAAGCGACACAGCAGATTCTCGCCGGTCTGGACTGGGTGACCAAAGAGAAGGGCGCCAAGACCTTCTATCTCCTCGGCTCCGATTATATCTGGCCGCGCACCTCCAACAAGATTGCGCGCAAGCACATCGAAAACCACATGAAGGGCACGCGCGTCGTCGGCGAGGACTATTTCCCGCTCGGCCATACCCAGTTCAATTCCGTCATCAACAAAATGAAACTGGTGAAACCCGATGTGATCTACGCGATCATCGTCGGTGGCTCCAATGTCGCGTTCTACAAGCAGCTCAAGGCCGCCGGTGTCGATCTCAACAAGCAGACCCTGATGACGATCTCGGTGACCGAGGACGAGATTCTCGGCATCGGCGGCGAGAACATCGCCGGCGCCTATGCCTGCATGAAATACTTCCAGTCCCTGAAAAACCCCAACAACGAGAAATTCGTTCCCGCATTCAAGAAAATGTGGGGCGAGCAGAGCGTCATCGGCGACGTGACGCAGGCCGCCTATCTCGGTCCGTGGCTCTGGCTGCTCACCGCCCAGAAGGCGAACAGCTTCGATATCGACAAGATCGCGGCCGCGTCTCCGGGAGTCGAGTTCAAAGGCGCGCCGGAAGGCTATGTGCGCATCCACGAAAATCATCATCTGTGGAGCCGAACCCGCGTCGGCCGGGCGCGCGCCGATGGCCAGTATGACGTGATCTATGAAACCGCCGATCTGATGGAGCCCAATCCGTTTCCGGTCGGGTATCAGTAGGCGCGCCGCGCTGAAAGGCCGCAAACCCGACGGGAAGCGAAGGAAAACCACGATGCTCATGGGCTATTCGCTCGCTGATCTCGGCGCGATCTTCGCCATGCAGGGCTTCGCCGGGCTCGTGCTGTTCTCGGTATTCGTGCTGATGGCCTTGGGTCTTGCCGTCATCTTCGGCCAGATGGGGGTGATCAACATGGCGCATGGGGAGTTCATGATCCTCGGCGCCTATGTCACCTTCCTGATCTCGAAGCTGTTTGCAGCCTTTCTGCCGGGGGCGTTCGCCATCTATTTCTTTCTCGCGATCGTGCTTGCATTCATCGTCGCAGGTGCGCTCGGCATGGCGATCGAGTGGCTCCTCATTCGCCATCTCTACCGCCGGCCGCTCGATACGTTGCTTGCCACCTGGGGGCTGAGCCTGATCCTGCAACAGGTCTATCGCAGTATCTTCGGCGCCCGTGAAGTCGGCGTCGAATTGCCGAACTGGATGATGGGATCACTTCATATGACGGAATCGATCGAAATTCCGATCAACGGCCTGATCGTTATGGCGATCACGACGCTAATCACCGCCGCAGTCTATTACCTGATCTTTCGTGCACCATGGGGACGGCAGGTGCGTGCCGTGATGCAAAACCGTGCCATGGCCGGCGCCGTCGGAATCGATGCCGGGCGGGTCGACCGCCTGACCTTCGCCCTCGGCTGCGGCATCGCCGGGGTCGCCGGGAGTGCCTTCACGATGATCGGCTCGACCAGTCCCACGGCCGGACAACTCTACATCGTCGATACATTTCTCGTCGTCGTGTTCGGCGGTGCGCAGAGCCTTATCGGCACCATCGCGTCCGCGTTCACCATATCGCAGGCGCGCTCGACGATGGAGTTCTTTCTCAGCGGCTCGATGGCGCAGGTCGTCGTTCTCCTGCTCGTCGTCGGCATCCTGATGTTGCGCCCACAGGGTCTGTTCGTTCTCAAGCTGCGCCGCTGAAGGAGCGCGATGATGACCACAAGCACCTATCTCGCCCGCAAAGATGTGCTGCTCATTCTCCTCTTTGCCGCCCTGATCATGGCTTTGTTGCCGCTCGCTCTCGATCCCTTTCGGCTCAACCTGGTCGGCAAATACCTGACCTACGGGTTCGTCGCGATCGGGCTGGTGATCTGCTGGGGCGATGCCGGCATTCTCAGCCTCGGTCAAGGAATTTTCTTCGGCCTCGGCGGCTATTGCATGGCGATGTTCCTGAAGCTCGAGGCCTCCAGCGTAGGCGCGACGAAAATCCAGTCAACGCCGGGGATCCCGGATTTCATGGACTGGAATCAAATCACCGCGCTGCCCTGGTTCTGGCGTCCCTTTCACAGCCTGACATTCGCACTGGTCGCGGTGCCGATGGTGCCTGCGCTGCTCGCCTTCGTCATCGGGGTCGCGATGTTCAAGCGTCGCGTCGGCGGCACTTATTTCGCCATCATCACCCAGGCAATCGCCGCCATTCTCACCATTCTGATCATCGGCCAGCAAGGATACACCGGTGGGGTCAACGGCATAACCGATCTTCGTACAATGAAGGGCTGGGATATTCGCAGTGATCACGCCAAACTGGTGCTCTATTTCGCCAACGCCATCCTACTCGTCGCCTCGCTTCTGATTGCGCAGTTCGTGCGACGGAGCAAGCTCGGTCGCATCCTCGTTGCGATGCGCGAACGCGAGGATCGCGTACGGTTTTCGGGCTATGACGTCGCGGCGTTCAAGATTTTTGCCTTCTGCTTCGCCGCGGCGCTCGCCGGCATCGGCGGCGCCATGTTCACGCTCCAGGTGGGCTTCATGTCCCCATCCTTCGTCGGCATCGTTCCTTCGATCGAGATGGTGATATTCTGTGCCGTCGGCGGCCGCACATCGCTGCTCGGCGCGGTTTATGGCGCGCTCGCGGTGAATTGGGCGAAGACGACGTTCTCCGAAGATTTGCCGCAGCTCTGGCTATTCGCCATGGGAACGCTGTTCATCGCCGTCGTCGTTGTGTTTCCGAACGGTCTCGCCGGCCTCTATCGCGACCATATCGCACCACGCCTCGGGCGATTTTTGCGCCCGCAGCTTCGGCTCGCGCCAACCGGGGACGGCCGCAAGCAAGGAGCGACGCGATGACCGCAGAGACGAATTTCCTACTTGCGGTCGAGGGGTTGAGCGTCTCCTTCGATGGGTTCAAGGCGGTTGACGATCTTTCTTTTTATGTCGATCAGAATGAAATCCGCGTCATCATCGGCCCGAACGGCGCGGGCAAGACCACCGTCCTCGATCTGATTTGCGGGCGGACACGCGCCAGCGCCGGTTCGGTGACATTTCGTGGCCATGAATTGACGCGGCTCCCCGAGCACGAGATCGTCCGCGCCGGCGTCGGCAGGAAATTTCAGACGCCATCGATCTATGAAGATTTGTCGGTATTCGAGAATCTCGAGATTTCCTTCCCTCGTGGACGCAGCGTGTTCGGCGCGCTGGCGTTTCGCCGTGATTATTTGGTGCGCGAACGCGTCCAGGACGTCGCCGGGATGGTGTTTCTCGACGGCATGCTTGGCGAGCGCGCCGAAAATCTCAGCCATGGGCAAAAGCAGTGGCTGGAGATCGGCATGCTTCTGGTCCAGAATCCGCTGTTGCTCATGCTCGATGAGCCGGTAGCCGGGATGAGCGTCAGCGAACGCAAGAAAACCGCCGAGTTGCTGCACCGTATCATCCGCGACCGCGCCGTTCTGGTCATCGAGCATGATATGGGGTTCGTCGCCGATATCGCGCACCGGGTCACGGTTCTGCATCAGGGCAAGGTGATCTCGGAGGGCTCGCTCGCGCATGTCAAAGCCGACCCCAAGGTCGTCGAAGTCTATCTCGGGCATTGAAGGGGACGGGGCGATGTTGAGTGTTTCCCAATTACGGGCCGGTTATGGCCAGAGCGAGGTTCTGCACGGCGTCGATTTCGTCGTCTCTCCAGGCGAAATCGTCGCTGTGATGGGACGGAACGGGATGGGAAAATCGACACTTATGAAGACATTGATCGGGTTGTTGCCAGCCAGTAGCGGCGAGATCACACTCGACGAAGTCATCCTGAACGGGCGCAAGACGCATCAGAGAGTGGCCTGCGGCCTCGCCTATGTTCCGCAGGGGCGGATGATTTTTCCAGCGATGACGGTTGCAGAAAATATCGAGACCGGCCTCGTGGTGCGCGGCGGCGGCGCTATTCCACAGGATATTTACACGCTGTTTCCGGTGCTCGCAGAAATGCGCGGGCGCCGTGGCGGCAATCTCTCCGGCGGGCAGCAGCAGCAGCTTGCGATCGCCCGGGCGCTTGCGACCAACCCGAAAATGCTTCTGCTCGACGAACCGACCGAGGGCATCCAGCCCTCGATTATTCGTGATCTCGCGCGCACGCTCAAGCGGATTCGTGACGAGCGCGGTCTTGCCATCCTGGTTTCGGAACAAGTCCTAAGCTTTGCTCTCGATGTCGTCGATCGGCTGTTCGTGCTCGAAGGCGGGCGGATCGTTCACACCGCGATGCGCGCCGAGATCGACGAGAGCGAGGTTGCGCGTTTTCTTGCCGTCTGATCCCCCTCTCCTACCCTTCATGCGAGGAAAGAAACCGACATGACCGATACCATCATCAAAGTGGATCTATCACAAACCCCTTACCAGAACGACATGATCCACAACCGCTGGCATCCGGATATTCCGATGGTGGCGACCGTCAAGCCGGGGATGGATTTCATCGTCGAGTGTTATGACTGGACCGGCGGCTTCATCAAGAACAACGATTCCGCCGAGGATGTGCGCGATATCGACCTCTCGACCGTGCATTTTCTGAGCGGGCCGGTCGGCGTCGAGGGTGCCGAGCCCGGTGACCTGCTCGTGGTCGACGTTCTCGATATCGGTGTTTTTGCCCATAATAGCTGGGGATTCAACGGGTTTTTCTCGAAGAAGAACGGCGGCGGATTTCTCACCGAGCATTTTCCCGAGGCGCAGAAATCGATCTGGGACATCAAGGGCATGTTTACCCGCTCGCGCCATGTGCCGGGGGTGGGATTCGCCGGGCTGATCCATCCCGGGTTGATCGGCTGCTTGCCATCCGCGTCGCTTCTCGAGACCTGGAACGCACGCGAGGCGGCGCTGATCGCGACCAATCCGTCACGGGTGCCGCCGCTCGCCAATCCGCCTTTCGCGGCGACCGCGCATCTCGGTCGTCTCAAGGGCGATGCGCGCGAGGCCGCGGCCGCCACCGGCGCCCGCACGGTGCCGCCGCGTGAGCATGGCGGCAACTGCGATATCAAGGATCTTTCACGCGGCGCCAAGGTGTTTTTCCCGGTTTATGTGAAGGGCGCGGGGCTTTCGATGGGTGATCTGCATTTCAGCCAGGGTGATGGCGAGATCACTTTCTGCGGCGCCATCGAAATGCCGGGCTGGATTCATATCAAGGTGGAACTGATCAAGGACGGCATGACGAAATACGGCATCAATAGCCCGATCTTCAAGCCCAGCCCGATCAAGCCACATTACGACGACTATCTGATTTTCGAGGGGATTTCGGTCGATGAGGCGGGCACGCAGCATTATCTCGATGTCAACGTCGCCTATCGCCAGGCGTGCTTGAACGCGATAACCTATCTGAAGAAATTCGGCTATTCCGCTGCACAGGCCTATGCCATTCTCGGCACCGCGCCGGTGCAGGGGCATATCAGCGGCGTCGTTGACATTCCCAGTTCCTGTGCAACCTTGTGGCTGCCGACAGGGATTTTCGATTTCGACATCAATCCGGGTGCGGCCGGGCCGCATAAGGCGATTGCGGGAGATGTCGATGTGCCGCTCGCGCCGGATCTCTGAGTGAAGGCGCGATCGTCACATATCAGCAAGCAGCACGGGATCCGCGGGGCGCCCGCGGATCCCGAAGCGGGGGACCGTCACCATGCCGATATATGATTACCTCTGCGAGACCTGCGGCCCGTTCACCGAGATGCGCCCGATGGCGGAATTTGCTGCGCCGCTTTCTTGCCCGGGATGCGGGCTTGCGGCACCGCGGGCCTTGCTCTCGGTGCCAGCGCTCGCACTGATGCCGGCTTCCCGGCGCACGGCGCAGGCAACCAATGAGCGGAGCGCCAACGCGCCGCGCCGGAGCCACCCGGCGGGCTGCAACTGCTGCGCTCCGCGGCGGAGGCAACTCGCGGCGGAGCCGGTTGCGCCCGCGTCCCACCCGACGCGCCCCTGGATGCTGAGCCATTGAGGCCCACCGCCAGAACATGGCCCAGCCGTGCTCGGCTGATACAGCGCCCCGGGAACAGTCTTTTTGCTTCTTTTCCGTCAGGAAAAGAGCTTTTCCCTACATCCCGGCGATATCGAGGATATGTCGCGCGAGATCGGCGGCGCGTTCCATTTGCGCCATGTGGCCGGTTTCGGGAAAGCGGACGACGCGCACCGAGGCTGGCAGCGCATCGGCGTGAGCGGCGGGGATGATGCGGTCCGCTTCGCCCCAGACGACCAATGTCGGCACGCGGATCGCCGCCAGCGTCGCGCGGAGCGACGTGTTTTGCCGGCCATTGGCGAAATTCGCCGCGGCGATCGCCTGCAAGGCCGCGGCCACCCCGTCGAGCCGCTTATAACGCAGCACGCCCTCCACCATGTCGCGCCCGATCAGTGCCGGATCGGCGAACAGCATCGCGAGCACCGCCTGCATCTCACGCGCCCGGCGTGCGGCAATGAAGCCGCTGATATAGTCCATATTGATCTCCGCCCCCAGCCCGGCAGGGGAGATCAGCGAGAGCGAGAGGGATTGAGGGGCGAGCGCGAGCGCGACCGCGCCGCCCAGCGAATGCCCGACCAGATGCGCGGGGCCGATGCCGCGCGCCCGGAGGAAGGCGGCGACGGCGCGTGCGAGGGCCGCGAAATTCCCGCCCGGGAGGGTTTTGGTCGAGCCGCCATGGCCGGGCAAATCGATCGCGAACGTGCGAAAGCGCGCGGCGAGCAGCGGTTGCAGGAACAGCCAGTTGTTCAGATCGCCGCCAAATCCGTGGATCAGCACCAGCGGCGCCGCCTCTTGCGGCCCCGCTTCCAGAACCTGGACCGGCCCGATTTCGGTCGCGACCCGCACCGGGGCCGGCACTGATGCGGCCTCCGCCGCCGGCACGAACGCCGCCTGCCGGGCGGCGATGAAGGCGTCGATCTCGGCGTCATCGGCGGTGCCGTCATCGATCACGCCGATCAGCGTCCCGACCGGCACCATCACGCCCGGTTTCACGACTTGGCGGCGAAGCGAGCCGGTGGCGGGGCTTTCGTAACCCGCGGTGATCTTGCTGGTCTCGATATCGGCGACGTCCTCGCCGGCCGCGACCGGCTCGCCAGGGGCCTTCCGCCAGGCGGCGACCATGCCCTCGGTCATGGCGAGACCCATCTTGGGCATCACCAGGGCGCGCAATCCGGCCATGCTCAGGCTGCCTTGCGCCCGCCGGCCGCCATCGCCGTGCGCGCCGCCTGGATGATCTTCTCGACATCGGGGACGTAGAGATCCTCGAGCGCCGGCGAAAACGGCACCGGCGTATGCGGCGGCGAGACCATGCGGATCGGGGCGCGGAGCGCCTCGAACGCCCGTTCGGCGACCTGGGCGGAAATATCGGTCGCCATGTTGCAGCGGGGGCTCGCCTCATCCACCACCACCAGCCGGCCGGTCGCGCGCACCTCCTCGAGGATGGTTTCGATATCCAAAGGCGAGGTGGTGCGGGGGTCGATCACGGTGCAGGAAATCCCCTGCCCGCCAAGCCGATCGGCGGCTTCATTGGCGAGCGTCACCATCCGGCCGAGGGCGACGATGGTGAGGTCTTCGCCCTCGCGGGTGAGGTTCGCCTCACCGAAGGGAAGCGTATAGGGCTCGTCCGGCACCTCATCCTCGACGTCGTAGAGCATTTTATGCTCGAAGAAGATCACCGGATCGTCGTCCCGGATCGCCGCGATCATCAGCCCTTTGGCCTCATAGGGCGAGGAGGGGATCACCACTTTCAGGCCGGGGACGTGGGTGAACAGCGGATAGAGGCACTGGCTGTGCTGGCTGGCTGCGCGAAAGCCGGCGCCGTACATGGTGCGGATGACGAGCGGCGTGCGGGCCTTGCCGCCGAACATGTATTTGAACTTGGCCGCCTGATTGAAGATCTGATCGAAGCACACCCCCATGAAATCGACGAACATGAGATCGGCGATGGGGCGGAGCCCGGTGAGGGCGGCGCCGGCAGCGGCACCGATGAAGCCGCTTTCGGTGATCGGGGTATCGAGCACGCGCTCGCGCCCGAATTGCGGCATCAAACCCTTGGTCACGCCGAGCGGGCCGCCCCAGGCATCATCCTCGCCGGGCGCGCCCATGCCGCCGGCGATGTCCTCGCCCATCACGATCACCCGCGGATCACGCGCCATCTCCTGGCTGATCGCCTCGTTCACCGCCTGGCGGAAAGATTTCCTCGCCATCCCGCGCGCCCTCCATTCAGTAGCTTACATAGACATCGGTGAGCAGATCGGCGGGCGCGGGCATCGGCGCTGCTTTCGCGCCGCGGGTCGCGTCCTCGATCAGGGCCGCGACCTCGGCCTCGACCGCATCCAGCGCCGCGGGGTCGAGCAAGCGCGCCTCCTCCACCCGGCGGCGGAACAGCGTGAGGCAATCGCGCTCGGCGCGGAGCTTCGCGACCTCGTCGGCGGCGCGATAGGTCATGCCGTCGCCCTCGAAATGGCCGAAATAACGCGCGAGCTTGAGGTGGAGAAAGCTCGGCCCGCCGCCGTCGCGGGCCCGCGCGATCGCGTCGCGCGCGGCATCGTGGACGGCGAAGAAATCATGCCCGTCGACACGCACGCCAGGGATGCCGAACCCCTCGGCGCGGACCAGCGGATCGCCGCCGATCGACCAGGCGCTCGCGGTCGATTCGGCATAGCCATTATCCTCGAGCACGAACACCACCGGCAATCGCCAGACCGAGGCGAGATTCATCGCCTCCGCCGTGGTGCCCTGGTTGGAGGCGCCGTCGCCGCCGAAAGCGACCGCGACGGCGCCGGTTTTCAGGGTTTTGGCGGTCAGCGCCGCGCCACAGGCGAGCGGCGCGCCGCCCCCGACGATGCCGTTCGCGCCAAGCATCCCGAGATCGAGATCGGCGATGTGCATCGAGCCGCCCTTGCCGGCGCAAAGCCCGCTTTTCCGGCCATAGATTTCGGCCATCATGCCGGCGACGTCGCAACCCTTGGCGATGCAATGGCCATGGCCGCGATGGGTGGAGGCGATGCTGTCCCGCGCCCCGAGATTCATGCATACGCCGACTGCGGAAGCTTCCTCGCCGGCGTAGAGATGGACGAAACCGGGGATGTCGCCGGTCGCGAACTCGGCATGCACCCGCTCCTCGAACTGGCGGATGGTGCACATGCTGCGATAGGCGCGCAGCAAGTCTTCGCGGCTCAGCTGCATTCCTGGCCCTCCCGCATTTTTGGCGCTCCCGAAGGAGGCACTCTGGCGGTGCGTTATGGCGGCGATTGTGCCGCTTCCCGGGCCAGAAACGCAAGATCAAACCCAACCGCCCGGCCTCCGGGCTCCAGGAATTGATCATCGCCAGCGGCGCCGGCAGTATGGTCCGCCCGCCACCCTTCAGCCCAACCCAAGGAGCCCGCCATGAGCCGGATCATCCGCACCGAACCCAGCCCCATTCTCGCCCGCGCCGTCGAGCATCACGGCTTCGTCTATACTTCCGGCGTGCTCGCGCGCGACCTCGGCAAGGACATCAAGGGCCAGACCGCCGAGGTCCTGGCCGAGATCGACGCGACACTGGAAATCCACGGCACCGACAAGACGCAGCTCCTGCAGGCGCAGATCTGGCTCAAGCATATCGGCGACCGCGCCGCGATGAATGAAGTGTGGTCGGCCTGGCTGCCGGCGGGCGGGGCGCCGGTCCGGGCCTGTGTCGAGGCGGCGCTGGCCGACCCGCGCGCCTTGGTAGAAATCATGGTGGTCGCGTGCAAATAAGGCGTGTGGGCTTCTCAACCGGGGCGTGCCTCGCCATGGCCGTGTCCGAGTCGGGCTGCGAGCGCGCTGAAATAGGATTTTCGTCATAATACGCGCTGTTATGCACAGGGGGAAATCGTATTATTGCGCAAGATTGCAAGCCTGATGCGGTTTTCGCATTGTCGCGATCGCAACCCTGATGTTACCTTTCGGAATGGATTTGCCATTTCGAAGGGGGAGACCCATGCCAGCTCGGCGACGTGGCGGCGCTTTGTGCCTTTTGGGTTCGTTGTTTCTGTTCGGGATGCCGATATCCCTGCACGCGCAACAGGCGAGCCCTTCATCAGACGCGCATAAACCCTCGCCGCGCCATGTCGCCGCCTCTCAAACACGCCGGCATGGCCGCGCCGGGCACCAGGCCACGCATCACGAGTTGGCGGGTGGGCATCACGGAAATAAATCCTATTTCCAACGCACATCGTACCACACCTCGTCGCATGTGATCCAATGCGTACCGTTCGCCCGCGCGGCGTCGGGGATCGATCTGCGTGGTGATGCCTTGACCTGGTGGGACAAGGCCGCCGGCGTCTATGCTCGCGGCAACCGGCCCGAACCCGGCAGCGTCCTCGCCTTCCGCGCCAATCGCGCCATGCGTCTCGGCCATGTCGCGGTGGTGAAGAAAATCCTCAACTCCCGCGAGATCGAGATCGATCAAGCCCATTGGGGCCAGAACCGCGTCAGCCGCAACATCGCGGTGATCGACGTCTCGCCGGCGAATGACTGGACGGCGGTTCGCGTGGCGCTCGACAATCAGGGCAAATTCGGCAGCATCTATCCGACTCACGGCTTCATCTATGATCGCCGGGCTGGCGAAACCTTCGCCGCCGCGGGTGAACCCCGCTCGCTCCCGCTCAACCCGGCGCCGCGCGATCTCCGCACGCCGGCCGAACAGCGCGCGACCCCGGTCCTGACCTCGATCCCAGTGGCCGACGAAGTGGCCGAGGCGCCAGCGTACGGCGATCTCACCGCCGACGCGCCGGAACGCAATCTGCGCTGAATTTCCCCGCTCCGGTGCCCGTTCGGCATCCGAGCGTCCCGGCAAACACGCGTGTCCGGCGTCGCGGTTTTGAACCACGGCGCCGATTCCACAGGCGTCGGCGCGGGTTACATCCCGCTTGGGTAATTCGGGCCGCCACCGCCCTCGGGCGCGCACCAGTCGATGTTCTGGGTCGGATCTTTGATGTCGCAGGTCTTGCAGTGGACACAATTCTGCGCGTTGATCTGGAGCCGCGGCGCGCCTTCCTCGACCCCGACCGCCTCATAGACGCCGGCCGGGCAATAGCGGCTCTCGGGGGAAGCGAAGCGTTGCCAATTGACCTCCCGCCAACGCTCCGGGGTCCGCAGCCGGAGATGCGCCGGCTGGTCTTCCTCGTGGTTGGTGTTGCTGATGAAGACGGAGGCGAGGCGATCGAAGGTGAGCTTCCCGTCCGGCTTCGGATAGTCGATGCGCGGCGCCTGATCGGCGGGGAGCAGCGTCGCATGGTCGGGGTGGGGATGATGCAGGGTCCATGGCGCCCGGCCGCGCAGCACATAGGTATCGATCGCCGCGTTGACGAGCCCGCCCCAGAGCCCGAAGCGGGCGAAACCGGGGCGGATATTGCGTGCCTGGCGCAATTCGTCCCACAGCCAGCTCGCGCGGAGCCGCTCGGGGTAGGCGCCGAGCGCGGCGGGGCGGTCGCCGGCCAGCGCCTCGGCCAGCGCCTCCGCCGCCACCATGCCGGATTTCATCGCCATATGGGTGCCCTTGATCTTGGGCACGTTCAGGAAACCGGCGGCATCGCCGATCAGAATCCCGCCCGGGAATACGAGCTTGGGCAAGGATTGCAGCCCCCCCTCGACCAGCGCCCGCGCGCCATAGCTGATCCGCCGCCCGCCGGCGAATTGGCCGGAGAGCGCCGGATGGGTCTTGAGCCGCTGCATCTCCTCGAAGGGTGACAGCCAGGGATTGCGATAATCGAGCCCGACGACGAAGCCGTAGGAAATGAAAGCCTTGCCGAAATGATAGAGGAACGAGCCGCCATAGCTTCGCCGGTCGAGTGGCCAGCCGATGGTGTGGGTGATTTCGCCGGGGCGGTGGTTTTCCGCCGGCACCTCCCATAGCTCCTTGACCCCGATCGCGAAGGTCGGCGGATCGGCCCCTTCGCCGAGACCGAAACGGGCGATCGCCTGTTTGCTGAGCGAGCCGCGGCAGCCCTCGGCGAGCACGGTATAGGCGGCGCGGAGTTCCATTCCGGGCTGATAATTCGGCCCTTTTTCTCCGGTTTTAGTGATGCCCATATCGCCGGTGACGATGCCGGCGATGCGTCCCCCCTCCTCGATCAGCGCGGCGGCGGGAAAACCGGGATAGATCTCGACCCCGAGCGCCTCGGCGCGGGCAGCGAGCCAGCGGCAGAGATCGCCGAGGCTCGCGACGTAATTGCCGGCATTATGCATCTGCGGCGGCGTCGGCAGACGCTGGGCTCGGCGGGCGGTGAGAAACAGAAAACGATCGGCGCCCGCCGGCGTGGTGAGCGGCGCGCCCGCTTCCTGCCAATCGGGGATCAGCTCGGCGAGCGCCCGCGGCTCGATCACCGCGCCGGAGAGGATATGAGCGCCGATTTCGCTGCCCTTTTCGACCACGCAAACCGCGATCTCGGGAGCGATTTGCTTCAAACGGATCGCCGCCGCCAAACCGGCTGGGCCGCCACCGGCGATGACGACGTCGAAATCCATTCTCTCTCGCGCGATATCTTCCTCACCCATACGTCATTTTCCTTTCTGCTTGGGAAAGTGTAGCCGATCGCCGCCGATTGTGCAAAATGTGAGGGATGGATCTTCGAACGGCGCTGACCGCCGCGCTGCGGCTACATCTCGAATGGGGTGCCGATGAGGCGCTGGCCGAGACGCCGATCGACCATCTCGCGACGCTGGCGGCCGTGCCCCCAGCCGCGCCCTCTCGCAGTCGTCCCCCGTCACCCTCTCCCGCTACCACGCCTCCCGCGGCCGCGAGCGGCGCTTTGCCGCCGCCCGCCGCACGCGCCGCGTCCCTTGCCGCCGCCTGCCGCTCGCTCGACGAATTGCGCGCCGCCCTCGCCGCCTTCGACGGCTGCGGCTTGAGCGAAACCGCGACCCATCTGGTGTTCAACGATGGCAACCCGGAATCCGGGTTGATGCTGATCGGCGAGGCGCCGGGTGCCGAGGAAGACCGCATCGGCAAGCCTTTCGTCGGCCCCTCGGGACAATTGCTGGACCGCATGCTGGCCAGCATCGGGCTTACTCGCGACCATTATCTGATCACCAATCTGATCCCCTGGCGCCCACCGGGTAACCGCAGCCCGACCGATGCCGAGGTGTCGCTCTGCCTCCCCTTCCTTCATCGTCAGATCGCGCTGGTGGGCCCTAGGCATCTGCTTTTGCTCGGCGGGCTCGCGGCCAAGGCGCTGCTCGGCGGCGGCGGTGGCATCACCCGGCTGCGCGGCACTTGGCGGGAGGTCGATATCCCCGGCCTCGCGGCGCCGCTGCCGGTGCTCGCAACCTATCATCCCGCCTATCTGTTGCGCTCGCCCGGCGCCAAACGCGCCGCCTGGGCGGATCTGATCTCACTCCGGCGGCGGCTCGACATGGCAACGGGGCCGCAGGCGCTGTCCAGCGAATAGAGTTTTTGACCTTTTTTTGCCAAAAAGAACCTCCTCCCCTTCCCCCACCTGCCTTGGTGCGGGCGCTTCATCCAGCGCCGAGATAGCGGCGCCGCAGATGGGCGAGAAAATCCTCGGGATCGAGCGGCTTGCCGGTCGCCGCGCGCAGCAGATCGTTGAATCCGAGCAGGCTGCCGCGGGCGTGGATCGCCGCCCCGAGCCAGGCGCGGAGCGGGGTGAAATCACCCGCCCCGAGCGCCGCATCGAGCCCCGGCACCGCCGCCCGCGCCGCCGCCATCAGTTGCGCCGCCGCCATCGCGCCCAGCGTGTAGCTCGGGAAATAGCCGAACGCGCCGTCATACCAGTGAATATCCTGCAAGCACCCCTCGGCGTCGTTGCGCGGCGTGATGCCGAGCCGCGCCGCCATCCCCTCGCGCCACGCCGCCGGCAGGTCGGCCGGCGCCAGCTCCCCGGCGATCAACGCCCGTTCGAGACGAAAGCGGAGACTGACATGGGCGGGATAGGTCATCTCGTCGGCATCGACCCGGATATGGCCTCGCGCTACGCGCCGCCAGAGCCGCGCCAGGTTCTCGGGCGCGTAAACCGCTGCCTCGCCGTCGAAACTCTCGCGCAGGACCGGGCCGAGCCAGGCGAGAAACGCGTCCGAGCGGCAGGCCTGCATCTCGATGATCAGGGACTGGCTCTCATGCACCGCCATCCCCGCCGCCATGCCGACCGGCTGGCGGGCATGAGCGGACGGCAACCCGCGTTCATAGAGCGCGTGCCCGGTCTCGTGCATCACCCCCATCAGGCTTTGCGCGAAATCGGCCTCGTCATAGCGGGTGGTGATACGGATATCGCTTGTCGTTCCGCCACAGAATGGATGCGACGAGCGATCGAGCCGCGCATGGGCGAAATCGAGCCCGGCGCGCGCCGCCATGCGCCGGCAGAGCGCCTCCTGCGCGGCTTCGGGAAACGGGCCTTCCGGCTTCCTCGGCGCGATCTGGCGTGCCTCCGCCACCGGCAGGGCATCGGCGAGGAACGCCTCGTAGGTCGCGAAAACCGGCACCACGTCCGCCGCCCGCACGCCAGGCTGAAACCCCTCCATCAGCGCGTCATAGGGATCGACGCCGAGCGCCTCCCCGAGCGCCGCGGCGGCTTCACGCGCGAGCCGCACGACCTCGGCAAAGGCAGGCAGAACCCGCCCGAAATCGGCCGTGGCGCGGGCCTCGCGCCAGATTTTCTCGCACGCCGAATTGGCCCGCGCCTGCGCCTCGACGAGATCGCCCGGCAGCGCCGCGGCGCGGCGATGGCGATCGCGCATCAAAGCGAGATTGGCGCTCTCCCATGGGTCGTCACCGGGATCCGCGCTCGCGAGCCAATCCGCCGTCTCGCCGGCGACCAGCAGATCATGCGCAAGACCGGCGAGGACCGCGAGCTGCTCGCCACGTGCCGGCCCACCCCCCGGCGGCATCATCGCCGCGGCATCCCAGCCGAGCATCGCTTGCGCCTCCTCGATCGTCGCGATGCGGGCAAAGCGTGCGCGGAGACGGCTCAGGGCTTCGTTCATCGTTGCCAATTCCTTCGCAGCCAAAGACCGTAAATCACCAAGAGGACGATCGTGAGGCCAAACCAGGTCAGCGCATAGGAGAGATGGTTGTTCGGCGGCCGCGGCAAGCTTTCGGCGGGAGCCGGGACACCGCCGGGCGGGGGTGGCCCCATCGCCATCACCGTGAACGGGGCGACCGCTTTTAGGCCGAGGGCGGCGCCGATCCGCGCCGGATCGAGCGTATAAAAGCGCAGCCGCCCGGGATCATCGCGCGGCGTGAACAAGCCCGGGCGCACCGGCTGCCGGATGAAGCCGGTCACCGACACCTTGGGCGCTGCCTCGGCGAAAGCGGCCAGCGCCCCATCCGGCACCCAGCCTCGCGCGACCAGAATCGGCGGCCCGGCCTCCGGCACCAGAACCTGCAAAAGCTGCCCGCCCATCGCCGGGCCATGCATGGTTTCCCGCACTTCGGCGCCATAGAGCGCGATCACCGGCAGATAGCGGCCATGCACGATGATTTTCTCGAACGGGGTCGGCGCTGCCGGCAGCGGCACCGGCGCCGCCGCCTCGGCGCTGGCGATCGCCGCCAGGATACCCTCTTTCCAGGCAAGGCGCCGCATTTGCCAGACCCCGAGCGCGACCAGAAGCGCGAGCATCACCGCGACGCTCAGGGTCGGGATCAGAAAGCGGCTTCCGCTCGCGGACCTGTGCGCGGCGGGCGCGGTCACCGCCCCATCTCGTTGCGGCGATAGCGGTATTGCAGCGCGATCAGCCCGGCCTTGAGCGGGCGCATCATCGCGATGGCGAGCGGCACCGTGATCACCGGCCACAGCACCGCATGCACCCAGAGCGGCGGCGAAAACGTGAATTCGACCCAGAAAGCCAGCCCCATGATCAGCGTGCCGAGGACGAAGATCACCGCAACCGCCGGCCCGTCACCGGCATCATGGGCGCTGAGATCAAGGCCGCATACCGCGCAATTCGGCCGTACCGTCAGCAGGCCGGAAAAAACTGCCCCCATGCCGCAACGCGGACACCGCCCCCAGAGCGCCGCCGTCACCAGCGACGGGGCGGGGTCCGGGGCGGCGGCCATCACCCTAACCGGCGGAAACCGGCGAGGCGCCCCACCAATAGATGCAAACGAAGAGGAACAGCCAGACAACATCGACGAAATGCCAGTACCAGGCCGCCGCCTCGAAGCCGAAATGGCGTTCGGGGGTGAATTCCCCGGAGGAGGCGCGGAAGAAGCACACGATCAGGAACAGCGTCCCGACGATCACGTGAAATCCGTGAAAGCCAGTGGCGAGAAAGAAGATCGAGGGATAGATGGTGCCACCGAAATGAAACGGCGCATGGGAATATTCGAGCACCTGAAACCCGGTGAAGCTGATGCCGAGTAGCACCGTCAGCAACAGCCCCATGACCAACCCCTTGCGGTCATTCTCCAGAAGACTGTGATGCGCCCAGGTGACCGTGGTTCCAGACAGGAGCAGGATCATGGTGTTCAAGAACGGGATATGGAACGGGGCGAAGGTATGGATCCCCTCCGGCGGCCAGATCATTTCCTTGGCGCCCGCAACGTGCTCGGGGAACAAGGCGAAATTGAAGAACGCCCAGAAGAAGGCGACGAAGAACATCACCTCGCTGGTGATGAAGAACATCATGCCGTAGCGGAGGCCAAGCCGCACCACCGGGGAATGGAGGCCCGGTGTGTGGCTTTCCTTCAAAACGTCGCGCCACCAGAAGAACATCACCCCGAGCACGCCGAGCAGGCCAAGGATCAGCAGCAGCCAGCTATGGTAATGGGCCTCGAAAACGATGCCGAGCACGGTCAGCCCGCCGGCCAGCGCGCCGATGATCGGCCACGGGCTGGGATCGACCAGATGATAGGGCTGCTTCAGGCCGGAACTGGCGGCAGGGAGGGCGGCAGCGTGGGAGTCAGTGCTCATGTCTCGTCCGTCTCGTCTCGGCCGGACCGGGGTCCGGCGGGGGAAAGGCCTAGTCCGCGCATCATCGCCAAAAGGGCGCGCCGTTCAAGAGGCTGGTGGGCGAAAACCGTGGTCAGCGGCGATGCGAGGGCGGTGAATAGCAGGTCAATGGCGCGTCAGCTTGGCGATGGTAATGGCGTAGAACAGACCGGCGAGCGCGAACAGCACCACGAGCAGCGCCCAGTTGCGCCCCCGCCGCCGGCGATCGAGGTCGGCGCGCTTGATCGGCGGAAGGGAGGGGGCCGGCTCGATCGCCACGCGCTCACCCAATCAGCCGGTCGACGGCCAAAGCCGCGAAGAGAACGAAAAGATAGAGGATGGAATAGCGGAACGCGGAACGCGCCGGCGCATCCCGGGTCAAGCTGCGCCCGGCCGCGTCCTGAGCGTCGCGCAGCACCCGCCAGGCGCTGACCACGAAACCGAGCCCGAGCCCGCAAGCGGCGAAACCATAGACCCTCCCGGCCTCGCCAAGCGCCCAGGGCAGCAGCGTGAGGGGCACCAGAAGCAGCGTATAGAGCATGATCTGCCGCCGCGTCGCCCGCCCGCCGGCCACCACCGGCAGCATCGGCACACCGGCGCGCGCGTAATCGCCATGCGCATAGAGCGCGAGCGACCAGAAATGCGGCGGCGTCCAGAAGAAGATGATAGCGAAGAGCACGAGCGGCGTCAGCGCGAGATGGCCGGTCACCGCGACCCAGCCGATCAGCGGTGGAAACGCCCCGGCGGCACCACCAATGACGATATTCTGTGGCGTCCGCCGCTTCAGCCACATCGTGTAGACGAAAACGTAAAACAGGATCGAGGCGGCGAGAATGGCGCCGGCGGCGGCGTTGGTCGCGAGCCCCATGACCAGCACCGACGCCGCCGCGAGCGCGATCCCGAAGCCGAGCGCATCCGCCGGCGCTATTCGTCCATCCGGCACCGGCCGCCGCGCGGTGCGCCGCATCACCGCATCGATGTCGCGATCGTACCACATATTGATCGCCCCGGCTGCGCCGGCGCCGACCGCGATGCAAAGGATGGCGGTGAGGGCGAGAACCGGGTGCAGCGTGCCGGGCGCGACCAGGAGACCGACCAGCCCGGTGAACACGACCAGCGTCATCACCCGCGGCTTGAGCAGAGCCACCCAGTCGCCCACCGTCGCCACCGGGGGGGCTGCTGGCGGGGAGATGATCTCCCCGCCGCGCGCCGCGATCCAGGCCGAATTGCTCATCCCCGTGCCTGCCGTCAGCGGATCTGCGGCAGCTCCTCATAGGTATGGAAGGGCGGCGGCGAACTCACCGTCCATTCCAGCGTAGTCGCGCCCTCGCCCCAGTAATTATTGCCCAGCCGCTCCTTCGAGGTGAAGGTGCGGAACATGACGTAGAAGAACACCAGCGCCGAGAGCCCGGCGATATAGGCACCGATCGAGGAGACATAATTCCAGCCGGCGAACGCCTCCGGATAGTCGGGATAGCGGCGCGGCATCCCCGCGAGGCCAAGGAAATGCATCGGGAAGAAGGTCAGATTGACGCCGATGAAGAACATCCAGAAATGCACCCGCGCCCAGAATTCCGGAAACGGCCGGCCGGTCATCTTGCCGATCCAGAAATAAATTCCGGCAAAAAGCCCAAATACCGCACCGAGCGAGAGCACGTAATGGAAATGCGCGATGACGTAGTAGGTGTTGTGCACGACCTGGTCGATGCCGGCATTAGCCAGCACGACACCGGTGACGCCGCCGATGGTGAAGACGAAGATGAAGCCCACCGCCCACAGCATCGGCACGGTCATTTCGATCGCCCCGCCCCACATGGTCGCGATCCAGGAGAAGATTTTCACCCCCGTCGGCACCGCGATCACCAGGGTCGCGGCCATGAAATAGGCGCGGGTATCGACATCCATGCCGGAGACGAACATGTGATGCGCCCAGACCACGAAGCCGACGACCCCGATCGCCACCATCGCGTACGCCATGCCGAGATAGCCGAATACCGGCTTATGGCTGAAGGTGGAGACGATATGGCTGATGATTCCGAACGCCGGCAGGATCATGATGTAGACTTCGGGATGGCCAAAGAACCAGAACAGATGCTGGAACAGAACCGGGTCACCACCGCCTTGCGGGTCGAAGAACGTGGTGCCGAAATTGCGGTCGGTGATCAGCATGGTGATCGCCCCGGCGAGCACCGGGATCGAGAGCAGCAGCAGAAACGCCGTCACCAGCATGCCCCAGACGAAGAGCGGCATCTTGTGCAGCGTCATGCCCGGGGCGCGCATGTTGAAGATGGTGGTGATGAAGTTGATCGCGCCGAGCAGGGAGGAAACGCCAGCCAGATGGAGCGCGAACAGGGTGAAATCCATGCCCGGCCCGGGCTCGTACATCGCGTTCGAGAGCGGTGGATAGAGTGTCCAGCCGGAACCCGATTCGCCCATCAGCAACCCGGTACAGACCAAGGCCAATGCCGGCACCAAAAGCCAGAAGCTGATATTGTTGAGGCGCGGGAATGCCATATCCGGGGCCCCGATCATCAGAGGCACGAACCAGTTGCCGAAACCGCCGATCAGCCCCGGCATGACCACGAAAAAGATCATGATCAGCCCGTGCGCGGTGACGATGGTGTTCCAAATCTGCCCGTTCTCGACAATGTGCTGGCCGGGATACATCAATTGGGCGCGCATGATCATCGACAGCCCGCCGCCGATGAGGGCGGCGATAGCGGCAAAGATCAGATAAAGCGAGCCGATATCTTTGTGGTTAGTGCTAAAAAGCCAGCGCGCGGCGAAACCCGGGGAATGCCCGTGATGTTCTCCATGGGCGTGATCATGGGTGGTTGCACTTGCCATCTCACTCAACTCCTCGAAAGGCACTGCCCGGTAAGGAGGGTCAGCGCCGCGCCTCGTTCATCGGTCCAGCCGCAGCCAGACGATCCTCCACCAGACGGTCATCGCCGGACTTCGCCGGCGCGTTCTCCGATGTCTGCTCCTGCGCCTTGGCTTTCGCCGCCCAAGCCTTGAAATCCGCCTCGCTCAGCGCCTCGACGACGATCGGCATCCGACTATGGTTCATGCCACACACTTGGTTGCACTCGCCATAATATCTACCGGGCTTCTCGACCCGCACCCAGGTTTCGATCTCGCGGCCGGGGATCGCGTAGCGTTGCACGCCAAGGCTCGGGATGAAGAAGCTGTGGATGACATCCGTCGAGGTGGTGAGGACGCGGATATTTTTGCCCACCGGCACCACCAGCGGGTTATCCACCTCGAGAAGGCGCATCTGGCCGGGCTTGATCTGGCTGTCCGGGATGATGCGGCTCTCGATATCGAGCCCGCCCTGGTCGGGATAGCCATATTCCCAATACCATTGATGCGCGGTGACCTTGATCGTCAGCGCCGGATCCTGGGTGCGATCCTCGTAATAGACCAGGCGGAACGAGGGAATGGCGATGATTACCAGGATCAGGATCGGCAACACCGTCCACAGCACCTCGATCAAGGTATTGTGGCTGGTACGGCTCGGCTCCGGGTTGCGCTTACCGTTGTAGCGATAGAGCACCCAGACCAGCAGCGCGCCGACGAACAAGGTGATCAGGGTGATGATCACCAGCACGAAATCGTGCAACGCGATGATGTCATGCTTCACCGGGCTGAAAGCCGGCTGCATGTCCATCTCCCACGGCTTGGGCGCTTGCGCCAGCGCCGAACGCGCGAGCGTTGTCATTCCCCCCATCGCCCCGGTGAGTAAGCTCGCAAATACGGCGAACCGCCGCCCCAGAAATCGCATCGGCCGATCTTCCCGCTTTCGACATGCCGGCACGCTTCTCGTCCGGCGGGTATGGAGATACGGGTTAGCTCCCCCGCCGTCCGCGATCAAGAGGCGATGTCAAACCCTCGGCGTTCAGCGGCTGAGATGCCGCTCGACTGCCGTGCCCTGGGGCGGCAGGCCGGCCAGGATATCGCGCGCCAGCACCCGCCCGAGACAGACCTGGAGGCGCCGCGCATCCAAAAGCCGCTCCGCCCGGCGAGCATGCTCGAGATCGACCCCGCCCCCTTCAGCCCAGCCGCGCATCAAATCGAAACGAGGAAACAGCGCGACCCCCGGCTCGGTCGCGGCGGCCCGCAACGCCGCCTCATAGGGGCGCAAATCGGCATGCATGCGCAAAATCCGGCTATAGGGCAGATCGACCAGGATCAGCCCCGCCCCGGCCCGCGCCACCGCCGCGCGGCCATCTTCGAGTGAGCGGGCGAACGCCGCGGTGGAAACCCGCCGCAGCGCCTCGATCGTGCCGGTCTGCCAGATCACCAGTTGCACCGGCCGCTCGGCCAGCCTGCCGGCGAGGTCACGGCTCAGGGTTTCGGCGGCCAACCCGCGCCCGCCGTAAAGATTGAGCGCGATATCGGCGCCGGGCATCGCGGCTTTTAGTTCCTGCGCCATGCGATAGGCGAAGGAGTCGAAAATCCGTCCCGGCGGCGGGCCGAGAATGCTGCCCGAGCCGATGGCCAGGATTTCGACATGCCCGCCCGGGTGCAGGGCCGCCCGCAAGGCGGGAAACGACAGCGCCGCCGCCGGCGGAGGCGGCGGGCAAAAATTCTTGGGCAGGGGTGGGGGCGAATCGCTGCTTGGCCCGGCGAGCACCAGACGCGCCGAAACCGACGCCGCCGGCACCGCGCCCTCCTGCCACGCGGCCTGGGCTGGCGCGCTCAAACAACAGCCTGCCACCGCCAGGATCGCGCCCCATCTCCGCCAAGTCCATCTCTGCCACGCATGGTTCACAAAACCGCGCTACCAGCGTCAGCCCGCGGCGACAAGCCCGTGCTGCTCGGCGGCGAACCCGGCCGCCAACCGCTCCACGTCCGCCGCCGCCGGGCTGGTCGGATGGCGGGTGAGGAGGAGGCTCTGGCGGCGGATCGCCTCCCGCACCCGGTCGTCACGCCGCACCACCCCGGCGCATTCCGGGGTGCGGCCGAGAAAGGCCTGGCAGGCCCGCGCCAATGTGGCGAACGTCTTCTCCCCGGCGGCCTGGCTCGCGGCTTGGTTCACCACCACCCGGACATCGCCGTTGCCCTTTTCCGGCGCGAGATCGGCGGCGTGGAGCTTCAAGACCGCGTAGGCGTCGGTGAGGCTGGTGGGCTCATCGGTCGCGACCACCACCAGGGTATCGGCCGCCACCGCCATCCGCCGCACCGCCCGATCGAGCCCGGCGCCGAGATCGAGCACCACGGTCTGATAGAGCGCGGTCGCGGCGCGCAGTTCGGCCAGCACGCGGGCCAGGGCCGGGGGTTCCAGCGCGGCGAGCGCGCCCGAGCCGGAACGGCCGGGGAGAATATCGAACCCGCCCGGCGCGAACGCCGTCACGCTCTCGGGGAGGCTCGCCCGCCCGGTGATCAGGCCGCCGAGATCACGCTCCGGCATCAAGCCGAGCTGGATATCGACATTGGCGAGACCGAGATCGCCATCGAACAACAGCACCCGCCGCCCGGCCCGGGCGAGCGCATGGGCGAGGGTGATCGCGAGCCAGGTCTTGCCCACCCCGCCCTTGCCCGAGGCGATGGCGATCAGCCGCCCACGCCGAAGCGGCAGCACATTGCTCCCCGGCACGCCGGGGAGATCGCGGGGGATCGAGCGGGCATCACGCATCATGCATACGCCTCTATTGGAGAACGGGCGCTGGCCGGCGCAATGCCCCGGAGCAGCCGCTCGGCGAGAAAATCGGCGGTCATCGGCACCAGCCCGTCGGCGGCGCCGCTACCCACCCCGGCTTCGGCCAGACCCAGCCGGCCGGCGGCGGCGGCAGCGAGCACGGAGCCCAAGCGCCGCGCCAGATCGAGCCGGGTCGCGACCAGGGAGACGGCGCCGGCGGCGCTGAACGCGGCGGCGAGATCGGCGGCCTCGGCGACATCGAGACCACCCGGCAGCACCAGAACGACGCGCGCCGCAGCCGCACCGGCAAGGGCGGCGATTTCGGCGCCGGCGGCGGGGTCGAAGGGGTCGAGCCCGGGCGCATCGATCAATACCGGGGCGCCGTCATGCCGGCGCGTCAGCGCGCGGGCGAGCGATCCCGGCTGGCTCGCGACCAAGAGGTTGAGGCTGAGCAGCCTGGTATAGGCGGCCAATTGCTCGGTCGCGCCGGCGCGCCGGCCATCGGCGGAAATCACCAGCGGCGCGCCCCCCGCCAACACCAGCCGGGTGGCCAGCCGCGCCACCGTCAGGGTCTTGCCAGCGCCCGGCGGGCCGACGAATAACAGCGGCGCGCCCCCCGCCGCGAGCGGCAAGGCGGCGAAGGCGAAATGCCGGGCCAACCCCGCCGCCAGATCTCCCTCCTCGAGCAACGCCGCCAGCGCCACCGGAACCCCGTGAAAGGCGAGCGCCTCCCGTCGCCCCCGGCGCCCATCCGCCGTCGCGCCGTCCGCGATCGCGCCAGAAATAGACGCCGCCGCCTCGGTGTCGAGCGCCGCCGTCACCTCGACACCGCCCGCCACCCGCCGGCTGCCGAGAATCAGCGCCTCGGCGCCGAGTTCGCGGCGCAATTCCGCCATCGCCGCCGCCATGCTCGGGGCGCGATAGAGCTTCAGCCGCATATCTCTCGCTCCCCGCGCAACACGGTCATCATGCCCATCACCGTCATACCGTTCACCGTCATACCGTGCCGACGGTGCGGATGCGGGCGCGCGGATGGATTTCGGACTGCGCCAGCACCGCGGTCGCCGGGCGGATGCGCTCGACGATCGCGCGCACATGCGGGCGGATCGGCACGCTGGTGAGCAATACCGGCGCCTCGCCACTGGCCGCGGCCTGCTCGAACACCGCCCGGAAGCGGTGCATGAATTCCTGCAACCGCTGCGGCGACATCACGAGCTGGCGATCCTCGGCCGGGCCGACCAAGGCATCCGCGAACGCCCCCTCCCATTCCGGCGAGAGGGTGACCAGCGGGATATAGCCGCCGGCACTGACATGGCTGTCGCTCAATTGCCGCGCGAGCCGCGCCCGCACATGCGCGACGATAGCGCCGAAACCACGCCCCTGCCCGCTCGTCGCTTCCTGGATGCCCTCGAGAATGGTCGGCAGGTCGCGGATCGAGACCCGCTCGCCGAGCAGCGCCTGCAAGACCCGCTGCACCCCACCGACGGAGATCTGCGTCGGGATGATATCGGCCACCAGCTTCTGCTGTTCACGCGGCAATTCGTCGAGGAGTTTCTGGGTTTCGGCGTAAGAGAGCAATTCGGCCATGTTCTCGCGCACGACCTCGGTCAGGTGGGTTGCGAGCACACTTGGCGGATCGACAACGGTGCAACCGCGGAACGTCGCCTCCTCGCGCGCTTCCGGTGCGATCCAGAGCGCTGGCAGGCCGAAAGCCGGCTCGGTGGTGCGCTCGCCGGCGAGATCCGGGCGCCCGCCCTTGGGGTCCATGGCGAGCAGCGCGTTCATCCGCACCTCGCCGCGCCCGGCCTCGATTTCCTTGATGCGAATGGCGTAGCCATCGGCGGGGAGTTGCATATTGTCCTGGATGCGCACCGGCGGCAGCACGAAGCCCATCTCGGCGGCGATGGCGCGGCGCATCCCTTTGATCTGCTCGGTCAGCCGCGGCGGCTCGCCATTCGCCAGAGCAAGCAGACCATAGCCGAGTTCGAGCCGGATCAGATCGATACGCAGCGCCTCGCTGATCGGCGGCTCGGCCGGTGGCGCCGGAATCTCCGGGCCGAGCGCGAGGGTAAGGCCGGGGACATGGTTCCGGCGCAGCCACGCCGCCCCGCCGGCCAACCCGGCAAGCCCGAGAAACGGCAGCGCCGGCAAGCCCGGCATCAGCGCGAGGATGGTCGCGGCACCGGCGGCGAGCGCGAGCGGCTTCGGCCGCCCGCCGATCTCGGCGAGCAGCGCCACATTCGCCTTGCCCTCCATGCCGCCCTTGGTCACCACGATGCCGGCGGCGGTGGACACCAGGAGTGCCGGGATCTGCGCGACCAGCCCGTCACCGACGGTGAGTGTGGTGAAGGTCGCGGCGGCGTCGGCGAACGGCATGCCATGGCGCACCAGGCCAATCGTGAGGCCGCCGACGATGTTGATCGCGGTGATGATCAGCGCCGCGATGGCGTCCCCCCGGACGAACCGCGCGGCACCATCCATCGCGCCGTAAAAGCCGCTTTCGGCCTCCAGTTCACGCCGCCTGCGGCGCGCCGTCTTGTCGTCGATCATGCCCGAGGAGAGATCGGCATCGATCGCCATCTGTTTCCCCGGCATGGCATCGAGGCTGAAGCGCGCCGAAACCTCGGCGATGCGGCCCGAGCCCTTGGTGATGACCATGAAGTTCACCACCAGCAGGATCGCGAACAGGATCACGCCGATCACCACGTCGCCGCCCATCAAAAACCCGCCAAAGGCGGCGACGACATGCCCGGCCGCGAGCGGCCCCTCATTGCCATGCGCGAGGATGAGCCGCGTCGTTGCGACCTCGAGCGCCAGGCGAAGCAGCGTCGTCAGCAGCAGCAAGGTCGGGAAGCTGGAGAAATCGAGCGGCTTTTCGAGAAACAGGGCGACCATCAGGACGAGGATCGAGGAGGTGATCGAGAGCGACAGACAGACATCGAGCACGAACGCCGGCAGCGGCAGGATGAGCACCGAGAGCAATGCCACGACACCGAGCGCGAGCCCGATATCGCTCCCCGGGAGATAAGGGCGCAGCCGCCCGCCGAAGACCGCGAGCCAGGGCGCCGCCGATTTGGCCGCGATTTCCGCCATGGCGCCTCAGGCCACCGCCGCCGCGGCCATACTGCCGGCTGGCGGTGGCGGCACGGCAAGTCCTTGCGCGGCGTAATCGCGGAGCTTGTTGCGAAGCGCGCGGATGGAAATGCCGAGCATGACCGCGGCATGGGTGCGGTTGCCGAAGGTGTGTTCCAGGGTTTCGAGAATGAGGTCGCGTTCGACCTCATCGACGGTACGCCCGACCAGCGCCGAGACCGGAGCCGCGCTTGGCGCCGAAACCGAGGCCACGGCGGCGGGCCTGCTGCTCGTCGTGAGCCCTGCGACATCGGCTGGCGGCAGTTCGATCGCAGCGAGATCGATCTCGTCTCCTTCCGCCAACAGCACCGCGCGATGAAGGATGTTTTCAAGTTCGCGCACATTGCCCCGCCACGGATGGCAGCGCAGCGCGCCGCGCGCCGCCGGCGCCAGCGGCCGCGCCGGAAGCCCGTTGAGTTCGGCAAAATGGCGGGCAAAATGTTCGGCCAAAGCGATGATATCGGCTGGTCGCTCGCGGAGCGGCGGGATCACCAGATTGACGACGTTGAGGCGAAAATAGAGATCTTCCCGAAACCGGCCGGCGGCGATCTCGGCCTTGAGATCACGATTGGTGGTGGCGAGAAGGCGTACATTCACCCGCACCGGTCCCGCGCCGCCGAGACGGTCGATCTCGCGCTCCTGGATCGCCCGCAACAGCTTGGCTTGCAGACGAATATCCATCTCGCTGATTTCATCGAGCAAAAGCGTGCCACCATCGGCCGCCTCGAATTTGCCGACGCGACGGGCGACGGCGCCGGAAAACGCGCCTTTCTCGTGGCCGAAAAGTTCGGATTCGAGGAGATTTTCCGGAATCGCCGCGCAATTGAGGGCAACGAACGCCGCCGCCGCGCGGCGCGAGCGACGATGGACATAGCGCGCCAGAACCTCCTTGCCGGTACCCGATTCCCCCGAGATCAGCACCGACGCATCCGATCGCGCCACCTGTTCGGCACGGCGGATGGTGGCCTGCATGAGCGGGTCGCGGACGATCATCGCCTGGCTCTCGCCGGCCGCCGCTTCGAGAATGGCCGCGATCAGCTCGGCATCCGGCGGCAGTGGCAGGAATTCCCGCGCCCCCGCCTCGATCGCGCGCACCGCCGCCTCGGCGTCATTGCCGATCCCGCAGGCGATCACCGGCACCAGGATGCGCTCGGCGAACATCGCGCGGATCAGCCCAGCGATATCATGCCGGATGTCGCAGAGAACGAGATCGACGCGGGCATCGGCGCGCAGCCGGATCAAGGCCGGCTCGATGCCGTCGGCCTGGTCGAGCCGGGCGCCGCGCGCGATCGCGATCTGCGCCGCCTGGCCCAACTCCGCCGCCAGGGATCCGATGATCAGAACTTGCATCGCCCGCAACCGCTCCCGTCCACCGCGCCGCCTCTCAAACCACCCGATCCGCCTTGACGATTTCGGTCATCGTCACACCCAGGCGGTTGTCGTCGACCATCACCACCTCGCCACGCGCGACAAGACGATTATTGACGTAGATATCGATCGCCTCGCCCAGCTTGCGGTCGAGCTCGACCACCGCGCCACGGCCGAGTTTGAGCAGTTGATTGACCTGCATCGTCGCCTTGCCGAGAACGGCGCTCACCGTCACCGGAATGTCGTACACCGCCTCGAGATCGCGGGCGCCGCGCGGCACGCTGGTATCGGTGACATCCAGCGCATCGCTGCCCTCGATGAAATCCGGTTCATTCGGCATCGACCAATTCCCTCTCCGCGTTGATGTCCACAGCCAGCCCGAAGCGCTGCCACAATTCGCCGAGCCGCCGGGCCGCCGCGGCGCTGTCGCGGCTGGCGCGACCATTCTTCCAGGTGATGACGACATCACCGGCCTTCATGCCCGCCTCGGCAATGAGGCGCACACGTGATGCGAGATGCGCATCGAGGCGATCGAGATCCGCCGCCAGAGCATCGCGGTCGCCGGCGGCGACACGCACCAGGATCTCGGGCTCGAGCGCCATGGGCGGCAATAATTCCTGCACCAGACGGCTGATTTCGGCGGCGCCATGACGGCGAACGAGATCGGGCAGCACCGCCGCGAGCGAGCCGACCAGCATCCGCGCCAATTCCCGCCCGATATCGTCGGCACGCAGTTTCGCGCCGGCCGCCGCGTCCGCGAGCGCCGCCCGGATCGCCGCGAGCAGGCCATCGAGCGCCGCCTCGCGCGCCCCCTGCACCATCGCCCGTCCCGCAGCGACCCCCGCCTCGTAGCCGCTGAGGCGCGCCGCCTCGACATCCTCGGCGGTAAAGGCCGGCACGATGATCTCGGGCTCGGCCTCATCGCCCTCCGGTGGGTCCGCGGGCGGCATCTCGGCGGCATCGAAATCCTCGATGAACAGCATCCGTTTTTCCTCGGCCGCCGGGCGCGGCCGGGATTTCGTTGTCCCGCTCAATAGACCAATTCCTCGCCCTTGCTTTCGCTGATCTCGATCTGGCCTTGCGCGGCGAGTTCCTTGGCCACCAACACGATGCTGGCCTGCGCGTCATCGACATCGCGGAGCTTCACCGGCCCGAGATTCTCGATCTCCTCACGCAGCATTCGCCCGGCACGCTCGGACATATTGGAGAAGAAAAGGTCGCGCACTTTCTCGGAGGCGCCCTTGAGGGCCACCGGCAGCTTGTCCTTCTCCGCAGTGCGCAGCAACACCTGGATCGCCGCGCCGCTGAGGCGTTGCAGATCCTCGAAGGTGAACATCAGCGCCTTGATCCGTTCCGCCGATTCACGGTTGCGATCCTCGAGCGCGGCAAGGAAGCGGGTCTCGCTCTGGCGGTCGAGATTGTTGAAGATTTCCGCCATCATTTCATGCGAGTCGCGGCGGGTGCTGCGCGCGAGATTGGACATGAACTCGGCGCGCAAGGTGCGTTCGACGCCCTCCAGAACCTCTTTCTGGACACTCTCCATGCGCAGCATGCGCATCACCACCTCCATCGCGAAGGATTCCGGCAACAGCGCCAGAACCCGCGCGGCGTGGTCGGGCTTCACCTTCGACAGCACGACGGCGACGGTCTGCGGGTATTCGTTCTTGAGATAGTTGGCGAGCACCGCCTCGCTGACATTGCCGAGCTTGTCCCACATCGTGCGCCCGGCCGGGCCGCGGATTTCCTCCATGATCTGCTGGACGCGATCGCGCGGCAGGGCGCGTTGCAAAATCCGCTCGGTACTCTCGAAACTGCCGACGATATTGCCGACGCCGCCCAGGCTTTCGGAAAAATCATTGCACAACCGTTCGACGAGGTCGGCACGCACCGAGCCGAGCTGCGCCATCGCCGACGAAACCTCCTTGATCTCGTCTTCATGCATCAGGGCGAAGATGCGCCCGCTCTGCTCCTCGCCGAGCGCCAGCATCAGGATCGCGGCCTTTTGCGACCCGTTCAAGCCGCGCGGATCATCGATCTTGGCCATCGTTCAGCTCTGCTCCTCGGCCATCCAGCCGCGCATGATCGCCACCGACTCCTCGGGGTGCTTATCGACCAGATCGGCGATCTTGCGGATGGAAGAAAGCCGCAACTGGCCTTCGATATTGGCAAGTGTCGTCATCCTTTCGTCCTCCAGCATGGCGAGCTGCGCCGCCGCAGGCAGCGCCACACCATCGGCGCCGGCAAGAAGATTGCCCGCCGCCACGTCTTCCCCGCCTTCGGCCGGTCCGGCCAGCGCCGGCGGCGCCGCGATCGCCGTCAGCCGCAGCACCATCGGCCGCAAGACGACGAGCAGCGCGAGCACCCCGACGACACCAAACAGCAGGGTTTCGACGAGATGGACGATATCGGCGTGTTCGAGCGCAAGACCGAACGGGCCGGCCGCCGCCGGCGGCGCCATGTCACCCTGTGCGAAGCGCATGCTGACCACCTGCACCTGATCGCCGCGCTTCTCATCGAAACCGACCGCGCTTTTGACGAGAGCGCTGATGCGCGCGATCTCCTCGGGGCTGCGTTCCTGCCATTCCGGCTTGCCGCTCTTGCCCGGCGCCATCATGCCATCGACCATCACCGCGATGCTGATACGCTGGATCTGCGGCGCATCATGGACCAGGGTTCGCACCGATTTGCTGATTTCGTAATTCGTCGTGTCTTCCTGGCGGCCTTCCTGGCTGGTGGTGTTCGAGGTGCCGGCGTCGGGATTGGGCAGATTGTTCTGCACCGAGACATTGGCGGCGCCGTCCGTCGATTTCGACGTGTCGGTGACGCTCTGCTGGCTGCGCACCACCTGCCCGTCGGGATCGTATTTCTCGTCCGTCTGGTGCATCTGGTCGAAATTCATCTGCACCGAGGTCTCGGCGCGGACATGGCCGAAGCCGAGGCTCTGCTCCAGCATCTCCTCGACGGCGCGAGAGAGACGAAGCTCGGTTGCGCGGCGGATTTCCTCGGCGGTCATCGCCGCAGCGCCGTCGCCGACCGGCGTGCCGGCGCGGGCCAGGAGATTGCCGCGGCTATCGACGATCGAGATATTTTGCGGCTTCAAGCCCGGCACGGCGGCGGAGACCAAATTGAGGATCGCCTGCACCTCATCGCGGTCCATGCGGGAGGCGCCGGCCATGGTCAGCAGCACGCTCGCCTGCGCCTCCTCGGGGTCGCGCGAGAAGGGTTCGCGGCGGGGCAGCACGAGATGCACGCGCGCGGCGCGGACGCCATGGATCGCGCGGATGGTGCGCGCGAGTTCCCCCTCCAGCGCCCGGGTCTGATCGATCGCCAACTGAAACTGATTGGCGGTCAGCGTGTCGGAGCGATCGAAGATTTCATAGCCCACCGAGCCACCGCTCGGCAGCCCGTCTTTCGCGAGCAGGAGGCGGGCTTTCGCCACCTGATCCGTGGGCACCAGGATTTCCGCCCCATCATGGCCAGTTTGATGGGCGATATGGGCGTGGTCGAGCTGCTCCGCGATCTGCGCCGATTCACGCATATCGAGATCGCCATAGAGAAGGGCCATGCGTTGGTCGGCGCCGCGAAACGCGAGCAAGGCAAGCAGGCCGAGCGTGCCGATCGCCACCGCCGCCATCGCCGCCAGACGCAGCGGGCCGAGGGTCTTGAGACCGTCCAGCAGCGCCTGCATCACGCCGCCCCCGCGCCGTCGATCGTGCCGGGAACCGAACCCCCAACCGCCCCGCGTGCCGAAGCCGCCAAGGGCCAAAGCATCCACCGCTCCATGCTCCACCCGCTCCCGGCCATTTGGCCTTTTGCCATGGGCAGAGATTGCCGGGTGGCGATTACCTTGGGGTTAACAGCGCGGTAGATTTTGCCGGGTCACCATCCAACGCCCGGGGCGAAATTCGCGGCATCGCGCCCCAGACCACCCGGCCCGCCACCCCACAGGCCGGGCAGACCGGCTGCCAGGTGGCGAGAGGCGCGGCACAGGCGTCACAATGCCAAGCGGGATCGGGATCGGCCATGGCCGCTTGCCGCAGCGCCGCCGCCTGCGCCTCGTCCGCGGCGGCGCGGTGTTCCCCGGAGGCCTCACGCCCGGCGATATCGGCGAGCAGGAGGAAGACGCGGCGCTGGTGGAGCGTCGCGCGCGCCGCTTCGGCGTGATGCCGCGCCTGGCCGATCAGCCCCGCTTCCAACGCCGTGCGGGCGAGGAGGAGATGGCTTTCCGCATCCTCCGCCCGCCCCGCGACGAGGGTGCCCGCGGCGCGGAAGCGGGCCATCGCGTCGGCGAGCGGGGCGAGCGCGAAAGCGGCGAGATCGGGGTGCGGATTGGCCGCCCAGGCGGCGCGCAGCACCCGCGCCACGGCGCGCTCCTTACCGGCCGCGCGCAGCCGCTCGGCATAGGCCAGCGCGGCGACGGTGAGACCGGGGTCGTCTTGCAAGGCACGGCGCGCCAAGCGTTGCGCGGCGGCGGGATCGGGGGCCGCGATCGCGGCGGCGGCGGCATAGGCGGCGCGCGGCGCATCCGGCCCGGCGAGGGTCAGGGCCTCCGACCACGCGCCGCGCCGGAGCGCCATCGCCAGCCGCTCGCGCCGCAACCATGCGGCACCCGGAAACGCCGCCTCGGCGCGCCGCGCCAGATCCGCCGCGGCATCCCAATCCTCGCGCCCGACGGCTTGCTGGAACAGGCCCCGAAAACCAAGGAAACTCGCCTCACGATGCCGGGTCAGGCTCTCATAGACGGCCGCCGCCTCGGCTTCCTGCCCGGCTTGGCGCGCGGCGTAGGCCGCGAGCAGCAGGGTTTGCGGGGTATCACCGAGCATACGCCGTGCCCGCAGGCTTTCCTGCCGCGCCGCCGCGCCATCCCCGGCGGCGAGCGCGACCAGCGCCTTGGTCACCGCCCGCTCCCCGCGTCGGCGCGCCCGCGCCCGCCGCCAGCGCCGCCAACGCTTCGGGAAAGCGAAGATCCCGACCAGAACACGGACCGCGATATAAAGGACGACGAGCCCGATGATCAGGAGCACCACCGCCGCCGCCGCCGAGATATCGATCGTGTAGGCGCCGATTTCGGCATGCACCGCGCGCGGCAGATAAAAGAAGGCGGTGGTCAGCAGCGCCGTCGCCACGGCGGCGAGCAGCAGCAAAAGAACCCGGCGCATCAACTGGCGGCCGCGAGATCGGCGAGCGCGCGGCGCGCGGCGAGGAGATTGGCGGCATCGCTCCGCCAGGGCGCGAGTGCGGCGGCCGGGGCCCCTTCGATCGGCGCCAGCGCGGCGAGCGCGCCGGCGAGGTCGTCTGCGGCCAACGCCGCCTGTGCCGTGGCGAGCCGGGTCGCGAGCGTATCACCGACCAGCACCTGATCGCCGCGCCGGATCGTCATCACCGAACCGATCCAGTCCATCAACCGCGCGCCGAGCGCCGGCCCGGTGGCGGCGGCGCGAGCGGCAGCGGCGGCGGCGGGAAAGGCGGCACGGAGCGTTGCCAGCGTCGGTGGCGGCGTGTGGGCAAAGCGCGCGAGGGGCGGCGGCGCCCCCGGCAGATCGCCGAGCGGGCGGCCAGCGGCGAGCGCGTTTTCCGCCATGTGAACCCGGGCGAGCAACGTCGTCTGATCGGCGACGCTGGTGATCTGCCGGGCGATCGCGCCATTGTTTTGGGCCAGGGCATCGAGCCGCGCCTCATCGTCATGCAAGCGGGCAAGCAGCGCCTCAGCATCGATCGCAGGCGCGTCCGGCTTGGCCTCGACGCGTTCCGCCTGCTGCTTGGCCAGGGCATCGAGCCGCGCCTCATCCTCTGCCAGCCGCGCGGCGAGCGCCGCGGTATCCCCCCCTCCCGCCGGCGCCCGTTCGATCGCCGCAAGACGCTTGGCGGTCTCCTCGAGCCGGGCCTTGAGGGGGGCGAGATCGTCGGCGCTAGATGTCGTCGATGGCCGCGCTGCCAGCGCCTGCTCGAGCGCGGCGAGCCGCGCCTCCGTGGCAAAGGGCGGGAAACGCCAGAGGTATGCGAGGCCGCCGCCGAGCAGCACGAGATCGAAGAGCAGGAGAAGCGGCACCAGGGACGCGCGCCGATGCTCGGGCGGCGCATCCGGCATGGCCGGCGGCGTTTCGGGGGCGGTGCCGGAGATCTCCGGCGCGGTCTCCCCATGGGTTGCACCAGGGGTTCCGCCAGGGGGCGTGCCAGGGGCGGCGTGAAGGTGGTCGGCAATCGGTTCGTCGGTCATGGCAACAGCGCCAGCAAAGCCTCCTGGTTGGGATGAGATGCCTCACGCACCTCGCGCCACGGCAAGGACCTGAGTTCGGCGGCGGTGCCGGCGCTGATCGCCAGCGCGACGACCGCGCCGAGCCGCGCCGTCAATCCCTCGGCCGTCACCAGGGCCCGGAATACCCGCGCCGTTGCGGCGGAGAAGAACAGCCCGGCCCGCAATGCTTGTCCCTCCGCTCCCTGTCTTCCCGGCGCGGCGAGGGCCGCGCGGGCTGCCGCCGGCAAAGCCGTGGCCGCCACGGTGGTATAGACCGCCCGGCGCAGGACGCGAAACCCCTGGGCGATGAGCGCCGCTTCGAGGCCGGCGCCCTGCCCCTCGCCGACGGCAAGCAGCAACGGCTTGCCGGCGGGGTCGAGCGTCCCACCGGCGAGGGCGGCCAGCCGCGCCGCATCCGCCGCGGCACTCGCAACCTCGGCGTGGCCAGCGTCGCGGGCACGCCGAGCGGTGGCATCGCCGACCGCGAGCAGGCGCAGCCGGCGATATGCGGCCGGGAGATGATCAACGGCGTTGCCGCTCGCGACCAGCACCGCTTGCAGCGCTTCCGGCGGCGGCAGCGTCGCATCGCGCGGTAAAACCGTCAGAAGCGGGGCGATCACCGGGGAATAGGCGCGCGCGGTGAGCAGCGCCGCCGTGACCAGCGCCGCCGGCATCGGCCTGGTCACCAGAACGCTGCCGCCCTCCCCCCGCGTCAGCGCGGCAGGAAGGGCGGGATCAGGCAAAGATATCGGCCGGGCTATCGGCGCGCAGGCTGGCGCCGAGTTCGGTGCCGAGCCCCTCCGCCTCCCCGACCGCGCCGACGATCTCGCGCTTCAGCAGGAAAGAGCCATCGGCACGCGCGACGAGACCGGTCAGATGCAGCCGCTCATCGGGCAAAATCCGTGCATAGCCGCCGATCGGCGTGCGGCAGGAGCCATCGAGACAGGCGAGCAGCGCCCGCTCGGCGGTGGCAACCGCCTTGGCCTCGGGATCCTCGATGCCGGCGAGGAGATCAAGCAGCTCGCGATCATCAGCGCGGACGGTGATGCCGATGATCCCCTGCCCCGCCGCCGGCACCATCACCTCCGGCGCGAGAACCAGCTTCGGCACCTCGGCGAGGCCGACCCGGCGCAACCCGGCGAGCGCGAGCAAGCTCGCGTCACAGGCCCCGGCAGCGAGTTTTTCGAGCCGGGTCTGGACATTGCCGCGCAGCGTGACGACGCGAAGATCGGGCCGCGCGTGCAGCAATTGCGCCTGCCGCCGCACCGAGGACGTGCCGATCACCGCCCCCGGCGGCAACACGGCATAGGGATCCCCGGGTTCGGCCGCAAGGCAGCCGGTGCCGAGCAGCAGCGCATCGCGCGCATCCTCGCGCCGCAGCGTGCAGGCGAGCACGATCCCCGGCGGCAGCGCGGTTTCCAAATCCTTGAGGCTGTGGACGGCGAAATCGATCCGGCCATCCGCCAGCGCCTCGTGGATTTCCTTGGCGAACAGCCCCTTGCCGCCGATATCGGCCAGCCGCCGATCCTGCACGAGATCGCCGGTGGTGCGGATCGCGTGCTCCTCGAACACGTCCATGCTGCGCAATACCGGGCAGAAATGGCGGAGAAGTGCCAGGAACGACCGGGTCTGCGCCAACGCCAGCGGCGAGGCGCGGGTGCCGACGCGGAGCGGCAATTCGCGCGCGTGCGGCTTGACGCGCGGGTGATGCCCGGCGCTATGGGAGGGGGCGAGATCCATCGGGCTCTCCTAAATCCGCCGCGCCAGAAAGGAAAGTGCGCATATGCAAATCGGCCATCCCGAAATGAAGGCCCGGCAGGCTCCGGGCGCGGTGCTCGGGATCGAGAGTTCCTGCGATGAAACCGCGGTCGCGGTGCTCGATGGCGATGGCCACATTCTCGCCGAAACCCTGCGCAGCCAGACCGGCGAGCATGCGCCCTTCGGCGGCGTCGTCCCCGAGGTCGCGGCGCGGGCCCATCTCGCCTATCTCGCCCCGCTGACGCGGACGGCCCTCGCCGAAGCCGGGATCGGGGCCGAGGCGATCGCGGCGATCGCGGCGACCTCGGGGCCGGGGCTGATCGGCGGGCTGATCGTCGGCGCGAATTTCGGGAAAGGCCTGGCGCTCGCCTGGAAAAAGCCCTTCCTCGCCATCAACCATCTCGAAGCCCATGCGCTGACCGCGCGGCTGCCCGGCCTTGCCCAAGGCGGCGTCGCTTTTCCCTATCTCCTGCTCCTGGTCTCGGGCGGGCATTGCCAGTTCGTCGCGGTGGAAGGGCTCGGGCGTTATCACGTTCTCGGGCGGACCCTCGATGACGCCGCCGGCGAGGCCTTCGACAAGGCGGCGAAGCTGCTCGGCCTTTCCTGGCCGGGCGGGCCGGCGCTGGAGCGCCTCGCGGGCTCGGGCAACCCGCGCGCCATCGCCTTGCCGCGCCCCCTGCTCGGCCGCCCGGGCTGCGATTTCAGTTTTTCCGGCCTCAAAACCGCGCTCGCGCAGGCCGTCGCCGCGTTTCCTGCCGGCGCCTTGCCACGCGAAGCCGCCGCCGATCTCGCCGCGAGTTTCCAAAGCGCCGTTGCCGACGTGCTCACCGATCGCACCGCTCACGCCCTCGCCCTCTTCACCACACGCCATCCCGGCGCGGGAACCCTGGTGCTCGCCGGCGGGGTCGCCGCCAATCAGGCGATCCGCACCGCCCTCACCACGCTCGCCGCGGCGCACGGCTTTCGCCTCATCGCGCCACCGCTCCGGCTCTGCACCGACAACGCGGTGATGGTCGCCTGGGCCGGGATCGAACGGCTGAAAAGCGGCGCCACCAGCGGCCTCGATCACGCGCCACGCCCGCGCTGGCCGCTGGATGCGCCCGACATGGCCCTCGCAGCGGTGGCGCGATGAATTACCGCCACGCCTTCCATGCCGGCAATTTCGCCGACTGCGTCAAGCACGCGCTTCTGGTCTGGCTGGTGCGAGCCATGCAACGCAAGGAAAAGCCGGCGTTTTTCCTTGATACCCACGCCGGGCGCGGCCGCTATGATCTGGACGGCGCCGAGGCCCGGCGCACCGGCGAATGGCGGGACGGCATCGCGCGGCTCCAAGCCGCTCCCGATCCGGTGCTCGCCGAATATCTCGATATCGTCGCGCGTCTCGGCCTCTATCCCGGCTCGCCGCGTTTGATCCGCGCGCTCATGCGTCCCGGCGACCGGCTCGCCTGCTGCGAATTCCACCCCGAGGAAGCGGCGGCGCTCAAGCGCCTGTTCGCGGACGATCCGGCAGTCGCGGTGCATCGGCGTGACGGCTGGGAAGCGCTCGGCGCCTTGCTGCCGCCGCCCGAGCGGCGCGGCCTCGTGCTGATCGACCCGCCCTTCGAGGCCGAGGACGAGTTTGCCCGCCTCGCCGACGGTCTGCGCCGCGCCCGCCGCCGTTTCGCGACCGGCGTTCTCGCCGCCTGGTATCCGATCAAATCGCGCGCCCGGGTGCGGCAATGCCACGGCGAATTGCGCGAAAGCGGCTTTGCCGACGCACTGGTGGCGGAGTTCTGGCGGCGCCCGCCGCTCGACCCGGCCCGGCTCAATGGCTGCGGGCTGATCGTCGTCAACCCGCCTTTCGGCTTCGCCGAGGCCGCGCCAAGCCTGCTCCGCGCCCTGCATGACCGGCTGGCGCTGGAAGACGGCAGTGGCTACGCCGTCGCCCCTCTGACCAGCGCGATGATGGTCGCCCCATGAGCCGGATCGCGATCATCGGCGCCGGCGCCTGGGGGACCGCGCTCGCGGTGCAGGCGGCGCGGGCTGGCAACGCGGTCACCCTCTGGGCACGCGCCCCGGGGCGGGCACGCGAGATCGCCGCCAGCCGGGAAAACCCGCGCCTGCCCGGCATTACCCTCGACCGCGCCATCACCGTCACCGCCGATCTTGCCGCGATCGCGGCCGAGGCCTTCCTGCTCGCCGTCCCGGTGCAGCATCTCCGCGCCGTCGCGCGGGATCTGCCGCCCGGCCCGGCGGTGATCTGTGCCAAGGGGATCGAGGCTTCGAGCCAGCTTTTGCCCTCCGAGATGCTGGCCGAACTCGCGCCCGGGCGGCCACTCGCGGTGCTGACCGGGCCGAATTTCGCCGCCGAGATCGCAAGCGGCCTCCCCGCCGCCGCCGTCATCGCGGCGCGCGAGGCAGCGCTTCGCCTGCACGTCATGGCCTCGCTCGCGAGCGACAATTTCCGTCTCTATGGCAATGACGATCCGATCGGCGCCGAACTCGGCGGGGCGGCGAAAAACGTCATCGCCATCGCCGCCGGGGCGGTGACCGGGGCGGATTTGGGGGAAAACGCCCGCGCCGCCCTGATCACCAGGGGGCTCGCGGAAATGGCCCGGCTCGCGCAAGCGCTCGGCGGGCGGGCGGAGACGATGACCGGACTTTCCGGCCTCGGCGACCTCGTGCTCACCTGCACCGGCCCGATGAGCCGCAATTTCAGCCTCGGCCTCGCGCTCGGCCGGGGCGAAGCGCTTCCCGCCATCCTCGCCCGCCAACGCGGGGTCGCCGAAGGGGTCGCGACCGCGCCGGCCCTGGTCGCGCGCGCCGCGAGAGCCGGCTGCGAATTGCCGATCTGCGCCGCCGTCGCCACGGTTCTCGCCGGCAAAACCGGCCTCCGCGCCGCGATGACGGCCTTGCTCGCGCGACCACCGCGGGATGAATAGGATTTCACGAATAAGAATGTTCTTTTTTGAAAAAAAGAACCAAAAAACTTTTTCTCTGGGCAGTGCCTACGGCACTGCCGCTCCGAGAGCTTAGAATAAAAGTCTTTTTGCTTCTTTTTCTTCAGAAAAAGAAGGTCTTTTTTACTTCCGGTTCCGTCCCGAAGCCCAGACCTCGCGATAGAGTGTCACGATCTCACCGGCCTCCGGCACGCGCGGATTATTGCCGGGGCTGCCCGAGGCGAGGGCCTGTGATGCCATCAGGTCGAGTTTGGCGTTCCAGGCGGCTTCATCGATGCCGTATTGCCGCGGGCCGGGGACGTCGAGATCGGCGTTCAGCGTGACCAGCCCGGCGGCGAGCTTCTCGGCCGCCGCCTCGTCGCTGTCGCCGGCGGCGGCGAAGCCGGCGGCCCGCGCCGCCTCGGCATAGCGCGCCGTGGCGTGCGGGAGCCCATAGCGGGTGACGGCGGGGAGCAGCATGGCGTTGGAAAGCCCGTGCGGCACATGGAAATGCGCCCCGATCGGACGCGACATGCCATGCACCAGGGCGACCGAACTGTTCGAAAACGCGAGCCCGGCGAGTGTTGCGCCAAGCATCATCGCCTCGCGCGCCGCGGCGTTTTTCGGCTCACGATAGACGCGGCGGAGATTGGCGCCGATGAGGCGCATCGCCGCCAGCGCCTCTGCATCCGAGTAGGGATTGGCGCGGCGTGAGACAAAGGCTTCGAGCGCATGGGTGAAGCTATCGACACCGGTATCGGCGGTGGTCCGCGGCGGCACGCTGAAGGTGAGTTCGTAATCGACGAGGGCGGCGAGCGGCAGGGCGGCGAGCCCGGCGATCAGCATTTTCTCGTCGCGCGCGGTATCGGTGATGACGGTGAAGCGTGTCACCTCCGTCCCGGTTCCCGCCGTAGTCGGGATGGCGATCACCGGCAATGCGGCGAGATCGGCCTGATGCGGCACCTTGTAATCGGCCATCGCGCCGCCGCCGGCCGCCAGAATCGCCATCGCCTTGGCGGTATCGATCGGCGAGCCGCCGCCAAAACCGATCAGGCAGTCGAAATCGCCGCGCCGGATCACTTCGACCCCGGCGGCGATGACGGTATCGACCGGCTCGGGCACGGTATCGCTGAACACCGCGTAGCGCAGGCCGGCCTTCTCCAGCGGCGCGAGGCAGCGTTGGATCAGGCCGGAGGAGACCATGAACGGATCGCTCACCACCAGCGGGCGAGAGAGGCCGAAGGTTGCGAGAGTGTCGGCGATCCGCGCGACCACGCCGCCACCGACGACGATCTGGCGCGGGCTGGTGATGGTGAAATTCATCGTCGTCCCCGGCTCAGGACCGGTAATCCGGCTTGTCGCCGTCGATCAGGCGGAGGGCCGCATCCCAGGCCATGTCATAATGTTCGAGCGAGCCCTCGCGGCGGAATTGCTGGGCGGTGTGGCGGCAAACCGCTTCCGGCGGGAACACCAGTTCCGCCCCGCCGGCCAGCGCCTGCACCTGCGCCTGGCAGGCGCGTTCGAGATAATAGATGATGTTGAACCCTTCGGCGATGGTCCGCCCGGCGGCGAGCAGGCCGTGATTGCGCAGAATCATCGCCTGATGCGAACCGAGATCGGCGACGAGGCGCTCGCGCTCGTCGAGGTCGAGGGCGATGCCCTCATAGCCGTGATAGGCGAGATGGCCGTAGAAGCGGAGCGCGTGCTGGCTGATCGGCAACAGGCCCTGTTTCTGCGCCGAAACCGCGATGCCGGCGGCGGTATGGGTGTGGATCACGCACATGAGATCGGGGCGCGCCATGTGGATCGCGGAATGGATGGTGAAGCCGGCGGCGTTCACCCGCCCGGATTGGCCTTCGCCCGCGATGATGTTGCCTTCGAGATCGATCTTGACCAGATCAGAAGCGCGCATCTCGTGAAACAACACGCCATATTGATTGATCAGGAAATGATGCTCGGGGCCGGGGAGGCGGGCGCTGATATGGGTATAGATCAGGTCCGTCATCCGGAAATGCGCGACCAGACGATAAAGCGCGGCGAGATCGCAGCGGATCTTCCACTCCTCGGCGCTGATGCCGGCCTGCGGGTGAGAAGAGGTGACGATGTTCATGGACGCGCTCCTGAAACGGATCTTCTTTCCCCATTTCGGCCCGGCGCCGGGGCGCCGTCAAGGCTGAGAAAAGCAGATCAGAAGACGAAGGCGGGAGCCGGGGCGAAGCCGGGCAGAACCGCGGTCGCGGCGTCGAAAGCAGGGCGCATGGCAAGGCCGGCGGCGGAACGCTCGGCGAGCACGGCATGGCCGACATGCGCCATCGCCTGCGGCCCCGGCGGCTGCATCACGGTGACCAGACGGCCGGTTTCCAGCTTCAATTGCTCGCCGATCGCCGGCGGCAGGGTGGCGACCGCGCCCTCGATCAGGATCACGTCCCAGGGCGCGCCGCTCGCGTATCCAGCGACGAGCGGGCCGGTGACGAGGCGGACGGTGGGGGCATGGGCGGCGAGCGCCGGACGGGCGAGCGCGAGCAGGGCCGGGTCTTCCTCCAACGCCGTGACCTGGACACCGCAGGTGGCGAGCAGGGCGGCGCCGTAGCCGGTGGCGGCGCCGATCACCAGGGCCTTTTCCCCGGCCCGCGGCGCGGCGAGTTGGATCAGCCGGACGGTGACCAAGGGCTGCACCAAAACCCGCTCCCCATCGAGTGGGATATCGGCGTCGAGATAGGCGAGATCGCGGCGATCCTGCGGCACGAAATGCTCGCGCGGCAGATCGCGGGCGGCTTTGAGCAGGCGCGGATCGGTGACCTTGTTAGGACGCAACTGCCCATCGACCATCACGGCGCGGGCGACGGAGAAATCAGTGGCGGCAACATCCATGGGCAGATTTCCGATCCTCGAGACCATGAGCGGAGCGGCGGCCAAGCGATTCCTGCCCCGTCCCGACCGGTCCGGGCCACTTCGCCGTCTCGGTCTTGTAGAGCCGCCGGCGCCGGTCGCCAAGTCACCCGGCGGAGATGTCATTGCGTGGGCTTGACCGCCCCCACGCCGGCGCCCGATATAGCGCCGCAACGCCGGGGTCCGGTGGCAGAGTGGTGATGCAGCGGACTGCAAATCCGCGTATGCCGGTTCGATTCCGGCCCGGACCTCCAGGCCCCCATACTCGCCCGAACACCCTTCGCCCCCCACGCCCCTGCCCCACGCCCCGTGCCATCAGCCGGCGGCGCTTGACCCAAATCAATGAAAAGTGAGCGCCCCGGGCGCAGGGTTCGCCGCGTTTCAGCGTGGATCAGACAGGGCGAGGCTCCGCGATGTCGCAACGCCGTCTTCTCATCCTTATCGCCGATGGCGAGCATGGCCGTCTCGTTCGGCCGGCGGCGGACCATGCGCTCCACACCGAACGCGAGCTCGATTCGATCCTCGCCCACCGGCGCGCGGCGGCGCTGACCTCGGACCGACCCGGCGCCTCGTTTCACAGCGGCGCTTCGGTCCATCATGCCGAGACGCCGCGCCACGATCCGCACGATCTGGCCAAAGAGACCTTCGCCGAGGCGCTCGCCGACATCGTCAACCAAACCGAAGCGGCGGGTGGTTTCGATGATCTGGTTCTGGTCGCGCCAGCCCACGTGATGACGGCGATCCGCCACCATCTCGGCGATGCCGCCAGCCGCCGGATCATCGGCACGCTTCCGAAGGATCTGATCAAGGTTCCCGACGCGGCGCTATCGCCGCATCTCGCGGCCTGGGTGCGCCCCGTGGAACGCCGCGGCGAGTCGGGCGCAGCAGGCAAACCCGGCGGCTGACCGCCGGTGCACGGCGCCGAGGTGCCACGGCGCAAACCATCGGCAATCCACACCATGAAGGAGACCAGACATGGCAACGACAACGGTTCCAGTGAAGCAAACCGCCGCCGCCCCGGGCGCGACGGTTGACGTCTGGCGGCCGTTCCGCTCCGAAATCGAGCGGATGTTCGACCGCTTCGCCAACGGGTTCGGCCTTGCGCCCTTCGCCGGCGCCCGGTTCGATCCCGCCTTCGCCCTGCCCTCCCCAGCCGTCGACATCGTCGAGAATGAAAACGAGTTCAAGCTGAGTGCCGAGATGCCCGGAATGACTGAAGGCGATGTCGAGCTTTCGCTCACCGGCGATACGCTCACCATCAAGGGCGAGAAACGCCAGGAACGTGAGGAAAAAGACGAGAACTTCCATCTCACCGAACGTAGTTACGGCGCGTTCCAACGCTCGTTCCTGCTGCCCGAAAGCGTGGACCGCGAGAAGATCTCGGCTGCCTTCGCCAACGGGGTTCTCACCGTGACATTGCCGAAAACGGCGCTGGCGGCGCCGAAGAAGATCGAAGTCAAAGCCGCCGGTTAAAGCGTCCCGGCGCACCTGCGCCGATTGAGGAGCCATAAAAATGATCGGTATCACCCTGCTTCCCGAACAGATCCGCGCCGCTCCGCCTGAAATCCGTCGCTGGCTCGAAGCGGAGATTGCGGCAACGTTCACGCCGGGCGCTGCCGCTGTCGGATTTCCCCGCGCCGAGGCTCCTCATGGCGGCGTCCCCGGGCTCGATGGCGCGGCGCGTCACCTCGTGGCGTGCGACCTCGAGGAGGCCCGCGCCATTCTCTCCCTCATTCAGGGGATGCTCCCGGTCGTGCATGTGTTTTTCGAACTCGGCCGGGATCCGGTCGCGGTCTCGGCGGAGGGGCTGCGGGTGCTGCGGCTCGATCAGATGGGCCAGCATGCGCATCTGCACTCGCTCGATCAGGTCGCCGCCTGTCTGCAGGCGATCAACGCGGCGGGCGAGCGGGTGCGCGGCGAGCCCGGCGCGGTGCTGACCGTGCTCGACGATGCCGGCCATTGCCTGGTCGCCGAGGAGACCGGGCAGAGCATTTTCCTCCTGTGGCAGGAGATCGTCGCGACGCACGACCTCGCGCGCCCCGGCGGCACCGCTCTCCCGGCCAGCGCGCCTCTCCCGGCTGGCGCGCCGCCGTTTGCGAGCCCCTACGCAATCTCAGTGCCACCGCTCGCCGCGCCAGGCAGCGGCGGATAATCGCGGATGCCCCAGTGCATGGCCACTTTCGGAGGCCAGGGCTTCGGGGCTATAGCCGGCACATGAGGCGGCGCGGCTGGAACCCGGATGTCTTTTCCCCGATGCGGGCCGGCGATGGCTGGCTGGTCCGCGTCAAGCCCCCCGAGCAGCGCCTCGACGCCGCGACCGCGCGGCGCCTGGCCGGCATGGCGACGCGCTGGGGCAGCGGGGCGATCGAGATCACTACCCGCGCCAGCCTGCAGATCCGCGGCGTGAGCGAGGCCGCCTTCTCCGATCTTGCCGCCGCCATGCGCGAGGCTGGTCTGGCCAGCGACGATCCGGCGCTGGAGCAGCGGCGCAACATCCTGGTCTCGCCGCTCGCCGGCGATGACCCGACGATCGCCGGCGATCCGCTGGCGCTCGCCCGCGCCTTCGCCCAACGCCTCGCCGATCCTGCTTGTGCCACTCTGTCGCAGAAATTCTCGGCGCTCATCGATGGCGGCGGCGTGCTGCCGCT
>JAJZBM010000021.1 GCA_021798915.1 Pseudomonadota bacterium
AACTTGAGCCGACCCAGGCCTCGCCCGTCCCGGCTCCGGCCCCAGCACCTACGCCCAAGCCAGACCCGTCACCAGAACCGGACAACGAGCCCGAAACTACCCCGGGAATGAGGATGCGAAGGTAAGGGCGGGGGTATCATCGCTCCGCGTGAAAAACGAGGGGAAGCGGGCTTGAACGGGCATTCGGATATCGTCTCCTTCATCTGGTCGGTCGCGGAACTGCTGCGCGGCGACTATAAGGCGGCTGATTATGGCAAGGTGATCCTGCCCTTTACCGTGCTGCGCCGGCTCGATTGCCTGCTGGAGCCGACCAAGGAAGCCGTGCTGAAGGCGGCCAAAATGCTGCCCGAGAAAGCCGACCCGGCCATGCGCGAGGCCCTGCTCAACCGCGCCGCCGGCCAGGGTTTTCATAACGCCGCCCGTTTCACCTTCGCGCTGCTGCGTTCCGCCCCCGCCGGGATCGAGGCCAATCTGCGCGCCTACCTCAACGGCCTCTCCGCCAACATCCAGGACATCTTCGTCAGCCATTTCGACCTGCCAAACGAGATCGGGCGGCTGAAGCGGTCCAACCTGCTCTATCTCATCGTGCAGGAATTTGCCAAGATCGACCTGCAGCCCAAGCGCGTCTCCAACCTCGCGATGGGCATCAGGAGCATCAGAGTTCCCGTTTACGTTATTTCTCCAGAGCGCGCGACGTTCATGATCAATTCGATATCGGAGCAATTTGCAGACCACACGGACATGCTCGCGTTCTGGGCCAAGTCAGGTCATGGCGACGATACCGCAGAGATGCACAGCATAGCGCACCACAGTCTTGATGTTGCGGCTGCGGCAGCAACGCTGTTGCCGGAATTGCGCTTGCCGGCGCGCATTGAGTCGCAAACGCTGGTGGCTCTGGTCGCCTTGCACGATATTGGCAAGTTCACCCGTACCTTTCAGGCGAAAGTTCCTGCGCTTTGGCCCTCATCGCTTGGGCCATTTGTTCCGCCTCCTGCCGGGAATCCGCATGACGCTACCGGCTATGCCCTGTTGGTCGACCGATTATTATCCGCCCATCTGGCACCGCTATTTGTCAATTGGCGGCATCTTGCGCAGCGTCGGCCTCTGCTGCGGGCCATTACCGGGCATCATGGTCGGCCGCCGCCCGAGCCACAACCATCGCTTCCAACCAGTGTCGCTTGTGCGGCTTGCTATTCTGCGGCCAGTGCCTGCGTCGATGCCTTGCTGCGCGTGTTGGCCCCGCCGCCATTACCCCGACTTGGCGATAGTGAGCAGGCATCCCTAGCCTGGTGGCTCGCCGGGCTGACGATCGTGGCCGATTGGATTGGGTCGGGGAGGTGGTTCGCCCCAGTTGCGGCGCCGGCTCATGCCGATCTGGCCAGTTATTGGGAAACCATCGCGTTGCCTCGCGCACGGCGGGCGTTGACCGACGCTGGGCTGAGACGATCCGTTCTGGCGTCGCACGGCGGCATGTCTGCGCTGTTTCCCACCATAACAACATCGCGTCCACTACAACTCTGGGCCGAGTCAGTATCTCTCCCGGAAGGCCCTGCACTCATCATGATCGAGGATGTCACTGGCGCCGGTAAGACCGAGGCGGCGCTCGTGCTGGCGCATCGGCTGATGGCGGCCGGGCAAGGACAGGGCCTGTTCTTCGCACTGCCTACCATGGCCACCGCGAATGCGATGTACGGGCGACTTGCAGAGGCCTATGGGCGAATGTTTGCCGCGGAGTCGCGCCCGACTCTGGTATTGGCGCATGGCCGGCGCATGCTGGATCCACGGTTTACGGACAGCATTTTGGCCCCTGCCGCCGATGCCGATCAGCCGGACGGACTAGATGCCGCAGACCAGCCCGCTGGCGCGCAATGCGCCGCGTGGATCGCCGATGATCGGCGCAAGGCCTTTCTGGCCGAGATCGGGGTGGGCACCATCGACCAGGCATTGCTGGCGGTGTTGCCTTCGCGCCATGCCATGCTGCGCCTGCTCGGTCTGACCCAGCGCGTCCTGGTGGTGGACGAGGCGCATGCCTACGACGCGTATATGGGAGAGGAGTTGAAACGGTTGTTGCAGTTCCAGGCGGCGCTGGGCGGCAGTGCCATCGTGCTATCGGCAACCCTCACCGCCGCCCAGCGCGCCGCTCTCGCCGCCGCTTTCTCGAAGGGTTTGCAGGAGGAAGACGCGCCGACGTCGCCGACCGAGACGGCCTATCCGCTCGCCACCGTGGTCTCGCGTGACGCGATCAGGGCACAGCCCGTGCCGATGGCCAAGGAGTTGCGTCGCCGTGTGGTCATCCAGCGCGTCGCCAGCGCCGAAGCGGCGGCCGATGTTATCGTCGAGGCCGCACAAGCCGGTGCCGCGGTCGCTTGGGTACGCAACGCGGTGGACGATGCCATCGAAGCCTGCACCCTGCTCAGGGCGCGCGGGCTGGAGCCGATGCTGTTCCATGCCCGCTTCGCCATGGGCGACCGGTTAATCCGTGAAAACGAAGTGCTACAGGCATTCGGCAAAGCGAGCACGCCAAGCCAGCGGGAAGGGCGCGTGCTGGTGGCCACGCAGGTGGTGGAACAATCGCTCGATCTCGATTTCGACCTGCTGGTGAGCGATCTGGCGCCGGCCGATCTGCTGATCCAGCGTGCTGGGCGTATCTGGCGGCATGCGGATCGGCCGCGTCCGCTGGGGGCGCCGCGCCTGTTGCTGCTCGCGCCCGAACCGGTAGCCGAACCGCCGGCCACCTGGCTGGGCGCTGAATTGCGCCGCACCGGCGCGGTTTATACCGATCATGCGGTATTGTGGCGCAGCGCTCGAGCGCTGCTGTCGGCCGGTGAGATCGTCGTGCCGGAGAATGTCCGCGCTTTGGTGGAAGCAGCGTACGACCGCGATGCGCCGGGCGCCGAGCCGACGGGGTTGGACCGGGCGGCGTTCCGCGCCGAGGGCCGGCGGCTGAAAGATCAAGGCATCGCATTGCTGAATCTGCTGTCCTTCGAATCGCCCTACCGGCGTGATGCCGGGGCGTGGGAGCCCGATATGCATACCCCGACCCGGCTGGGCGAGCGGCAGACGGTGTTGCGGCTGGCGCGTATCGAGGGCGGGCGATTGGTGCCCTGGTGTGGCGATGGCGATGGCAGCGCGCGTGACTGGGTGTTGTCCGAGATATCGCTGCGGGCGGCGCGGGTTGCCGGGCCGGCGCCCGATGCGCAGGCCCAAGGGTTGGTGCAGGCGGTGCGCCAATCCTGGTCGCGCTGGGACCAGGAAATACCCGTGCTGGTGCTGCGGCCGGTCGGCGCGGGCTGGGCCGGGGCGGTTCTCGATCGGCAGCAGAAGAGGCTGGCGGTCGGCTACGATTCTGCGTATGGGTTGGTGTTCCGGGCGACTTTGCCGGGATGACCCGTTGGTGTGCTGAGATGCCTAGCAGGGTGACACTCGTTCCTTGCGTAGCAGGGATTCCTCGACCGGGGGGATGCGCGGCAGACATTAAGTTGGTTTGCTGGGATGATTTCTACTTGACATGCGCCAAAACACACTTCAAAGAGAGACTGCCGCCGAGGCCCATCCTCGGCGGCGCAGACAACAGCTTTATGGACATGAAGGAGGAGCCTCGTGCAGCGAACGAGCCGGAGATTATCATAGACTGCGGCATCCTACCGCCGTCACCCTGCACTGAGCCAGAGCAGGGATCGCATGTGCAGGCGTATTTGTCGAGGCCTTAAAATGTTCTCCCTGCTCGAAGATGCCTGGCTTCCGGCGCGGCGTGCCAATGGGCAGGTCGAGCGCATCCGGCCGATGGAGATCACCGCCGGCTTGGGCGATAATCCGGTGGTGGCCATCGAATGGCCGCGCCCTGATTTTCGTCTGGCAACTCTGGAATTCCTGATCGGCCTGCTGGCCACTGCCTGCCCGCCGCGCAATGCTGGCGCGTGGGTCGATTTTTGGCAGGAACCGCCCTCACCCGAGGATTTGACGGCGGCTTTCGCGCCTTTCGCGGCCGCCTTCAGCCTCGATGGCGATGGGCCGCGCTTCATGCAGGATTATGAAAACCTGCCCGGCGAGCCGGATTTGCCGGAAACCCTGCTGATCGAGGCGCCCGGTGCGGCCACCCGGCGCAACAACGCAACACTGCTGGTGAAGCCGGACCGTGTGCATCGTCTGTCGCGTGCCGCCGCGGCGATGGCGTTGTTCACCCTGCAGACCTACGCGCCGGCCGGAGGGCGCGGCAACCTCACCTCGCTGCGCGGCGGCGGCCCGCTGACCACACTGGTATTGCCGGGCGCGGAACGGCCTGGGGGGCCGGCGCCGCTCTGGCACATCTTGTGGGCCAATGTGCCGCAGGGGCAGGTGCCGCAGAGCGCCGATCTGCCGCGCATTTTCCCCTGGCTGGCGCCGACGCGTGGCGCCGACCGGTTTCCGGCCACCACACCGGCGGAAGCGCACCCGTTGCAAGCCTTCTGGGGCATGCCACGCCGCATCCGGCTGGATTTCGCCGCCAACCCGGATGCGCTGGCGTGCGACCTGACGGGTGAAGTTGATACACAGATGGTGATTGGCTGGCGGCAGCGCCCGAACGGGGTGAAATACGTCGCGTGGAACCATCCCCTGTCGCCGTCCTACAGCGACGGCAAGGGTGAATGGCTGCCGATGCACCCACAGCCCGGTGGCATCGGGTATCGGCACTGGCTGGCGCTAACGCTCGGCGACGGCGCCAGCCGCAAACCGGCCCCGTGCATTTCCACCTGGTTTGAGCGGGCATCGGATGTGCCGCCGCCGGTGCTTGAAGGCACGCGCTTGCTCGCCGCCGGTTATGACATGGACAACATGAAAGCGCGCGCTTTCATCGAAAGCGAAATGCCGTTGCCGGGCAACGTCGTTAATGCGACCGCCCTTGCGCGTCTGGCTCGGGGGTTGTCGATGGCGGCCGAGGAAGTGGCGCGCGCGCTGCGCTACGCCATCCGGGAGGCATGCTATCCGAAGGACACAGCGCTGGATGCGGCACCGTTGGCGACGCCCTATGAAGCCTTCTGGGCCGGCACCCAGGACGCCTTCTTCGCCCGTCTGGGCACGGCAGGCGCCACGCTGGAAACCGCCGCGCCAGATTGGCACCGTACATTGCGCAAAATCGCGCTGACATTATTCGACCAGGCCGCGCCGCTCGACCCAGTGGCGGTGTCGTTCGATCCGGCACGGATCGTGAAGGCCCGCAACAACCTGTTTCTGACGCTGAGCGGCTATGGCGCGGTCGGCATCAAAATCTTCATCGCCCTGGAATTGCCGCTGCCGGAACCCGCCAAGGCCAAAGCGGCACGCGGCAAAGCAAAGGAGCCCGCATGATGCCGATCGTTGTTGTGCCCGCCATGGCCTGGTGGCGCGACTTGCAGGCCAGCCGGCCGGATGGCAGCCGCAACCCGGCGGGCGATCGCGCGGCGCTGGCGGTGCTGCGCCGGGCCGATCTGCTCTCGGCGATGGAGGCGCCGGCCACCTTCGCCCTGTTCCGTGGCCTCGGTTGCGCCAAGCCGGACGATTTGCCGAGGGTCGCGCTGTGTGCGGCCGTGCTGGCCGGGGTGCGCGAAGATCGGCCCGAGCATCCGGCGCGCAGCCTGGGCGCGCCGCCAGGAGAGCCGCCCGAAAAGGCGCCGATGAAGCCGCTGCGCTTTCGTCACTTGATCGAGGCCGATACGCAAGAGGCGCGGCTGATCGCGCTCCGTCGCGCCGTGCAACTGGCCGATCGCAAAATGAATGTACAACACTTGGCGGAAGCCTGCCTGAACTGGTCGGACGGCCTGCGCCGCACCTGGATTTTTGAATATTACGGCGCCGGCCGCGCCGCGCCCGAAGCCGATACCATCCAAGCCGGGGGAAATGTTCCATGAGCCGCTTCCTGCAATTGCATCTGCTGACCTTCTATCCGCCTTCCAACCTCAACCGCGATGACACGGGGCGGCCGAAAACCGCCACCATGGGTGGCGTGCCGCGGCTGCGCATCAGCAGCCAGGCGCTGAAGCGGGCCTGGCGCACATCGGAGGTATTTCAGCGGCGCCTGGCCGACCATCGCGGTCAGCGCACCCAGCGCCTGGGCGAAGAAATCGAGCGCCATCTGACGGCGCGCGGCGTTGCGCCGGAGCGTGCGCTCGGCATCGCCCGCGACATCGCCACCCATTTCGGCAAGCTCAAGCCGGAGAAGGACAAAGCTCCCGCGCGCACCGAACAACTCGCCTTCATCGGGCCGGAAGAATGGAAAAACGCGCTGGAGATCGCCGACCGTCTGGCGGCGGGCGAGACGATCGAGATCACGCCCCCGGATGTGCTGCGCCGGTTCGACACCGCGGCCGATATCGCCATGTTCGGCCGCATGCTGGCCAGCACGCCCGATTTCAACCGCGAGGCGGCGGTGCAGGTGGCGCACGCCGTCACCACGCACAGCGTGACGGTGGAGGATGACTACTACACCGCGGTCGATGATCTCAAAACCGCCGAGGAAGATGCTGGAGCAGGATTTGTCGGCGAACTCGGCTTTGGCTCAGGCGTTTTCTACCTCTATGCCTGCGTTGATATCGGCCTGCTGGTGCGCAATCTTGGGAGCAATGCGGCGCTCGCGGCCGATGCCTGCGCCGCCCTGGCCGAGGCCGCCGCCACCATCTCGCCGCGCGGCAAGCAGCCATCCTTTGCCGCCCGCTCGCGCGCGCATTACGTGCTGGCCGAATGCGGGGCGGCGCAGCCGCGCACCCTGGCCGGCGCTTTTGTGCGCCCGGTGACCGGGGAGGATCTTGCCGCCGCTTCCATCACGGCATTGACGGCCTGGCGGGAGAAGCTCGCCCATGCCTATGGCGATGCGCCGTCCGCAACGGCGCTGATGGATGCCGAGGCGGGTATTGGCGATATGGCCTCGGTGATCGCGTTCTGCCGTGCCGCGGCGGAAGTCCCCGATGCCTGAGTTTCTCACCTTCACCCTGGCGGCACCGCTGGCGGCCATGGGGGAGATTGCCGTGGGCGAGCGGCGCTCTGGCTGGGACCGTCCGTCGCGTTCTGCCTTGCTCGGGCTGGTGGCGGCCTGCCTCGGCATCGATCGTCGCGACGAGGAGGCACATCTGGCGCTGGAGGCCGGCTATGGTTTGGCGGTTCGGGTGGAAAATCTGGGGACGGTGCTTGCCGATTATCATACGGCGCAGGTGCCATCGGCCAAACGCGGGCGGCATTTCGCGACGCGAGCCGAAGAACTCGCTCTGCCTAGCCATGATCTGAACACCATTCTGTCGCGCCGCGACTATCGCACCGACCTGCTGGCTTTTGTTGCGCTGTGGCCGCGTGATGACCCGCGTTGGTCGTTGCAACAGATTGTCGCGGCTTTGCGTGCGCCGCATTTCGTGCCGTTTTTCGGACGCAAATCCTGCCCGCTGATGCTACCTTTTGCACCGGTTATCGCTGATGCCGCCGACGCTGTTGCGGCGCTGGCAGCGTATGCCGCGACGCAGACCGGACAGGGGCTGTTGCCGCGCCCGCGCCCGCCTGGCTCGGTGGTGATTGCGATGGACGCGGCCGATGTCGGCAACCATAAGGTGCAGCGCGTGGAATTGCGGCGCGATTGTCTTGCCAGTCGCCGCCGCTGGCAATTTCTTCTGCGCGAAGAAGCGGTGCTGGGGGCGCCATGACAGGTCTTGTTCTGGTCAAGGCAAAATTGCGGCGTGACCTGTCGGCGAATGCGCTGGCGGCCCTTCTGGTTCCTGCCGCCTCAGGGGCGCGGGTGGGTGCGGCGCATCGGCTGGTCTGGGCCTTGTTCGCCGACGCCCCGGAACGTCGGCGCGATTTTCTGTGGCGGCAGACCAGCCCGGGGGAATTTCTGGTTCTGGCAGCGCGCCCGCCCGAAGACCCGCATGATTTGTTCCAGATTAAGCACAAGCCCTTCGCGCCGATGCTCCACCCCGGCCAGCGCTTGGCGTTCAGCCTGCGGGCTAATCCGGTGGTGGCCGAGGCGCCGGCGGAGCCGGGGAAGCGTGGCAAGCGGCGTGATGTGGTGACGCGCGCCATTGCCGCGTTGCCGTTGCAACCGGACCCGGAGAAGCGCCGCGCCGAGCGTTTTGCGGCCATGCAGGGGGCCGTCGGGGAATGGCTGGCCCGCCAGGGTGACCGGCACGGATTTTCGCCGGATATGCGAGCCGACAGGCTGCGGATTGATGACGAGGATTGGGTGCAGATTTCGCGCGATGGGCGCCGCGCCATCAACTTTCTGGCGATCGGGCTGGAAGGCGTGTTGACCGTGGACGACCCGGCGAAATTTCTGGCGCGATTGCCGGTGGGTTTCGGCGCGGCCCGGGCCTTCGGATGCGGGTTGATGCTGATCCGTCGTGCGCCGCCTGATATCGACCCATAATGGCCACGGTCATGCCGGGATTGCCACCGCCCCGGCCCATCCCCATCAAGGAACGTGCCTCGATCCTGTTTCTGGAAAAAGGCCGGCTTGATGTGCTGGATGGCGCTTTCGTCGTGGTGGATGAAGCCGGGGTGCGTGTTCATATCCCGGTAGGCGGGGTGGTTTGCCTGATGCTGGAACCCGGCACGCGGGTGTCGCACGCCGCCGTTGCCCTGGCGGCGCGTGCCGGAACACTTTTGATTTGGGTGGGTGAGGCAGGGGTGCGGCTTTATGCGGCGGGACAGCCTGGCGGTGCTCGCGCTGACCGGCTGTTGTACCAGGCGCGCTTGGCATTGGATGAAGACACGCGGTTGCGGGTGGTGCGCAAGATGTATGCGCTGCGTTTTCACGAAGAACCGCCGGCGCGACGGTCGGTCGACCAGTTGCGTGGGATCGAGGGTGTGCGGGTGCGGGAAACCTACAAGGCGCTGGCAGCGCGCCATGGCGTCGCCTGGGACGGGCGCAGCTACGACCCACAGAATTGGGGATCGGCTGATCTGGTGAACAAGTGCCTGTCGGCGGCAACGGCGGCGCTGTACGGCATTACCGAGGCGGCGGTTTTGGCCGCTGGCTATGCGCCGGCGCTCGGATTTCTGCATAGCGGCAAGCCGCAGAGTTTCGTCTACGACATCGCCGATTTGTTCAAGTTTGAAACCGTGGTGCCCGAGGCGTTCCGCGTGGCCGGCGCGGCGCAGGCCGGGAGGATGCTGGATGGCCGGCCGATCAATGATCCGGTGGCCGAGGTGAGACGGCGCTGCCGCGACGCTTTCCGCCGCACCGATATTCTTTCGCGGCTGATTCCTGCCATCGAGGATGTTTTGGCGGCGGGCGGCCTGCCGATGCCGCCGGTGCCTCCCGAGGCGATGCCTGTCGCGTTTGAGGATGCGGGGAAGACCGGGGATGATGGTCATCGTGGTTGAAGGCGCGCCGCCGCGTCTGCGCGGGCGGCTGGCGGTCTGGCTACTGGAGGTCCGGGCCGGCGTTTATCTCGGCAGCTATGGTCGGCGCGTGCGCGAAATGATCTGGGGGCAGGTTCAGGCCTATATCGAGGACGGTAACGCTGTCATTGCTTGGGCGACCTCGCAGGAGGTAGGGTTTGAATTCGACACCTGTGGTGCCAACCGACGCATTCCGGTTGACTTGGATGGATTTCGTCTGATCGCCTTCGGGGCAGATGTCGCACTGCCGAAGGAGCCCGGCCCGATGGCGATTGTGGGGCCGCGTCGACGGGGGAGGTGAACATCTGTTCTGAGCGGTGGGTTCTTTGATCCTGTGAATCATGTTATGGAACAAGAGTCTATCGGAAGAGCGTTCCCCGCGCCTGCGGGGATGAACCGCTGACCCCGAACTTCGACGCCAACGTGGTCATGCGTTCCCCGCGCCTGCGGGGATGAACCGGTATCCCGTTTCGTTGAGGAAATCCGGGCGATGCGTTCCCCGCGCCTGCGGGGATGAACCGGAGACCGCCAAGCTACCCGGGACAGCCTCCTAGCGTTCCCCGCGCCTGCGGGGATGAACCGAAATCTCTTGTCCTCGGTGTTCTGGATATCGCGCGTTCCCCGCGCCTGCGGGGATGAACCGAACCCTTGGCATCGCCGGCGCGTGGCAGCAGCGCGTTCCCCGCGCCTGCGGGGATGAACCGGCGCGGGCGTCGATGCGGGCGAGATGAACCGAGCGTTCCCCGCGCCTGCGGGGATGAACCGTCGGCCTGATGAAGCTCTCCCCTAGTGATGGCGCGTTCCCCGCGCCTGCGGGGATGAACCGGCTCAGTTCTTCTTGCAGACGATCGTGAACATGCGTTCCCCGCGCCTGCGGGGATGAACCGGAACCGAACCATGACGGATAGTCAAACTCTTCGCGTTCCCCGCGCCTGCGGGGATGAACCGGCCTATCGGCCGAAGGCGTGATCGACCGACTCGCGTTCCCCGCGCCTGCGGGGATGAACCGTATAACAGGCAATGATGCCTACAAGCAGGAGGGCGTTCCCCGCGCCTGCGGGGATGAACCGCATTCCCGACTGGCGGCTACGAAGCGCAGGTCGCGTTCCCCGCGCCTGCGGGGATGAACCGCCGAATGGCAAGCTCATTACGCTAATCCGAGCGCGTTCCCCGCGCCTGCGGGGATGAACCGGTCACGGCGGGATGGCCCTGAAGCCCGTTGAGGCGTTCCCCGCGCCTGCGGGGATGAACCGGCCGAGAACCATTTTCTCAAACACAAGCAGGCGCGTTCCCCGCGCCTGCGGGGATGAACCGACGAATAGTCAAACTCTCCCCATTATTGAGGAGCGTTCCCCGCGCCTGCGGGGATGAACCGCGATCATCCTCGATCACGTGGGCAATGGCGGAGCGTTCCCCGCGCCTGCGGGGATGAACCGTTGTCGCGGCGCTTCGCGCCCCCGTGGCACGCGCGTTCCCCGCGCCTGCGGGGATGAACCGATACGGTAGCAGCCCGCGCACTGCCGCACGCCGCGTTCCCCGCGCCTGCGGGGATGAACCGGGGTCGCGTGATGAGTGACGTGCTGGACCTATGCGTTCCCCGCGCCTGCGGGGATGAACCGTGTCCCGGGTAGCTGTTTTTTCTGGCCCGCTGGCGTTCCCCGCGCCTGCGGGGATGAACCGCAATCGCCACTGACGGCAGGATTGCTTGCATGGCGTTCCCCGCGCCTGCGGGGATGAACCTCCGAGGAGGAGGGCACCGGCAAGGGCTTCCTCGCGTTCCCCGCGCCTGCGGGGATGAACCGCACACGGTCTTGCCCGCCCCTGTCGGCATCACGCGTTCCCCGCGCCTGCGGGGATGAACCGACCTGTCGTATGCGTCGTGGTCGAAGTGGCGCGCGTTCCCCGCGCCTGCGGGGATGAACCGGGACCGAACCATGATAGATAGTCAAACTCTCCGCGTTCCCCGCGCCTGCGGGGATGAACCGACCCGGCGGCAATGCTACCGGCGTTGCTCAAGGCGTTCCCCGCGCCTGCGGGGATGAACCGGCAGCGTTGTTGAGCTGCGCGACCGGCACCGCGCGTTCCCCGCGCCTGCGGGGATGAACCGTCGTCCGGAGCCTGGGCGAAGCAGTCTCCAAGGCGTTCCCCGCGCCTGCGGGGATGAACCGTCCAAGCATTCCGCCGGGCAGTCGCCGGCGCAGCGTTCCCCGCGCCTGCGGGGATGAACCGCACTCTCCGGCAACCCCGCCGCAATGCGCCGCGCGTTCCCCGCGCCTGCGGGGATGAACCGGTGAAAGACCCCGGCGCTCTGCCGCCAGGGCGGCGTTCCCCGCGCCTGCGGGGATGAACCGATATCGACGCGCGTATGCCGCGAATAATTGTCGCGTTCCCCGCGCCTGCGGGGATGAACCGTCGTCTCTCTCACTGCCACCAAGCGCGCCGCCGCGTTCCCCGCGCCTGCGGGGATGAACCGTCTCCTCGGCGCATCGCGGCGACCATGCCTATGCGTTCCCCGCGCCTGCGGGGATGAACCGAACGCGGCAGCCGGCACGCGAGACTGGAAGCGGCGTTCCCCGCGCCTGCGGGGATGAACCGACGTAGCCGCGTGAGAGCACGTCGAGCCACCAGCGTTCCCCGCGCCTGCGGGGATGAACCGGACTCGACCCACAAGTGCCTGCGCGTCGTGGCGCGTTCCCCGCGCCTGCGGGGATGAACCGGCCGTCTAGACCGCCGGCGCTATGGGCGGTGAGCGGCGATGCCGATCGCATGAATTGGCGGTAGAGCGATTTCTTTCCGACGAGCATTGCCTGCAGCGGTGGGATAGTGCCGACCAGGAGGGCTTGCTTTACGCCTCAAAAAGAATATTATTCATTTTATGGAATGGCTGGCCGAATACACCGACGAGTTTGGCGATTGGTGGGATGGCCTCACCGAAGCCGAGCAGATCAGCATCGACGCCCATGTCCGCAAATTGGAGCAGCGCGGCCCCAACCTGCCGTTCCCCTATTCGAGCGGCATCAACGGATCGCGTCACGCCCATATGCGGGAGTTGCGCGTGCAGAGTGGAGGCAAGCCCCTGCGGGTGTTCTATGCGTTCGATCCGCGCCGCATGGCCATCCTGCTGATCGGCGGCGACAAGACCGGCGACCGGCGGTTTTACGAACGAATGATCCCGATCGCCGATGCCCTCTATGACGAACATCTGGCCGAGTTGGAAAAGGAGCAGAACGATGGCCGGTAGGCGTTCCTTCGCGGAGCTTCGTGCCCGCATGTCGCCGGAGGCAAAGGCCAAGGCGGAAGCCGAGGCGCAACATCTCGGCGAGGAAATGGATCTCGCCGAGGTGCGCCGCGCCTTGAAGCTGTCGCAAGAGGAAATCGGGCAGGCACTCCAGATCAAACAGGGATCGGTCGCCAAGATTGAGAAGCGGGCGGATATGTATGTCAGCACGCTGCGCCGCTTCATCGAGGCTATGGGCGGCGAATTGGAGATCATCGCGCGCTTTCCCGACCACGCGGTCAAGATCAGGAATTTCGCTGATCTCAATGAGAAGGAGAACGCCTGACCTCAAGGTAAAGCCGCCGTTTGTAAGTATTTTTACCCCACAGTACGACACGCCCTATACCCTATACCGCTGACGAGGCCCGATTGGCATCTATCGTAGGCTGGCCTGGCGGGCCGGCGTGCTCTCGCAACGACGAGCCCCAGTTTCGTTTTCCTCATCATTTTCCTCGCGGGAAACGCGATCGTTGACTTTTTCCTGAAGGAATGTGACACACGCTTGTGTCACTCTTGCGATGGCGAACCATATTTAGCGAGAAAAGCACCTTTTTATCAATATGTTGTGGTCGTTTTGGGTTCCCGTCCCCTACGGGACGCCAGCCTTCCCAACATATTGAAATCGCTAAATTTTTTCGGTGTCGTCCCGCGAATGTGACACACGCGGGAGGCCGTGATGGCGGTGTGTTCCTCCGTCGAGAGGCGACGCCAGACCTATTATTTCCGGGCCCGGCTGCGCCAACATTATGAGGCGGAGCTTCGTGATCTCATCACGACGCTACAGCAGCAATGGCGGCATGAGGATGTGTCATCGGCAAGCGGTGAGGCTGAACTCATGGCCACCCTCCGCCCGCCTGCGCCCCTGGACCCGCCGGCCGCCGCATACGCGGCGCCAGCCTCACATCATCATCAGGATCGGCCGCCTCCGTCCGTCCCTTTTGAGCACCGTGTTTCTCGTGCGCGTTGTCGTCTCCGGTTGGCGCGTTGGCTGCAAGCCGGGCCGCAGCGTTCTGGATATGGCTCAGGATGCGGGCTTCGGCCTTGTTGGGATCGCCAGCGACGATCGCCGCCAGGATGTCACGGTGCTGCTGCCAGATGCTGATCGGCGGCTCGGATTTACGAAGCACCTCGCCCATGACGCGGCGTAGGAAGCGCCAATGGATTTCCGCCGTCGGCCGGATCATCGGGTTGCCGGACGCATCGTAGACGAAGGCATGGAACGCGACGTCGTGGGCAATCATGGCTTTGATCGCCCCGGCCGCGACAGCATCAAATCCCACCTCGAGAATATGCTCGCCCTGGCGCTTCGTCTGCTGCGCGATCTCAGGCGAAGCCGCACAGCGCCGCGCCGCCAGACCCGCTGCGAGCGCATCGAGGGTGGCGCGAACCTGATAGCGATCGCGCATCATCTGCATATCGAGTGGTGCGACGACCAAACCGCGCCGGCCGGCGTCCTGAACGATGCCGTCGCTTTTGAGCAACAGCAGGGCTTGCTGAATAGGCTGGCGAGAAACGCCGTAGCGTTCGGCCAAGACTTCCTGGACGAGGTGAGTGCTGGGCGCGAGAGCGCCATCGGCGATTTCATCGATAATCGCGTCATAAGCCTGCTCGACCAGGCTCGGGTGAGATTGCAGGTGCATCACAGCCATCTGAATTCCGAATGTTGTATTCAGAATTCAAACTATGATTCTGTCAAGCGTCATTTGAGCCATGCCAGATTTAGGTGACGGGGCGGCCTGAACCACTCCTGGTTTGCCGGCAACTGTAATCAGACGACTGCTGCGGGGCGGTAGTCGGTGCCGGAGGCGAGCATGGCATTGAGGGTGACGACGAGCTTCCTGGCGGTGGCGATGATGGCGGCCTCGCCGGGGTGATCCGCGGCAACCCCGCCGCCCCCTGGCCTTCTTTCCCGCCCCCGATCTCCAGCCGATCCCGTGTCGTCAATTCTTGGGTGGCGCCAGATCCTGGCTTTGCACCGGGGCGAGCGATTGCGGGGCGCCGGATGTGGCCGGCGGGTTCTCGGGCGCGGCATTGGCGGCGGCCGGAGGGTTTGGTAGCGTCGCGTTGGCCGCCGGGGCGGAGGGCGCGGCGCCGTATTTGGCGAGGACGGCGCGGAGCGGATCGGCGCCGGGATTGTTCACCTTCATATCGACGACGATTTCGCGTCCGCCGATATCCTGGCCATAATAGGCGCGATCCCATTCCGATTTCGCGGCGAGCAGACTGCCATTGAGGGAAATCCCGACGAACAGCCCGCTCGACTGCGAAAACGCGAGAATATCGGCGCGCAGCGCCGCGGTCGTCGCGCCTTCGACGCCGGCACCCATCTGCGCGAAGGCGACCGAGGCATCGCCGCCGATCTTGAAGCGGCTATCCATCACCGCGTTCAGCCCCTTCTCGGTGAGGATGGTCATCAGGATCTCGCTGTCCTGGAGTCCCGCCTGGAGCCCGAAACTCGCGGTGCTGAGCTGATAGAAGGCCGGCGAGGACCAGGAGCCATTGCCGTCGCGGGCGGCCAGCACGCAATCACCGCCGGCGCCGCCGATGAAGAAGCTCGCGCGAAACACCCGCGGACACACCATCACCGCCCGGGCCCGCTGCATCGCCCAGATGCGATCGCCGGTATTGGTGCCGCTCAGCATTTCCTGGACGGAAAGCGTCGCCCGGTCGACCAGGGTCTGTTGCTCGCTCTGCGCCCAGGCGAGGGCTGGCGCGAGGATTGGGGCGAGGGTCAGGAGAGCCGTGAGCAGATAACGCAACATGGTTGTTCTCCAGGTAATTGGCGGGCGATCTTGATAGTGGTTCGGGGTTTTGGCAAGATCAACCCGGCGGCTCGTTGACCCCGCCGATCCACCACCCCTCGCGGTGCCATTCGAAGTGGGTGAGGGAAAGATTGCTGATCGAGACATTTTGTGCCTGCTCGGCGGCGATGCCAAGCACATGCGCGAGGGCGGCGCGGATCACCCCGCCATGCGCGACGGCGACCAAATCCTCCCCGCCATGGGCTGCCGCCAGCCGGGTCAGGCAGATTCCGACCCGCGCCACGACATCGGCCATGCTCTCGCCGCCGGGGGGGCGGGTCGCGGCGGGCAGCGGCCAGAACTGATCGGCGCGGCGGGCGAACAACGCCGCCACCTCGCGCTGGGGCAGCCCCTCCCAGGCGCCGAGCGTCTGCTCGATCAAGGCGGGCTCGACGGTCAGCGTCTGCGGCGGGTAGCCGGCGGCGAAAATCGCCTGCGCCGTCTCCCGGGTGCGTGAAAGCGGCGAGACCAGCCAGCGCGCCGGCCGCGGCAGGCGGGTGGCGAGGCGCGCGTAGAGGGGCCGCTCGGCGGCGAGCGCTTGTGGGCAGAGCGGCACGTCATGGGCGCCATAGAGCACCGCCCGCGCCCGCGCCTCGACCAGCGCGTGGCGGAGTAGCCAGAATCGAACCGGTTTCATGATTTCTCTCGATCAGGGTGTCCGCAAACTCATTCACCGAGCGAGACCAGGGCCCCGCCGTGGCGGGCGGCGTTCAGCTCGCGCCGGAATAAAAGCGCCATCGCGAGGAGCCAGGCAAGATTGAGGCCGAACGCGAAGGCGAGGTCACGCGCCCCGTTGCCGCCGCCGAGCATGGCCGCGCGCAACCCCTCGAAGACATGCGCGGACGGCAGCGCCCAGGCGAACGGACGCAACCCCGCCGGCAGCGCCGAGACCGGGTAGAACACGGCGGAAAGCGGCGTCAAGCCGAACATCACCGTCCACACCAGCCCCTCGGCGCCGGCACCGTGGCGGAGGATGAAGGCGACGACGCCAAGCGCCACCCACCAGCCCATCATCGCGAGATTGGCATAGAGCAGTAAAACCACCGGACCGAGGGCGAAAATATCGAACGCATAGAGCAGGAAAGCCAGCAGAATCGCCGGCATCATGCCGGCCAGCAGGCGCAGAACCGACATCACGATGAGGGCGGCGATCAATTCCCATGGCCGGAGCGGACTGACGAGCAGATGGCCGAGATTGCGCGACCAGATTTCCTCGAGAAAACTCACCGAAAACCCGAGCTGGCTGGCGAGCGCCGCCTCCCATAGCAGCACCCCGGCGATGAGCAGCCCGGCAACCCCGGCGAAAGCGCCGCCATGTCCGGCGAGAAACCGCGCCGTGAACCCCCAGATCAGCAATTGCAGCACCGGGCCATAGGCGAAATCGAGCAGGCGCGGCCAGGAGCGGCGATAGAGCGCGAGGTGGCGATAGACCAGCGCCCATATCCGCCGCAAAGATCCCGCTCCCGCCATCAGCCGTCGGCCCGCGCGACAGCGAGAAAGACGTCCTCCAAGGTCTCGCGTCCGAAGCGCGCGCGCAGCGCCGCCGGGCTGCCGCGCGCGACGATCACCCCCCGGCGCAGGATCAGCGTCTCGTCACAGAGGCGCTCGACCTCGGTCATGTTGTGCGAGGCGAGCAGGATCGCGCAGCCGCTCGCCGCGCGATAGGCGGCGAGCCAGGTGCGCAGCCGGTCGGCGGTATCGGGATCGAGGCTCGCCGTCGGCTCGTCGAGGAGCAGCACCGCGGGGCGGTTGATCAGCGCTTTGGCGAGCGCGAGCCGCGTCTTCTGCCCCGCCGACAGCGTCCCCGCCGGGCGGTCGAGGAAGGCGAGGAGATCAAGCTCGCCGGCGAGTTCGCGGATCCGCCGTTCGAGCCCGGCAACGCCGTAGAGATGGCCATAGACGCGGAGATTTTCGGCAACCGACAGCCGCGCCGGCAAGGCGACATAGGGAGAGGCGAAATTCATTCGCGCCAGCGCCGCGAAACGGTCGCGCGCCATGTCATGGCCAAGGATTTCGATCCGCCCGGCGCTCGGCAAAACCAGGCCGAGCAGCATCGCGAGCGTCGTCGTCTTGCCGGCGCCATTGCCCCCGAGGAGGGCGACGATCTCGCCGGCGGCGACGGTGAAGCTGATCCCCGCCACCGCTGTGACCCGCCCATACCGCTTGCTCAGCCCCTCGACCCGGATCGCCGCCATGCGCCTTTCATACGCGAACGCGATGCCGGCGTGAAATCGCGATCGGCGGGCCCTTGCAATCGCGTCGGGGCGGACGAACATGCGGGGGAGATACTTCGGAGGCAAAATGGACCGGTTTCCCGCCTTATTCGTCTCGCACGGCTCACCGATGATCGCGATCACCCCCAATCCCGCGCATCAATTCCTCCGCGCGCTCGGCCCGCGTCTCGGCCGGCCGCGGGCAATCCTGATCGCGACCGCCCATTGGGAGACCCCGCGGGCGATGGTAGGGACCGCGGCGCGGCCCGAGACGATCCATGATTTCGGCGGTTTTCCGCCCGCGCTCTATGCCCTTCGCTACCCCGCGCCAGGCGCGCCGGAGATCGCGCGGCGGGCCGGCGCGCTGCTCCGCGAGGCTGGGATCATGGCGACGGAGGATGCGGCGCGCGGCCTCGATCACGGCAGTTGGATCCCGGCTCTCCTCATGTATCCCGACGCCGATATCCCGATTGCGCAGATTTCGGTGCAACCCGAAGCCGATCCCGCGCATCATTACCGGATCGGGGCGGCGCTGCGCCCGCTTCGCGACGAAGGCGTGCTGATCCTCGGCTCGGGGAGTTTCACCCATAATCTCCGTGCCGCGTTTGGCCTGATGCGCGGCGGTGGCGCGGCGGAGACGGAACTTCCGGCCACGGCGCCCTTCCTCGCCTGGATTGGCGAGAAAGTGGCGGCAGGCGACATTCCCGCCTTGCTCACCTATCGCGAACAGGCGCCGTATGGGGCGGAAAACCACCCGACGGATGAGCATTTCCTGCCGTTTTTCACCGCACTTGGCGCCGGAACGCCAGGGGCGATCGGCGAGCGCTGGCATCACAGCACGGATTACGGCCTCGCGATGGATGCATACGCGTTCGCCTGAAAGCGCCGGCGTTTCAGATTACGACGCGGAGAAGAAGGACAAGGTCCGCAAGCCGGATAAAAGTTTTTTGGTTCTTTTTTACAAAAAAGAACGAATTCTTTTTTTACCTTCTCTCTCCCGACCTACTCCACCGTCACCGATTTGGCGAGATTGCGCGGCTGATCGACATCGGTGCCTTTGAGCACCGCGACGTGATAGGCGAGCAGTTGCACTGGAATCGCATAGAGAATGGGGGCGACGAAGGGGTCGACGCCGGGGAGGATCACGGTTTCGCTCGCGATCCCTTTCAGCTTCGCGGCCCCCACGGAATCGCTGAGAACGATGATCTGGCCGCCGCGCGCCGCCGCTTCCTGGAGATTGGAGGCGGTTTTTTCGAATAAAGGCCCGGATGGCGCGATCGCGATCACCGGCACGGATTTGTCGATGAGCGCGATCGGGCCGTGTTTCATCTCGCCGGCGGCGTAACCCTCCGCGTGGATATAGCTGATTTCCTTGAGCTTGAGCGCCCCTTCGAGGGCGATCGGGAAGCAGGCGCCACGGCCGAGATAGAGCACGTCGCGGGCCTCGGCGAGGCGTTCGGCGAGGCGCTGGATGGTCTCATGCGCCTCCAGCACCTCGGCCGCTCGGCTCGGCACTTCGAGGAGGGCGGCGGTGAGTGCCTGTTCCTGCTGGCGATCGAGCACGGCGCGGGCGCGGGCGAGGGCGAGCGTGAAACAGGCGAGCACGCAAAGCTGCGCGGTGAACGCTTTGGTGCTGGCAACGCCGATCTCCGGCCCGGCGACGGTCTCGAATACCGCATCGGCGTCGCGCGCCATGCTGCTTTCGGGCACATTCACCACCGCCGCGACGTGTTGCTGCGCGGCTTTCATGTAGCGGAGGGCGGCGAGGGTGTCGGCGGTCTCGCCCGATTGGCTGACCAGGAGGCCGAGCCCGCCCGGGGTCAGCGGCGGCGCGCGGTAGCGGAATTCGCTCGCGACATCGGCCTCGGTCGGCATGCGGGCGACACTTTCGAGCCAATACCGCCCGACCAGCCCGGCATAAAAAGCCGAGCCGCAGGCGCTGATCGCGACGCGCGGGATGGCGGCGAGATCGAAGGGCAGCATTGGCAGCACCACCTGGCGGGTGCCGGGATCGATCATCTGGTGCAGCGTGTCGCCGATCACCGCCGGGTGCTCGTGCAGCTCCTTTTCCATGAAATGGCGGAATTCGCCCTTGCCGATCGCCGCCCCCGACAGCACCGTGAGCTTGACCTCGCGCATCACCTCTTCGCCGCCGGCGTTGAAGAAGCGGGCGCCATCCCGCGTCACCACCGTCCAGTCGCCATCGCGCAGATAGGCGATGCGGCGGGTGAAGGGGGCGAGCGCCAGGGCGTCGGAACCGACATACATCTCCGCCGCGCCGAAGCCGACGGCGAGCGGTGCGCCGCGCTGAGCGGCGATGATCAGATCGGGATGGCCGGCGAAGACCATCGCCAGTGCGTAAGCACCCTGGAGGCGCCGCAAACTGGCGCTCGCGGCGGCGATCGGCGTCATGCCCTGGCGGAGATGGAGATCGACGAGTTGCGCCACGGTTTCGGTATCGGTCTCGGTCTCGAAAACCTGCCCCTCGGCCTCCAGCTCGGCGCGCAGTTCGGCATGGTTCTCGATGATGCCGTTATGGACCAGGACAACGCGCTCGGTGCCGTGCGGATGGGCGTTGGTCTCGGTCGGCGCGCCATGGGTCGCCCAGCGGGTATGGCCGATGCCGACGCTGCCGGGCAGCGGCGCGGCGGCGAGCGCCGCGGCGAGATTGGCGAGCTTGCCCTCGGCGCGGCGGCGCAGGATCGCGCCCTCGACCAGGGTCGCGATGCCGGCGCTGTCATAGCCGCGATAGGCGAGACGCTGGAGCGCTTCGAGCAGCAGCGGCGCCGCGTCCCCATTTCCGATAACGCCGACGATGCCGCACATCAGCCTTGCTCCTTGTTGCGTTTTTGCGCGCGCCCCCGATCGGGCGATGGCTGGCCGCGCAAGTGCCGCGCCCGTCCGGGCTTCACCACCTGCCGCCCGCGCGCGATCGCCAGCCCATCCGGGGGGACATCGTCGGTGATGACGCTGCCGGCAGCGGTGATCGCGCCGGCGCCGACGGTCACCGGGGCGACGAGAGCGGTATCGGAGCCGATGAAGGCGCCTTCGCCGATCACCGTCCGGTGCTTGTTGGTGCCGTCATAATTGCAGGTGATGGTGCCGGCACCGATATTGGCGCCGGGGCCAATCTCGGCATCGCCGAGATAGGTGAGGTGATTGGCCTTGGCGCCGGGGCCGAGATGGGCGGCCTTGAGTTCGACGAAGTTGCCGACATGCGCCCTTGCTCCGACCACCGTGCCGGGACGCAGTCGCGCGAACGGGCCGATGATCGCGTCCGCGCCGACGCTGCAACCCTCGAGATGGGAAAAGGCGCGGATTTCGGCGCCAGCGGCGACGCGCACGCCGGGGCCGAAGACGACGTTCGGGCCGAGGAGGACATCGGGCGCGAGTTCGGTATCGGCGGCGAGGAAAACGGTTTCCGGCGCGATCATCGTCACCCCCGCCGCCAGCGCCGCGGCGCGGAGACGGGCCTGGATGGTCGCTTCGGCGCTGGCGAGTTCGGCGCGGGAATTGATGCCGCGGCATTCCGCCTCCGGTGCCTCGACGACGGCGACATGCTTGCCCTCGGCGACCGCACGGTCGACGATGTCGGTGAGATAAAATTCGTCCTTGGCGTTGTTCGGGGTAAGGGAGTCGAGCCAGCGCCGGAGATCGCCGGCGCTGGCTGCGAAGACGCCGGCATTGCAGAGCGTTTCCGCCCGCTCGTCGGGGCTGGCGTCCACCCATTCGACGATCTTTCGCACATAGCCCGCTGCCGTGATCACCCGGCCGTACTGGCCGGGATCGGCCGGACGCATGGCGAGCAGCGCCAACGCCGCATCGCCCTCGCGCCGGCGGGCGAGAAGACGGGCGAGGGTCGCGCTCTCGATCAGCGGGTTATCGGCATAGAGCACCGCGACCTCGCCCTCGCCGAAAGCGGGCGCCGCCATCAGCGCGGCATGGCCGGTGCCGCGGCGCTCGTGCTGGATCACCACCTGATGCGGCGCGGCGAGGCGGGCGAGGGCCTCCATCTCCGGGCCGATGACGATGATGAGGCGCGCAAACACCGTCTCGCAGGTGGCGATGAGATGGGCGAGCATCGGCCGCCCGGCGAGCGGATGCAGCGCCTTGGGCCGCGCCGATTTCATACGGGTGCCGAGGCCGGCGGCGAGAATGACGGCGGTTGCGCTCATCGGGCGATCAGCTAGCCTTTTCGTCGATCCCGTGTCAAAGCCCAAGCCATCAATCAATTTTACGGAGTTTTACCCGATCATGCCGACCCCGGTGCCGACCCTGGTGATCGATCTCGATGGCACGCTGGTCGATTCGCTGCCGGCGATCGCGCGGGCCCTGAACGGGGTGCTGGCGGCGCGCGGCCTCGCCCCGCTCGCCCCCGCCGCCATCGCCCGGCTGGTCGGCGACGGCGTCGCTGTCCTGCTCCGCCGCGCCTTCGCGCTTTACGGCATGGAGGCCGATGACGAGGCTCTCGCCGCGTTCCGCGCTGATTACGACGCCGATCCGATCACCGGCTGCGCCCCCTATCCCGGGGCGGCCGCGGTGCTGGCGGCGCTCGCCGGGGCGGGCTGGCGTTTTGCGCTCTGCACCAACAAGCCGGAGCGGCCGGCGCGGGAAATGATCGCCGCCTTCGGCCTCGCCGGGCGTTTCGCCGCGATCGGCGGTGGCGATAGTTTCCCGGCTCGCAAACCCGACCCCAACCATCTCCTCGCGACCCTCGCGGCGGCGGGCGGCGTGCCGGGGGCGGCGGTGATGCTCGGCGATCATGCCAATGACATCCTGGCCGCGACCGGCGCCGGTGTGCCGGCGATTTTCGCCGCCTGGGGCTATGGCACGCCGGACATGGCCGCCGGCAGCGCCGCCATCGCGCCCGATTTCACCGCCGTTCCGGCGCTTCTCGAACGCATTTTAAGCTGATTTTTAGTCGTTCCGGGATCATGTTGCGCTGCACACCTTCCGGTTGCAAAACGCGTTGGCAAAAGCGCATGCTGAATAAGATCGGCGGACCAAACGGGCATCGTCTCGGCGCGTGCCGAGCCAGGCCGGGTGTCCCCGAGGAGGATAGGAGACGGTCCCATGACACTCGCGGCAATTCTCAAGTCCAAGGGCCATGACGTGGCCAGCATGCGTCCGACCAGCACCATCGCCGACGTGGTCACGAAGCTTGCCGAGCGCGGCATCGGCGCCATTCTGGTCGAGGATGCGCTCGGCCAGGTTCTCGGCATCGTCAGCGAGCGCGATATCGTGCGCGCGCTTGCGGTTCATGGCGCGGCGACGCTCGGCATGACGGCGGGGCAGTTGATGACGGCGCGGCCGGTCACCGCGGCGCCGAGCATTTCGGTCTCAGCGGCGATGCAGATCATGACCGATGGCCGCTTCCGCCATCTGCCGGTGGTGGATCGTGGCAAGGTGATCGGCATCGTCAGCATCGGCGATGTCGTCAAATCGCTGCTCGCCCAGCAGGCGCAGGAGGTGGACAGCCTGAAAGCCTATGTCGCCGGCGCCACGTGACGGAGCCTTGCCGCCGGGTAGACGCCGAGGATGGAGACCGCGCGTGAGAAAAACGCCAACTCCTCCAGCGCGCGGGCGAGTGGCGGCTGCTCGGGGTGGCCTTCTACGTCGCAGAGGAATTGCGTCGCCGCGAACTCGCCGCCGAGCATGTAGCTCTCGAGACGCGTCATGTTGACGCCGTTGGTCGCGAAACCGCCGAGCGCCTTGTAAAGCGCTGCCGGGACGTTGCGGACACGAAAGACGAAGGTGGTCATGACGTCCGTCCGCTCGGGCGGCGGCGGCATCGGTGTTGTCGCCATGACGTAGAACCGGGTCGTGTTGTGGCTTTCGTCCTCGACGTTGCGGCGCAGGATGGCAAGGCCGTAGATCTCGGCGGCGAGGGCCGAGGCAATGGCGGCGTCCTCGGGATTGCCCCAGGCCGCGACCTGCTGTGCGGCGCCGGCGGTATCGGCTTCGATCACCGCCGCAAGACCGAGTTCGCGCACCAGGGCGCGAACCTGGCCGAGCGCGACGGCGTGGGAGTGGACGCGCTTCACCCCTTCGATCCGTGTCCCCGGCGGGGCGAGCAGGCAATGCTCGACGCGCTGGAAATGTTCGCCGACGATGGCAAGGCCGCTCTCGGGCAGCAGATAATGGATATCAGGGACGCGGCCGGCGAGGCTGTTTTCGCAAGGCAGCATGGCGAGCGCCGCCGCCCCCTCGCGCAAGGCCGCCATCGCCCCCTCGAAGCTATCGCAAGGGAGGGTTGGGACGCCGGGGAAGGCGGTGCGGCAGGCGAGATCGGAATAGGCGCCGGGTCGCCCCTGAAACGCGATCGGGCCGCTCGGCGTGATCGGCAGGGTCATCATGCCTCGCCCCTCCCCCCCGCCCGATCGGGCGCCAGCAAGGCGCGGGCGCGCGCCAGATCGGCTGGCGTATCGACCCCGAACGGCCCTTCCGCGATACGGGCGCAGCCGATCCGCATCCCGGCCTCCAGCGCGCGGAGCTGTTCGAGCTTCTCGCGCGCTTCGAGCGGGCTCACCGGGAGGGCGACGAACCGCGCCAGCGCCGCGCGGCGGAAGGCATAGACGCCGATATGGTGCCAGAGCGGCCCCTCGCCATGCGGGATCACGGCGCGCGAGAAATAGAGCGCCGGCGCGATCGTGGCCTCACCGGCGAAGGCGCAGGCCGCCTTGACCACCGAGGGCAGCGCCGCTTCGGCGGCATCGCGGATCGGGGCGACCAGGGTGCCGATATCGATCGCCGGATCGGCGAGCGGGGCGAGTGCAGCGCGCAGGTGATCGGCGGCGATGGTCGGGAAATCGCCCTGGAGATTGAGGACCACGTCGAAGGCGCCGGCCGGGTCGAAGCGTTCGAGGGCGGCAAAGACCCGATCGGAGCCGGAGGGGAGATCGGGGTTGGTGGCGATGGCGGGAAAGCCGCCGGCTTCGGCGACAGCGATGATCGCCGGATCGGCGCAGGCGATCACCACCGGCCCGATCGCGGCGCGGCGGGCGCGCTCGGCGACATGGAGAACCATCGGTCGGCCATGGATGTCGGCGAGCGGCTTGCCCGGCAGCCGGGTCGCGGCGAGGCGGGCGGGGATGATGACGACGGGGTTCATCGGCGCGGGCGGAAGGGCGGCATGGTTCGGGGACGAGTTCTTGCTTGGGGACGGGTTGCGAGGGACGGGCGGTTTCCGTATGGTGCCGCAACCTTAGGGTAGGCAAGGCCAGACTTGCAACGCGCGTAGGAATGCACCCCGATGGAGGGACATGCCTCATCGGGGACGTTCCGGCGCCGTGCGGTCTGGCAGGGTCTGCCGCCGCAACGCGCTTGATCGGGGTAGTCGCCGCATGGACAGTCTGGCCGTCAACAAGGGTCTCGCCGCCATCCTGGTCGCGGGCATCGTCTATTCACTCTCCGGCCTCGTCGCCGAGGCGCTGGTCCACCCCGAGGCGCTCAAGGAAAGCGCCATCAAAATCGAGGGGGTGCCGGCGGCGACCGAGAGCGCGCCCGCGAAGCCGGAAGGCCCGGCGCCGATCGCGCCCCTGATGGCCTCCGCCAACGCCGACAAGGGCAAGGCGGACGCGCAGAAACTCTGCTCCGTCTGCCATTCCTTCGGCGAGGGCGAGCCGGCCAAGGTCGGGCCGAACCTCTATGGCATCCTCGGCGACAAACGCGCCCACATGGCCGGATTCGACTATTCGGACGGGCTCAAGACGCTCGGCGGTACCTGGGATTACGAAGGGTTGAACCACTGGCTCTATGACCCGCGCTCGCTGGTGCCGGGCACGCGCATGGCCTTCCCCGGCATCAAGAACGACGCCGAACGCGCGGATGTGATCGCCTATCTGCGCTCACTCGCCAAAACCCCCGAGCCGCTGCCCAAGGTCGAGCCGGCGGCGGCGACAGCGGCGGCGGCGCCGAGTGCCGCGCCGGCGCCGACCGGGCCGAATTTCGACGCCTTGGTCGCGGCCAGCGATCCCGCCACCGGCAAGGCCGATGCCGACAAGCTCTGCACCGTGTGCCATTCCTTCGGCAAGGGCGAGCCGGCCAAGATCGGCCCCAATCTTTATGGCATCGTCGGCGCGCCGCGCGCCCATATGGCCGGGTTCGACTATTCGGACGGGCTCAAGAAGCTCGGCGGCACCTGGAACGACGACGAACTGAACGCCTGGCTCACCAATCCGCGCAATGTCGTCTCCGCGACCCGCATGGCGTTCCCCGGCATCAAGAGCGAGAAGGAGCGGGCGGCGGTGGTGGCCTATCTGCGCAGCCTCTCGCCCGAGGCGCCGGCCCTGCCCAAAGCGGCCCCGGCGGCGGCTGCACCGGCCTCGGCAGCACCGGCCCCGGCGGCTGGGAAACCGGCCGAGCCCGCCAAGCCGTGATCGTGGCCGCTGGTTTTGGCGCGGGATGACCGAGATCGCCTGATCGCCTGCGCCGAAGCCGCCGCGGCGGCGGCGGGGGATATTGTTCGCCCCTGGTTTCGGGCGCCGCTCGCGGTTTCGCGGAAAGCCGATGACAGCCCGGTGACCATCGCCGACCGTGAGGCCGAGCAGGCGATGCGCCGGGTGATCGCGGCGCATTTTCCCGGCGATGGCATTTTCGGCGAGGAGTTTGGCCGCGAGCGCGAAGGCGCCGGCCGGGTCTGGGTGCTCGACCCCATCGACGGCACCCGCGCCTTCGTCACCGGCAGGCCGCTCTTTGGCACCCTGATCGGACTCCTCGAAGAGGGGCGGCCAGTGCTTGGCCTCATCGACCAGCCGATCACTGGCGAGCGCTGGCTCGGCATTGCCGGTGAGACCTTGCGATTCCGCGGGCCGTTCGGCGGCACGCCCGGCTGTCGACCCTGCCCGATGCTCGCCGAGGCGGAACTCGCGGCGACCAGCCCGGCGATGTTCTCCCCCGCCCAAGCCAGCCGCTTCACGCGCCTCGCCGGCGCCGTCCGCCGGGTTTCCTGGGGCGGCGATTGTTATGGCTATGGCTTGCTCGCGCTCGGCATGATCGACATTATCGCCGAGGCCGATCTCAAGCTCTGGGATTGGGCGGCGCTGGCCCCGGTGGTCGAGAGCGCCGGCGGCGCGGTTTGCGATTGGCGGGGGCAACCGCTCGCCGAGGGGGGGGATGGCACGATGCTCGCGCTCGGCGACCCCGCGCGACGAGAGGACGCGCTGGCCCTGCTCGCCGGGTGATCGCGCGCGGCGCGTTGTTGGTCATCGCGCGCCGCGCGTTGTTGGTCATCGCGCAGGGCGCGTTGTTGGTCATCGCGCAGGGCGCGTTGCTGGTCTATGTTGGCCGGCGAAAAATGGAGGGGTGAGACGGTGCAACGGAGGGATTTTCTGGTCGCGCTGCCGGGCCTGCCCGGTGCGCTGGCGCTGGCGCGCAAGCCGCGTCTCTGGCGCATCGCCGATGCCGTGCCTGGTGCCGTGCCCGATGCCGCCGCACACCCAGATTATGTCGTGACGCTGCTCGAAAAACCGGGTCTACCACGCGATTTCAGCCATTTCCCCTATGTCGATCCGGCGGCGCCGAAAGGCGGCGTGGTGGTGCTGTCGGCGATCGGCACGTTCGATAATTTCAACGGCTTCATCGTCCGCGGCACCGCGCCCGACGATATCGGGCGCATCTACGACACGCTGCTTCGTGCCAACATCAACGAACCCAGCACCGCCTATGGCCATCTCGCCGAGACCATCGACCTCGCGCCCGATCATTCGCGCGTGGTTTTCACGCTGCGCGACAAGGCCTATTTCCACGATGGCGCGCCGGTGACGGCCGATGACGTGGTGTGGACGTTCGACACCTTGCGCCGCGACGGGCGGCCCTTCTATCGTCTCTATTACGGCGATGTCGAGCGCGTCGAGGCGCTGGATGCCCGCCGCGTGGTGTTTCATCTCAAGCCGACGCCGGATCGCGAGTTGCCGCTCATTCTCGGCGAGATGCCGGTTCTGCCGCGGCATTTCTGGAAAGACCGCGATTTTTCCCGCCCGCTGACCGATACGCCGCTCGGTTCCGGCCCGTATCGGGTGGAAAAGGCGGAATTCGGCCGCAGCATAACCTATCGCCGTGTGCATGATTATTGGGCGCTCGATCTGCCGACGGCGCGCGGGCAATTCAATTTCGGCCGTATCCAGGTCGAGTATTTCCGCGATGCGACGGTCGCCTTCGAGGCGTTCAAGGCTGGGCAAATCGAATTTCGTGAGGAAAACATCGCCAAGCAATGGGCGACGGCGTACGATTTTCCGGCGATCCAGCGTGGCCTGGCCAAAAAGGAAAACCTGCCGCAGCATCTGCCGACCGGCATGCAGGGCTTCGTCATGAACACCCGGCGGCCGGTTTTCCAGGACCGGCGGGTGCGCCAGGCGATGGACCTGGTTTTTGATTTCGAATGGTGCAACGCCAATCTGTTTTATAATGCCTATACGCGCACGCGTTCCTATTTTTCCAATAGTGACATGGCATCCTCCGGCATCCCGGAAGGCGCCGAACTCGCGTTTCTGGAACCTTGGCGCGCGCATCTTCCGGCGGCGCTGTTCACCACGCCCTTTACCCTCCCGGTTACCGATGGCAGCGGCAATAATCGCGCGAATTTGAAAAAGGCGCTGGCGTTGCTCGAAGAGGCGGGATGGCACGTCAAGGATCGGATGTGCGTCAATCAGGCAGGCCAGAACTTCACCTTCGAGATCTTGCTCGATGAGCCGGCGTTCGAGCGCGTCGCCCTGCCCTATGTCCAGTGGCTGGCGAAACTCGGCGTCACGGCGACGGTGCGGACCGTCGATCCGGCGCAATATCAGCAATTGCTCAACACGTTCTCCTTCGACATGACGGTTGCTGTGTTTCCGCAATCCGATTACCCCGGCAATGAGCAGGTCGGGTATTGGACCAGTGCCGCGGCGAAGCAGGAAGGCTCGGACAATCTCATGGGGGTTGCCGATCCGGTGGTCGATGCCCTGGTGCAGAATGTCGTCACCGCGCCGGATTATGACCATCTGCTGCCGGCGGTGCATGCGCTGGATCGAGTTCTGCTGTGGAATTGGTATGTGGTGCCGCACTGGTATCTGCAATCGGTGCGGGTCGCCTATTGGCAGCGTTTCGGACGGCCGGACAAGGCAGTGCGCTCTGGACTCGCGTTCGATACCTGGTGGGTCGATCAGAGACTCGCCGAGGAAACCGACAGCGCCCGCCGCGTCGGCGTGGAGTGACGGGCGGCGATGGCCGCCTATCTGCTGCGCCGCTTGCTGCTTTTGGTGCCGACCTTGTTCGGCATTATCGCGATCAATTTCGCCGTCGTCCAATTCGCGCCCGGCGGCCCGGTCGAGCAGATGATCGCGCAACTCAAGGGACATGGCGGCGAAATGAGCGGGCGCATGACCGGCGCCGGGGCGCGCGAGGCGATGCCGGGGCAAAGCGGGCTCTATCGCGGCGCAAGCGGGCTCGACCCCCATATTGTCAATGACATCCGCCGCATGTTCGGCTTCGACAAGCCGCCGCTGACGCGTTTCTGGCTGATGGTGAAAGACTATCTGCATTTCGATTTCGGCCGCAGTTTTTTTCGTGACAAAACCGTCCTGCATCTCATCGGCGAAAAACTTCCCGTCAGCGCCTCGCTTGGGTTGTGGTCGACGCTGATCGTCTATCTGATCTCGATCCCGCTCGGCATCATGAAGGCAGTCCATGACGGCAACCGCTTTGATGTCGCGAGCAGTGTTGCCGTCTTGATCGGCTACGCCGTGCCGGGATTTCTGTTCGCCATTCTGCTCGTCGTGCTGTTCGCCGGCGGCTCGTTCGTGCAGTGGTTTCCGCTGCGCGGCCTGACCAGCGCGGGGTCGGAAAGCTGGACCTTGCCGGCGCGGGGGCTCGATTACCTCTGGCATATGGTGCTGCCGACGGTGGCGCTCACCGTCGGCGGCTTCGCGAGCCTCACCATGCTGACCAAGAATTGCTTTCTGGAGGAGATCCGCAAGCAATATGTCCTGACCGCGCGCGCCAAGGGGGCAAGCGAGAATCGCGTGCTCTATGGCCATGTCTTCCGTAACGCGATGCTGCTGATCGTCGCTGGGTTTCCCCAGGCATTCATCAATATCCTGTTCACCTCGGCGCTTTTGGTCGAGATCGTGTTCTCGCTCGACGGGCTTGGCCAGCTCGGCTTCGAGAGCGCCATCGCGCGTGACTATCCGGTGATGTTTGGCACCCTCTACATCTTCACCCTGCTCGGGCTTTTGATGCAGATCCTCGGTGATCTCCTCTATACCGTCGTCGATCCTCGGATCGATTTCGAGGCGCGTCAGCGATGAGCCTCTCGCCACTGGCGCGCCGCCGCCTCGCCACGTTTCGCGCCCATCGCCGTGGGTTTTATGCTTTCTGGATTTTTATGGCTTTGTTCGTCATCTGCCTGTTCGCCGAATTCATCGCCAATGACCGCCCGCTGGTGATCCGCTTCGAGAACCAATGGTATTTCCCGATTTTCGTCGATTATAGCGAGGATACGTTCGGCAAGGATTTCATGCCGACCGAGGCGGATTACACCGATCCCGATCTGGCCCGCGCGATCGACCGGCATGGCTGGATGGTATGGCCGCTCATTCCCTATCATTACGACAGCATCGTCAAGGATCTGCCGCAACCGGCACCGGCGCCGCCGAGTTGGCGCAATCCGCTCGGCACCGACGATCAGGCGCGCGACGTGCTGGCGCGGGTGATCTATGGCTTTCGCCTCTCGGTTCTGTTCGGCTTTACGCTCACCGCGATTTCATCCGCGATCGGCATCATCGCCGGCGCGCTCCAGGGTTTCTATGGCGGGATCGTCGATCTTCTGTTCCAGCGCTTCATCGAGATGTGGTCGGGCATGCCGCAGCTTTATCTCCTGATCATCCTCGGCAGCATCATCACGCCAGGATTTTTCGTGCTCCTCTTCTTTCTGCTTTTGTTCAGTTGGATGAACTTGACCGGCGTCGTGCGCGCCGAATTCCTGCGCGGGCGCAATCTCGATTACGTGCGGGCGGCGCGCGCGCTCGGGCTTTCCGATCTCGCTGTCATGTTCCGCCACATTCTGCCCAATGCCCTGGTCGCGACATTGACCTTCCTGCCATTCACCCTCTCGGGCTCGGTCACCATTCTCGCCAGCCTCGATTTCCTCGGCTTCGGCCTGCCGCCCGGGGCGCCCTCGCTCGGTGAGCTGGTCTCGGAGGGCAAGAACAATCTCCAAGCGCCATGGCTCGGCATCACCGCCTTTGTCGTCCTCGGCGGGATGTTGACGCTGCTGATTTTCATCGGCGAGGCGGTGCGCGATTCCTTTGATCCGCGCAAGACCATGACATGACCCTTCTCAGCGTCGAAAATCTCTCGGTCTCGTTCGGCGACCGCCGGGTCGTCGAGGGGGTCTCGTTTCAGCTCGAGCGCGGCGAGACGCTGGCCTTGGTCGGCGAATCGGGCTCCGGAAAAACCCTGACCGCGCTTTCGCTTCTGCAATTGCTGCCGTCGGGCGCGCGCAACGATAATGGACGCATTGTGCTTGGCGAGCACTCCGTGCTCGATGCTGACGCCAAAACGTTGCGGATGATGCGCGGTGGCATCGCCGGCATGGTGTTCCAGGAACCGATGACCAGCCTCAACCCGCTGCACCGGATCGGCCGGCAGGTCGCCGAGGCGGTCCGCACGCATCGCCGGATGCCACGCGCGGCGCTGCGCGAGCGGGTCGTCACCCTGCTCGAACAGGCGGGCTTCGACGATGCCGCACACCGGCTCGACGCTTTTCCGCATCAGCTTTCCGGCGGCCAGCGGCAGCGCGCGATGATCGCCATGGCGCTCGCCAATGACCCCGCTTTGCTCATCGCCGACGAGCCGACGACTGCGCTCGATGTCACCATCCAGGCGCAGATTCTTGCTCTCCTCGCCGGATTCAAAGCGTCGCGTGGCCTCGCGCTGCTGCTGATCACCCATGATCTCGCCATCGTCCGCCGCTACGCCGATCGGGTTTGCGTGATGCAGGAGGGGAGGATCGTCGAAAGCGGCCCGGCTTCGCGGATTTTCGCCACCCCCGAACACCCCTATACGCGCATGCTGCTCGCCGCCGAGCCGGCCGGGCCGCCGGTGCCGCTTCCCGATGAGGCGCCGGTGCGGCTGGAGGCGCGTGACATTTCGGTTCATTTCCCGATCCAGCGCGGTATTCTGCGGCGCGTCGTCGGGCATGTGCGCGCGGTCGATGGGGTTTCGATCACCGTCCGGCGCGGCGAGACGGTGGGGGTGGTCGGGGAATCGGGGTCGGGCAAGACGACGCTCGGCTTCGCCCTGCTCGGCCTTGCCCATGCCGAGGGGAGACTGTTGTTCGAGGGCACCGATCTCCTCGCGCTCGATCGCCGCGCCTGGCGTAAGATGCGCGCGCGTATGCAGATCGTGTTTCAGGATCCTTACGGCAGCTTGTCGCCGCGGATGTCGGTCGGCGAGATCGTCGCCGAAGGTTTGCGCATCCATGCAAGGGAATTGTCATCCGCCGAACGCCTGGCGCGGGTTGCGTCGGCGCTGGAGGAAGTCGGCCTGCCGGCGGAGGCGATGCGACGCTATCCGCACGAGTTTTCCGGCGGCCAGCGCCAGCGCATCGCCATCGCGCGCGTCCTCGTCCTGAAGCCGCCGCTGGTGGTGCTCGATGAGCCGACCAGCGCGCTCGATCGTTCGGTGCAGGCGCAGATCGTCGAATTGCTGAGGGATCTACAGCGGCGCTATCCGGTGAGTTTTCTGTTCATCAGCCATGATCTCGCGGTGGTGCGGGCGCTCGCGCACCGGGTCGTCGTGATGCGTCATGGCAAGGTGGTGGAGCAGGGGGACGCGGGAGCGATTTTCGACGCCCCGCGCCACCCCTATACCCAGGCCCTGATGCAGGCCGCCTTCGACCTCGAGCCGCGCGCGGATGAGGCGTTCGGCGGCGCCGAGGGTGTCGCGTGAGGGCCTACATCTCCACCCCGCGCGTGCCGACATCGATCGCGTAGATCGATTTACTCGCGGCGATGTAGAGGCGGTTGTGGTGATGGCCGCCAAAGCAGAGATTGCCGGCCACTTCCGGCAGGATGATGGCACCGATCGGGGTGCCGTCGGGGGCGAAGACGCGCACGCCATTCATCGTCGCCGGCCCCCAGCCGCCCGCGCACCAGAGATTGCCGTCCTCATCGACGCGCATATCGTCGGCGATATAGGTGCCGTCGCCCTTGAAGTCGTGAAACACCCGGTCATTGGACAATTTTCCGTCCTCGCCGACATCGAAGACGCGGATCAGGGTGTGTTTCGGCTCCGGCCCGCCGAGGACGCCGGTATCCGAGATGTAGAGCTTCTTTTCGTCGGGCGAGAAGCAGAGCCCGTTCGGCATCGAGAAATCGCCGACGACGACACTGAGTTGGTTGCTTTGCGGGTCGAAGCGATAGACGTTGCGCGGCAGTTCGGGCTCGGCGCGGTTGCCCTCGTGATCGCCGCCGATGCCGTAGGTCGGATCGGTGAACCAGATCGTGTTGTCGGATTTGACGATGACGCCGTTCGGCGAATTGAGACGCTTGCCGTTATAGCTGTCGACCACGGTGACGATGCGGCCATCGTATTCGGTGCGGCTGATGCGCCGCCCGCCCTGCTCGCAGGAGACGAGGCGGCCCTGGCGGTCGCGGGTATTGCCGTTCGCGTAATCGGACGGATAGCGGAAGATCGTCGTCTCCCGTGTCATCGCGTCATAGCGCAGGATGCGGTTGTTGGGGATGTCGCTGAACAAGAGGCTATGCCAGTCGCCGAACCATACCGGCCCCTCGGTCCAGACCGCGCCGGTGAAGATGCGCTCGATCGAGGTGGTGCCGGCGTTGTATTTGGCGAAACGTGGATCGAAAATCTCGAAGGCGGGATCGGGGTAGATGACGGTCGCCGGGTCATTCCAGTCGCGCGGCGGCGGCATGGTGCCGGCGGGATCGCTTTGCGCCCGGGCGGGGGCGGCGGCGGCAAGGCCGGCGAGACCAACGGCGCTGGCGCCGAGGCCGCGGAGAAGGTTGCGTCGTTCCATGGGGTTTCCTCCAATTTTATGATTTCCAGGACACGGGAACGTTACACCCGTTCAACGCTACCGAACAGAACGACATATCTCCCCTGCTTTTTGCACATGAAAAGGGATGGATTTCGGCGCCGAACCATGCCAAAGCCCGCGCCATGAGCACCGCCGCAAACACCGACCTCGACATCGCGCGCACCGTCCGTCTTCGCCCGATCGCCGATATCGCCGCCCGCCTCGACATCCCCGCCGAGGCGCTGGAGCCCTATGGCCGCACCAAAGCCAAGATTGCGTTCGATTTCATCGACGGGCTCGATGCGCGACCGAACGGCGCCCTGGTTCTGGTGGTCGGCATCAGCCCGACCCCGGCCGGGGAAGGCAAGACCACGACCTCGATCGGGCTCGCCGACGCGCTCAACGCGAGCGGGCGGCGGACGGTGATCTGTCTCCGTGAGCCCAGTCTCGGCCCCTGTTTCGGCCAGAAAGGTGGCGCGACCGGCGGCGGGCGGGCCCAGATCGCGCCGATGGCGGAGATCAATCTCCATTTCACCGGCGATTTTCACGCCATCACCGCGGCGAATAACCTGCTCGCGGCGATGATCGACAATCATCTCTACTGGGGCAATGCGCTCGGGCTCGATCCGCGCCGCATCACCTGGCGCCGGGCGCTCGACGTCAATGACCGCACGCTTCGCGCCATGGTCGCCGGCCTCGGCGGCGTCGCCAATGGCGCGCCGATGGAGACCGGGTTCGACATCACCGTCGCCTCCGAGGTGATGGCGGCGTTTTGCCTCGCCGCCGACCGCGCTGATCTCCAGCGCCGCCTCGGGCGGATGATCATTGGTGCGCGGCGCGATGGCGGTTTCGTCACCGCGTCCGACCTCAAGGCCGATGGCGCGATGGCGGCCCTGCTCCGCGACGCGCTGATGCCCAATCTGGTGCAGACGCTGGAGCACTCCCCGGCCTTGGTGCATGGCGGGCCGTTCGCCAATATCGCGCATGGCTGCAACTCGGCGATCGCGACCCGGCTCGGGCTCAAGCTCGCCGATTTCGTGGTCACCGAAGCCGGGTTCGGTGCCGATCTCGGCGGCGAGAAATTTCTCGATATCAAATGCCCGAGCGCCGGGCTGGCGCCCGATTGCGCGGTGATCGTCGCCAGCCTCCGCGCGCTCAAGATGCATGGCGGGCGCGGGCGCGCCGAACTCGGCACCGCGGATCCCGCCGCCGTTGCGCGCGGTGCGGCCAATCTGATCCGCCATGTCGAGAATATGCGCGGGTTTGGCCTGCCGGTGGTGGTCGCACTCAATCATTTCCCCGGCGATACCGCGGCTGAGTTCGAGGCCCTGGCGGCGGCGCTGGCGCCGCTCGGCATCGCGCCGGTGCGCTGCACGCATTGGGCGGAGGGCTCGGCGGGGGCGGCGGCGCTGGCGGAGGCGGTCGCCGCCGCGGTTGGCGCCAAAACCGCGCGTTTCCGCCCGCTCTATGCGCCGGAGATGGCGCTCGCGGACAAGCTCCGCACGATCGCGACACGGATTTATCGCGCCGCCGATATCCAACTCGCCGAGCCGGCGAAGAAGCGCCTGGCCGGATTCGAGGCGGCGGGGTTTGGCCATTTGCCGATCTGCGTCGCAAAGACCCAATACAGTTTCAGCGCTGATCCGACCTTGCTCGGCGCGCCAAGCGGGCATGTCCTGCCGATCCGCGATGTGCGGCTCGCCGCCGGCGCCGGCTTCGTCGTGGCGCTGGCCGGCGAGATCATGACCATGCCCGGCCTGCCCCGCCATCCCGCCGCCGAACAGATCGGCCTCGATGCGCACGGCGAGATCGTCGGGATATCCTGAGAGAGCTTTCTTCCCCCGCCCTCACAGCCCGAAATAGGCGCGATGGAGCCGGTCATCTTCCATCAGCGCGGCGACGCTGCCGGAAAAACCGGTGCGCCCGCCCTCCAGCGTGATCACGTGGTCGGCGAGATCGAGGAATTTGACGTTCTGCTCGGCGATCAACAGGGCGAGGCCATCCCGATGGAATTGCCGCAGAATGGCGATCACCTGGCCGACGAAGAGCGGCGAGAGCCCGGCCGAGGGTTCATCCATCACCAAAAGCCGTGGCGAGCCGGCGAGCGCCTTGGCGATCCCGAGCATTTTGCGCTGCCCGCCGGAGAGGCTGCCGGCGGCGGCGGTGCGGCGGGCGGCGAGGTCGGGGAAGGCGGCATAAAGCACTTCCAGCCGCCGGCGAAGCGCCGCCGGTTGCGCGAACTGACCGCCGATCGCGAGGTTTTCTTCGATGCTGAGGGCGGTGAAAACACCCATCTCGGACATGTACGCCATGCCGGCGCGCACCCGCCGGTCGCTCGGCCAGGCGGTGATGTCGGTGCCCGCGAAGGTGATCCCGCCGCGCCAGGCCGGCATGAGGCCGAGCAGCACCTTGAGCAGCGTCGTTTTCCCGGCCCCGTTCGGGCCGAGCAGCACGACGCTGGCGCGCTCGGCGACGGCGAGTTCCGCCCCCCACAGCACCTGAACCTTGCCATAGCCGCTCTCGATGCCATGCGCGGCAAGGAGGGGCGCGTCCGGCCGGGGCGCGGGGTCAGCCGGCATGGTCACCCCCGAGGAAGACCCGCACCACCTCGCGATCGCGGGTGGCCTCGGCGAGCGTGCCCTCGAAAATCTCCCGCCCCGCATTCATCACGATCACCCGGTCGGTGAGGCGGTCGAGAAAACTGAGCAGATGTTCGACCACCAAGAGCGCCATGCCGCCGCGGGCCAGCGCCGCCAAGCGCTCGGCCATGCGTCCCAGCTCCGCCGGGTTGAGCCCGGCGGCGAGTTCATCGACGAGCAACAGGCGCGGGGCGGTGGCGAGCGCGCGGGCGAGATCGAGCTGCTTTTGCTGGGCGCTGTTGAGATCCTCGGCGCGGCGCCCGGCGAGATGGTCGAGTTCCAACTCGGCGAGCAGCGCCGCACTATCCGCACCCCCCGTGCCGGCGCCGTGGCGGCGGCCATAGGCGGCGGCGAGGGCGACGTTCTGGCGCACGGTGAGGGACGCGAACGGGCGCGGCGACTGGAAGGTGCGGTTGATGCCGAGGCGCGCCCGGCGGTGTGATGCGAGACCGCCGAGCGTTTGTCCCGCGAAACGTACCGCGCCGCCATCCGGCGGATAAAGGCCGGAGATGGTGTTGATGCAGGTGGTCTTGCCCGAGCCGTTGGGGCCGACGAGGCCCAGCACCTCGCCGGCGCCGAGCGCGAAGCTGACGCCATCGAGGGCGCGAAAACCGCCGAAGCGCTTCACCAGGCGATCGACGGTGAGCAGCCGGTCAGGAGATGACGAGTCAGGGGACATCGATCCCCCTCCGCTGCAGCAGCGAGGCGAGGCCGCGCGGCAGGAACAGCACCAGGCCGACGATCAGCGCGCCATAGATGAGCTGGAAATATTGCGGCACCGAAATGCCGATCACATTGTAAAGCCCATAAAGCAGGATGACGCCGGCGATCGGGCCGGACAGTGTCGCGGCACCGCCGAACAGGGTGAAGACGATGGCGAAGATCGAGGTCGAGAGATCGAACGCGGTTTCGGGGTAGAAAACCGAGATGTGCCAGGCGAACACCCCGCCCGCCAATCCGGCGATCAGCGCCGAGATCAGCCAGGCGATGATGCGCGCGGACACCACCGGAATGCCGGCCATCGCCGCCGATACCGGATCGTCACGCCCGGCCTGCAAGGCGAGCCCGAAGCGGCCGTGGCGCAGCCAGGCGACGAGGGCGAGCACGCCGGCGAGGATGAGCAGGGCCGCGCCATAGCTCGCCTTGGGCGCGAACACGCTGGCGAGGGAAACGCCATACGGCCCTTTGGTGATGTCTTGCAGCGCCGGATTGGCGATCACCTGATAGACCGCTTGCGCTGCGGCAAGGTTGGCGATCGCGAAATAGGCGCCCGAAAGACGCAGAAGCGGCGTTAAAATCATCCCAAGCAAAACCGCTGCCAGCCCCGCGAGCAGGAGGGCAAGCGCCGGAGGGGCTGCGAGATGCATCACCGCGAGCGCGAACCCATAGGCGCCGGCGCCGAAAAATCCGACATAACCGAACGGCAGATAGCCGGTGAAGCCATAGATCGCGTTCAACCCCTGCGCCAGAATGAGGAACAGGACGAAGTTGAACAGCAGCAATTGATTGGCATAGACCAAGGGCAGCAGCGCGAAAATCGCGACCACCGGCAGGCCGACCGACAGGAAATCGCGCAATACTCTAGGCAAGCCGCACCCGCCGCCCGAGCAGCCCGGTGGGACGCACGAGCAATACCCCGATCAAGAGAAGATTGGGCAGAAGATCGGCCCAGGCGCTGAAATAGGTCTGCATCAACAACAGTCCGATGCCGTAGATCAGGCCGCCGGCGACGGTGCCGAGCGGGTTGCCGAGCGAGCCGACGATGATCACCGCGAAGGCGGAGAGATTGACCGAAACCCCCATCGCCGGGGTCACGCTGCCGAGCATGAACGGGGCGAAGACCCCGGCCAATCCGGCGAGCGCGAGCCCGATCGCGAACGCGCGTGCTGAGATGCGATGGATGGCGATGCCGCTCGCCAGCGCCTCCTCCCGGCTCGCCATCACCGCGCGCGTCAAGAGCCCGCTTCGCGTGTGATAGAGATAGAGATAGAGCGCGATCACCGCGCCGGCGGCGATGGCGGCGCCGATCACCCAGGCGCGCGAGAGATTTTGGCCGAGAAAGTGAAACGGCCCGATGCCGAGCACCCGCCCGGGGATCGAGCGCTCGGACGAGCCAAACGCGATCGCCGCCAGAGCCTCGATGATCTGCTGGACGCCGAAGAACAGAATGAGCGAGAGCATCTCGGCATCCTTGGCGAGCGCGAGACGCGGCACCACGAGGTAATAGAACGGCAGACCGAGCAGAAAAAACCCGACCATCACCAAGGGGGCGGCGATGAACGGCGAGAGGCCGGCGAGATGGAACAGGAAGAAGGCCGCGAACGCGCCGAGCATCAAGACATCGCCATGCGCGAGATTGACGATGCGCATGACACCGAAAACCAGATTGAGGCCAAGCCCGATCAGGGTGAAATAACAGCCATAGATCACCCCGCCGAGCAATGCGTGCAGCAGCATCGGGCGCGGTCAGGGCGCGCCGAGAACCGGCTTGGCGGTCGCGAGATCGGACGGATAGACGACGCCGAGCTTGCCGGTCGCGTCGAACTGACCGATCGGGGTCAATTCGCCGATCTGCGCGCCATCGTCACGCAATTCGAAAGTACCCACCAAGGTCTTGAGCTTTCCCGAAAGGCCGAAAACGGCGCGGTGAAGATCGGGCTGCGAGAGACTATCGGCATGGGCCAGGGTCTCGCCGATGACGAGGCCGGTGACATGGCCGGCGATGGCGTTCCAGCCGAATTCGACGCCGCCCTCGCCATAGGCCTTCTCGAACGCCGCGCGCAGCTCCTCGACCGTCATCCCCACCTCCGGCTTGAGCGTGAGCCCGAGCGCGGTGACATAGGAAAACACCCCGGCGAGCCCCTGGGCACCGACATTCTTGCGCAGCACATTGGTCTCGATGCCGGGATAGAGGGTGAAGACGCCCTTGAATTTCTGGCCCGATTCCTGAAGGTTGCGCAAAAATGCGATATCGTTGCCGACATAGCCGAGTTCGAGCACCATGTCCGGGTTGGTCGCCGCGATATTGTCGATCAGCACCGAATAATTCGAGGTGCTGGTCGGCACTCCCTGATCGAAGACGATCTCGACCGGCGAGCCCGGCTCCTTCAGCGCGGCGCGGATGGAATTCGCCTGGGTTCCGGTGAAATCATTGGTCGCATAGAGCAGGGCGACGCGTTTGATACCCAGTTTGGCCGCGTCACTTTTCAAAAACTCCCAGAGATAGCGTGGCCAGACGGTGGATACCGGATCGGCGAGCAAGGCGATATAGGGATTATCCTTGCTGAAGAACGCTGCCCCCGTCCCGGTCGGATCGAACAGGAACATCTTGTGCTCGCGCGCGATCGGCACCGAAACCGCGGTCAACACCGAGCCCGAATCACAGACCAGGAGATCGACCTTGTCCTGGGTGATGAGCTGGTTGGTCAGGGTTGCCGCGGTGCCGGGATTGCTTTGGTCGTCATAGGAGATCAGCTTGAGCGGGATTTTCTTGCCATACGCCTTGACGAAGGCGCCACCGTTCGCGTTCTGCTGCTCGACCCAGAGTTTGAGAGAATCGTAGACCGGCATCGAGATGCTGGCATAGGGGCCGGAGCCGGCATGGAGATGGCCGATCTTGATCTCCGCCGGCGCGTTCTCGGCACGCGCGCCACCAGCAAGTCCCGAAGCGACCAGGACGGCAAACACCGCCAGGCCGCGCCCCCATTTCCGCCACGCCGTCATGGTCATCCTCCCCGTATTCCTCATTGGTCCGGGACGTTACGGCGCGGCGCGATAGGGGTCAATGTGCGCCCCGCCGCGCATCGATCAGGCGACAAAACTGTCGCGAGCGGTTAGGCTGCGACGCAAGGCCGCTCGAACGCGCCAGAAAACCGAGGAGGAAGTCCATGCAGATCAGCCGCCGCGCCGCCCTGACTGGCACCCTGGCCACGCTTGCTACACCCAAGGCCTTCGCCGCCGAGACGCTCAAGATCGGCATGGTCTCGCCTCTCACCGGCCCCGCCGCCGAGCCCGGGCGCATCCAGCTCAACAGCGCCCGCCTCGCGATGGATGAGGTCAACGCCGCCGGCGGCGTCCTCGGCCGGCCGGTGGAACTGGTGGTCGAGGATGACCAGACCACCAATCCCGGCGCCGTCCTCGCCTTCAGCCGGCTCGCCAATCGCGGCGATTGCGTCGGCTATATCGGCTCCATCCGTTCGACCCAGATGCAGGCGATGGCGCCCGATATCGCCCGCGTCGCGCGTCCGGTGATGTTCGGTGGCACCGACCCGACGCTGACCCATAGCGGCAATCCGTGGCTGTTCCGCTGCCGCCCGAATGATCTCTACTCCGCCCGGGTGATCGCCGATTTCGGTGTCAACGACCTCAAAAAGCGTAAATGGGCGGTCGTCTATTCGACCGACGCCTTCGGCTCGAACGGCATGAAGGCGCTGGTCAACGCCCTCGCCGGGCTCGGTGTCACGCCGGTTCTGGTCCAGGGCTATGCCAACCAGCAGCCCGATTTCACCCCTGTCGTCCTCGCCGTGCGCGGCTCGGGGGCCGAGGTGATGGGGAGCTACTTCACCTTCGAGCCGGATCAGGCGGTGTTCGCGCGTCAGGTGCGCCAGCTCGGCCTTGCCATTCCCTGGGTCGGTTCGCCCTCGATCGCCTCGCCGGTGACGCTGCATCTCGCCGGCCCGGCGCTCTGGGGGAGCTACGGCATCGCCGATTTCAACGTCGATTCCAGTCCCGCCGCCGGTGCCTTCGCCGCCGCCTACGCCCACGCCTATGGCGGCGCGCAGCCGGATAACGGTTGGACCTATGACGGCATGCACATCCTCGCCCGCGCCATCAACGCCGCCGCCAGCACCGACCCGGCGGCGATCCGCGCCGCCATCCTCGCCATTCGCGGCTATCAGGGCGCCGAGGGCGTCTATAATTTCGACGCCAATGGCGACGGGCTACACGGCTATAACGTCGTGCGGAACGAGAAGGGGAAGCTCGCCTTCATCCGCCATGTCGAGTTCCCGGTCTCGGGCTGAGCCGCCGCCTCACCCCCGCGCGCGGCGGCGGAAGGCCGCAAGGCCGAGCGTGCCGGCGGCGAGGAGCGAGAGGCTGGCCGGCTCGGGCACCGCGGATCCGGGGTTGGCGACGGCGAGGAATGTTGGTTGTTCGAGTCCGGTGACCAGGGAGGCGTTGATCGTGGCGCCGGTGCTGGCGTTGTATTCCCCGATCGTGTTGCTATTGTAGTTGGCGACGTAGAGATCGCCGTTCGAGAGCGCGAGCCCTATTGGCTCGCTCAGGCCTGCGACCAGGGAAGCATTGATCGCGGCGCCGGTGCTGGCGTTGTATTCCCCGATCGTGCCAGAAAGAATATTGGCGACGTAAAGATCGCCGTTCGAGACCGCTATGCCATCCGGGTCATCGAGCCCGGTGACCAGGGAGGCGTTGATCGTGGCGCCGGTGGTGGCGTTGTATTCCCCGATCGTGTTGCTAGCGTTGTTGACGACGTAGAGATTGCCGTTCGAAAAGGCGAGGCCTGTCGGCTCGCTCAGGCCGGTGACCAGCGCAGCGTTGATCGCGGCACCGGTGGTGGCGTTGTATTCCCCGATCGTGTCGGACAGAACATTAGTGACGAAGAGATCGCCGTTCGCAAAGGTGAGGCCGTAGGGGAGGTTTAGACCAGAGACCAGGGAAGCATTGATCGCGGCGCCGGTACTCGCATTGTATTCGCCGATCACCTTGCTGGTTCCGGCGTCGGCGACAAAGAGGTTGCCGCCCGAGAGCGCGAGCCCTATTGGCTCGCTCAGGCCTGCGACCAGGGAGGCATTGATCGTGGCGCCGGTGCTGGCGTCGTATTCCCCGATCGCGCCGTTGACGAAGTTGGAAACATAAAGATCAGCCCCCGCCCGCGCGGCACCGGGAACCGATAGCGCCAGCGCGGCGGCAGCGAAAATTCCGAAGCGTTTCATCTCTCTTCCCCTCACTATGCGCTCGTTGACAGAGTGAGCGGTCGGCACGACCGCGACCCCTCCGAATTAACGAAATGTTAACCTCGGATCGATGCCAAAATCAATCGATAAAAAAAGGATCAAAAAAACTATAAATCCGCGAGGCGAACCCAGATGCCGAGCGCGGCGGCGAGGATGAGGGCGACACCGATCATCGACCACCCCGGCATGGCCCCGAGCGCCTCACGCAGAACCAGCAGCGCGAGCACGAAGAAGGCCGGCGCGATGAGAACGCCGCCGATGAGCGAGGCGGGGCTTCGCTCCGGCGGCGCGGTGGTGGCCGGCGGCCGCTTGGCATGCGACCGCTCGGCAGACGACCGCTCGGGGCGGGGCAACGCGGTCACTCTCCCGCCACGGGCGCTGCGAGATCGCGGCGGCGATGGCGCTGGTCATAGCCGTTGAAGAGATGGCCGAGCAGGCCGCGATCGAGATCGGAGGTGCCGAACAGCCAATCGGCGATCGGGTAGGTGAGGTTCATGTTGCGCTCCATCATGATCGCCATGTCGTGGTGGGCGATGTGGTGGCGGCGGATGGTGTTGATCAGCGGGATGTGGCGGATCAGCCGGTCATCCTTCACGTGACAGCAGAGATGGAAAAACTCGTAATTGAGATAGACGCCGGTGGTGGTCGCCATCAGGAGCCAGGCGGCGTTCGCCGACCAGAGCGCGTTCAACACCGCAGCGCCGAGGGCCGACATCGCGATGAAAATGATCAGCGCGTAGGGCGGGAAGAAAACGATGCGAAAATCCTGCCAGGTGTCGTAATGCGGCACGGCATCGGTGAAAAACTGGTGATGGGCGAGGGTGTGGCGGCGATAGATGCCGATGAAAAAGCGCCGCGGCTTGTGCATCACCTGGATATGCAGAAACCACTCGAAAACATTGCACCCGAGGAAGGCGGCCGGCACCACCAGCCATTCCAGCCACCCCGGATGGTGGATATGCCGCACGGCGAGCCAAATCACCGCCCCGCCGATCAGATAGATCAGAAAAACATGCAACAGCCCATTATAGAGCGGCGCGATTTTCGCCCGATAGGCCGCCCGGAAAGCCGCTTGCCGTGCCGTCATCATCGCCTGTTCCCTCCGCCTGCAATCTAATATATCAGGCTCATGGGGAAACCTCAAGCGCCGCCTCGGCGTTCAGATGGCGCCGAGCAAGCCGTAGAGGAGGGGGCGGATCTGCCGCGCGCTGACCTGGCCGGCGGGGGGGAGGGTGAAGGTCACGCTCTGCTCGACCGGGGTTGGGGTTTTTTCGAGAAAATGCACGACCAACGTCGCATTCTTGAGCTTGGTGAAATCCATGGTCTGGGGCAGGGCGAAATAGAGATAGCCGCTCCGGATCGAACCAAGGACGAGGTTGATATTGCCCTGGAGACCCTGATTGATGAGGTCGCGCCCGAAGGCGTCATCCCCCGGTTTGGGCTGCGCGAACGGGGAGGGGAGGGCATAGACGATATCGCCAAGGCCGAGGGTCACGATGGTGAACAGCAATTCGCCGATACCGAGGAAGGTCGCGGCGACGGCGGCATAGGGCTGATGCGCCTGCCAGGCGATGTCATAGGCTTCGCCGGCGGAAATGGCGCGATACTGGACCCCGTTGATACCGATGAAAGCGGAATCGATCAGCACATCGGTCGCCACCTTGTCGCTGGATTGGAGGTCGAGGCGGACGACCAGAACGTGCTTTCGCCACAGCCCGTTATGGCCGAATACGCCATGCAGCGCGTCGGGATTGTTGAACACATAAGCGGCGACGGCGATCGCGGTGCCGGGAACGGCGGTGCCGTTCGGGACGGTCTCCGGCGGCACCATCGCGATCGGCTGCGGCGTGTAGGTGTCCGTCACCCCGCAAGCGCTCAGCAGCAGCGTGCCGGAGAGCGCCGCCGCGATTGCCCGGCGGCGCCGGCTCATGGCGCGAGCTGGCGCGCCAGCCGCCGCGCCATCAGCCAGCCGACGAGGGCGGAGGCGGGGGCGCCGGGGACGACGAGCAGCAATCCGAGCGGCTGGCCGTTCACCGTGAGGTCCATCCCGATCCCGAGCATCATGCCGCCGATCAGCCCGCCCGAAACGCCGGCGGCGATCCCGAGCCAGAGAATATCGCCTCGTGTGATCATGCTTTATCCCTAGAGCGCGGCGGCCGGGTTTGACAAGCCGCGCCCGCTGCGCCATCACCCGCGTCATGGCTGGGAACGTGGACGCCGGATGCCGGCGCGCCCGCTCTTTCTTTTTTCGCAGCGTGGTTTCGCGGGCGGGGGAAAGAGACTACCGGCGCAACAAGACGCGACCCGGATGGCTCGCGCCAAAAACGAAGGATGACGCATGACCAAGCGCCTGGAGAGCAAGTATAAGATCAACCGCCGGCTCGGCGTCAATCTCTGGGGGCGGCCGAAATCGCCGCTCAGCAAGCGCGATTACGGCCCCGGCCAGCACGGCCAGCGCCGCAAGAAGCCGAGCGATTTCAGCGTCCAGTTGATGGCCAAGCAGAAGCTCAAGGGTTATTACGGCAATATCGGCGAGAAGCAGTTCCGCAAATATTACGACGAAGCGGTGCGCCGTAAGGGTGATACCGGTGAAAATCTGATCGAATTGCTCGAGCGCCGTCTCGACGCCGTCGTCTACCGCATGAAATTCGCCATCACCCCGTTCGCGGCGCGGCAGTTCATTTCGCATGGTCACGTCACGGTGAACGGCAAGCGCGTCAATATCCCCTCCTATCTCGTGCGTGACGGTGATGTGGTCGAGGTGCGCGAGAAATCGAAGCAGCTCGCGATCGTCCTGGATGCGACCCAAAGCGCCGAGCGTGACCTGCCGGAATTCATCGAGGTCGATCACCGCGCCATGCGCGGGCGCTTCCTGCGGGCGCCGAAACTCGCCGATGTGCCCTATCCGGTACAGATGGAGCCGCATCTGGTCGTCGAATACTACTCGCGCTGATCGTCCAATTCATGCCCCGATCCCGCGCCCCGGCTCGGGGGCGGGATGTCGGCTGATTTCGGAAGGCCTGATTTCGGAAGGGAGGAGCGCGCGATGGATGGGAAACGGATGATCGTGGTCACCGGCGGCAGCCGCGGCATCGGCGCCGCGGTCTGTCGCAGGCTCGCCGCCGCGGGCCATCCGGTCGCGGTGAATTATGCCGCGAGCCGCGATGCCGCCGAGCATCTCGTCGCCGAGATCACCGCCGCCGGCGGGCGGGCGGCGGCCTTTGCCGGCGATATCGGCCGGGAAGCGGATATCGTCGCCCTGTTCGCGAACGCCGAGGCGGCGCTCGGCCCGCTCGGCGGCCTCGTCAACAATGCCGGCATCACCGGCCCGCTCGCGCGCGTCGCCGATATCACCCCCGACATTCTGGAGCGGGTGCTCGCGGTCAATGTCACCGGCTGTTTCCTGGCCGCGCGTGAGGCGATCCGGCGGCTTTCGACCAAAACCGGCGGGAAGGGCGGGGCGATCGTCAACATCGCTTCGCGCGCCGCTGGCCTCGGCGGGGCTGGTGAATGGGTGCATTACGCGGCGAGCAAGGGTGCGGTCGATACCTTCACCATCGGCCTCGCGCGCGAGGTGGCGGGCGAGGGCATCCGCGTCAACGCCGTCTCGCCCGGCCTCATCGATACCGAGATCCACGCCAGCGCCGGCGCGCCGGACCGCGTCGCCCGGCTCGCCGCCGGTGTGCCGCTGGGGCGCGCCGGCAGCGCCGCCGAGGTCGCGGAGGCGGTCGCGTTTCTGCTCTCCGCCGAGGCGGCTTATATCACCGGTGCCATTCTGCCGGTCTCGGGCGGGCGCTGACCCTGAGCGAGAGCGCGGCGATGCGTGAGACCGATCTCGCGCGCGCGGTGGCGCGCCGGCGGAGTTTCGCCATCATCTCCCACCCGGATGCCGGCAAGACCACGCTCACCGAGCAATTGCTCCAGGTCGGCGGCGCGATCCAGCTCGCCGGGCAGGTGCGCGCCAAGGGCGAGCGCCGGCGGACGCGCTCGGACTGGATGGCGATCGAGCGGGCGCGCGGCATTTCCGTCGTCACCTCGGTGATGACCTTCGAGCATGACGGGGTGGTGTTCAACCTGCTCGACACGCCCGGGCACGAGGATTTTTCGGAAGACACCTACCGCACCCTGACCGCCGTCGATTGCGCGGTGATGGTGATCGACGCCGCCAAGGGGATCGAGGCGCGCACCCGGAAATTATTCGAGATCTGCCGCCTGCGCGACATCCCGATCGTCACCTTCATCAACAAAATGGACCGCGAGAGCCTCGATCCGTTCGTGCTGTTGCAGGAGATCGCCGACAGCCTCGCGCTCGATACCGCGCCGCTCACCTGGCCGGTCGGGCGGGGGAGCGGGTTCGTCGGCACGGTCGCGCTCGCCGAGGCGGGTTTTCATCTCGATCTGCCGGCGGGGGATCCGCGCCGCAGCGCGCTCGCGGAGGAGAGCGAACTCGCGCGGGCGGCGCTGCCATCGTTTTCGCTCGCGGATTTTCGCGCCGGGCATTTGACGCCGGTGCTGTTCGGCGCCGCGCTCAAGGGGATCGGGGTTGATGATCTGCTCGCCACCCTCGCCCAGTATGGCCCGCCGCCACGGGCGCAGGCGGCGACGGAGCGCGTGGTTTCGGCGACCGAACCGGCGCTGACCGCGCTGGTGTTCAAGATCCAGGCCAATATGGACCCCAATCACCGTGACCGCATCGCGTTCGCCCGCATCTGCTCGGGGCGTTTGACGCGCGGGATGCGGCTCCGCCAGGTGCGTACCGGCCGCACCATTCCGCTCACCGCGCCACAATTCTTTTTCGCGCGCGAACGGGCGCTCGCCGAGGAGGCCTATGCCGGTGATGTGGTCGGCATTCCCAATCATGGTGGCCTGCGGATCGGCGACACCCTCACCGAGGGCGAGACGCTGCGTTTCATCGGCGTGCCGGCGTTTGCCCCGGAAATTCTGCGAAGGGTGCGGCTCGATGACGCGATGAAGGCGAAGAAGCTGCGTCAGGCGCTGCCCGAACTCGCCGAGGAGGGGGTGGTGCAGGTGTTCCGCCCGCTCGATGGCTCGCCGCCGCTGGTCGGTGTGGTCGGCGCGCTGCAGCTCGATGTGCTGCAGGCGCGGCTCGCCGCCGAATATGGGGTCGCGATCGGCTTCGACCCCTCGCCCTTCGCGCTGGCACGCTGGGTCAGCGGCCCGCCGGCAGCACTCGCCGCGTTCATCGCCCGCGAGAAGAGCGCCATTGCCGAGGATAGCGATGGCGACCCGGTGTTTCTCGCGACCTCCGCTTTCATGCTCCGCCGCACCGCCGAGCACGCGCCAGATCTCGCATTCCGTGATCTCAAGGATACCGAGCGCCAGCCCTGAACCCTGCTACTACGCAACGAATAAAAGTTTTTTGGTTCTTTTTTCCAAAAAAGAACAATTCTTTCGATTTCATACTTTCTCTCCCCCCATCCCCGTCGCGTGACGCGCGAAGGCCTGGGCGAGTGTCGCGTAAATCTCCCGCTTGAACGGTACCGCGATGGCGGGAAGCTCGGCGAGCGTCGCCCAGCGCCAGGCGTCGAATTCGGCCGGGAGATGGGCATCGAGCCGGATATCCTCGTCCGCGCCGAGGAAGCGGAGCGCGAACCAGCGTTGCCGCTGCCCGCGATAGCGCCCGCCGAGCGCCCGGCCGAGCAATTCCGTCGGCAGATCATAGGTCAGCCAGTGCGGGTATTCGTCGATGATCTCGGCGTGGGCGGTGCCGATCTCCTCGGCGAGTTCGCGCCGCACCGCGTCGCGCGGCGTCTCCTCGGGGTCGATCCCGCCTTGCGGCATTTGCCAGGCCTGCGCGAGATGGTGCGGCTGGCGGGCATCGGCGCGGCGGGCGATCAGCACCTGGCCGGCGTGGTTGAACAGCATCGCGCCGACATTGGGACGATAGGGCAGAGGGTTGGCGTCACTCATCATGGTTCGGCGTCTCCGGTTTCGCCGTGGCCGGCGGCATGACGATCAGCGCGCTCGCCGGCACCAAAGCAAGGCCGTGCGCGGCGAGCGTTCCCGCCCAGGCGGCGATGCGCGCGACCGTCACCGGGCGCGGCAGATCGGCGAGGCCGAGCGCGCTGCCATGGGCCAGGGCGCGGTCGGCGAGCTGGTCGAGGGCGGCGCTGATGGCGGCCTCGCTTGGCGGCGAATCGATGATGAGATCGATCGCCCGGCCGGGGATATCGGCCGGCGCCGGCGCGCCCGGCCGCGGGTCGATGTAGAACAGGCCGCGCCGCGCGAGATCGCGCTGCAACAGGCTGAACGTGACGCTTTGGGCGGCGAAACGCTCGCCGTGCAGCCCGCCCAGCGCCCCCGTCGTCCCGGCATAGCCGGTGATGCGTGAGAGTACCCATTCCAGCCGCCGCGCATTCTCCGCCGCCGGCGCGCCGGTGAGCAGGGTCTCCGGGCCGGCATCGTTGAGCGGGTAATTCTGCGGCTCGAGCGGGAGCGAAAGCAGGATCTCATGCCCCCGCGCCCGGGCGGCGGCGAGCAGTGGCTCGGCGGCTGCGGCGTAGGGTGAGAAGGCCAGCGTCACCGCGGCTGGCAGATCGTCGATCGCGGCGCGGCTTTCCTCCCCCGAGAGGCCGATGCCGCTGAGCACGAGGCCGATGCGTGGGCGGCGGTCGTTGGGGTCGGTGCCGCCGGCATAGAGGATGCGCGGCGGCCGCCCATCCGGCCCGATCCGGGGGAGGAAGGCACCGGGGTAATCCGGCGCCGGTTCCGAAAGTGCCGCGTCCGGCGCGGCGATCGCGACCCCGGGGGTGGGGGCGCGTGCCGGGGCGGTATTCATAGCGGGTGCGGTGCCGCCCCCTCTTGCCTCTCCCGCGGCGAGGTGGGTTGCGGCGTTTTTGGCAGGGGTGGGCGGCGAGGGCGCGCCAAGGAGAGCGAGCACGACCACCGTCAGACCCACCGTTCCCAACACCACCGCCCAGAAGACGGCGAGTGCGAGAGCTGGCCAGGAGAGCCGCGCTGGCGCCGGGTCGCTTGCCGCCATCGCCGCCAGCTTGGGTCTCGTCAGTTGGAGGAGGCGCGCTTCGTCGCCGCCATCGCGTTGATCAGCTTCAACCCCTGCTGGAGCTGAAAATCGGTGTCCGTCTTGGCGGGGTCGAAAGCGGGCCAGTTCGCCGGCGGGCGAGCCGGGATTTCCTTGGCGATCGCTGGCAGATCATTGCGCGCCGGCGGCGGCTGCGCCGTGCCGCCGCTATTGGTGATGGTGTGGTTGAGATCGGCCTCGCGTTCCGGCAGCAGCGCCGTGTTGGTTTCGCGGGTCTCATGCACCTCGACATCGGGGGTGATGCCGAGCCCCTGGATGGAACGGCCGGAGGGCGTGTAATAGCGTGCCGTGGTGAGGCGGATGGCGCCGTTATTGCCGGGCAGCGGGATCACCGTCTGTACCGAGCCCTTGCCGAAGCTGCGGGTGCCGAGCAGCACCGCGCGGCGGTCGTCCTGCAAGGCGCCGGAGACGATCTCGCTCGCCGAGGCGGAGCCGTTATTGATCAGGACGACGAGCGGCAAGCCGCCGGTGAGATCGCCGCCGGACTTGGCATCCCAGCGCTGGCTATCGTCCGGGTGACGGGCACGGGTGGAGACGATCTCGCCATGATTGAGAAAATCATTGGACACCGCGACCGCCTGATCGAGCAACCCGCCGGGATTGTTGCGGAGATCGAGGATGAAGCCCTTGAGATGCCCGTTCGCCTGCGCCTGCAGTTTCTGGACCGCCTGGCGGATGCCGGAATCGCTCTGCTCAGTGAATTGTGAGAGGCGGATATAGCCGATATCGCCTTCGAGCGACGAGCGCACCACCTGGATATGGATGATCTCGCGCTTCATCGAGACCTCGATCGGCTTTTCGACGCCCTCGCGCTTGATCGTCAGGGTGATCTTGCTGTTCGGCGTGCCACGCATCCTGTCGACGGCGTCGTTCAGGCTGAGCCCCTGGACGCTTTTGCCGTCGAGCGAGAGGATGAGATCCCCGGCCTTGATGCCGGCGCGCGCCGCCGGGGTGTCGTCGATCGGGCTGATCACCTTGATGAAGCCGTTATCCTGCGTCACTTCGAGGCCGAGGCCGCCGAATTCGCCGCGGGTCTGCACCTGCATATCCTGGAACGCCTTGGCATTCATGTAGCTGCTATGCGGATCGAGTCCGGTGAGCATGCCGTTGATCGAATTCTCGACCAGCTCACGATCGCCCACCGGCTCGACGTAATCGGCGCGGACGCGCTCGAAAACATCGCCGAACAGGCTGAGCAGGCGGTAGGTGTCGGCGCTGTCGGCATTGCCGGCATTGTCGGCGAAGGCGGTGGCGATGCCGATATGGCGCGAAAGCCGCACCATTTCGGGCGAGACAGCGATGCCGGCCAGAAACGCGGCGCCGAGCAACAGACCGTTGCGTAGCTTCATCCTCATGATCCTCTTGCGCCTGTGCGCTTGTCGCGAATGACCCTAGAGAGGCAAGCCATCAAACCTGCCCAATAATTCCGCACCCTGCAACCACCCCCAACTACCCACCCCGCGGCGCGCCATCGGCGCGAAGCCAGGGGGCCGGATCCACGGCCTCGCCATGATGGCGCAATTCCACATACAGCAAATGCGGCGGCCCGTCATCGTGCGCCATTTCCCCGACCGGATCGCCGGGATGCAGCGCCTGTCCCACTTCCAGGGTCGGGCGCGCAAGCCCCGCGAGGACGAAATCATAGCCCTGGCCGCAATCGACGATCACGATCACGCCATAACTGCGAAACGGCCCGGCAAACACCGCCCGCCCGGCGCACGGCGAGACGACGCGGGCGGCGGGCGGCGGCTGAAAGGAAATGCCCTGTGCCGGGCCGGCTTCGCCTTGCGCGCCGAAACGGCCGATGATGGCCCCGGCGACCGGGGCGATGAGGGCGCGGTGCGGCGATCCGAGTCCGGGACCGCTCGGGGTCGCGAGCTGGGCCGCCCGTTCACGCGCCGCGCGTGATGCGCCCGCATCGGCGTGGCGCCGGGCGAGCGCCTCGGCGGCGGCGCGGGCGCGCTTCCTGGCGGCGTCGCGGTCGGCGGCGAGGCGGGCGAGGGCGGAGCGGAGATCGGCGGCGTGGGCGGCGTCGGCGGCGGCCTCACGGGCGGCGGCGCCGGCGGCGTCGGC
>JAJZBM010000044.1 GCA_021798915.1 Pseudomonadota bacterium
CGAGCCTGTCTTCGCCCGGCAGAAGGGGCCGATGGGATTGTTCGTCCGCACCATCGGCATCGCCCGGGCGACCACCAAGATCGGCCTCGCCAATCTCGCCTACAACATGCAGCGCCTGGTCTGGCTCCACAGGCAAACTGCGCCCGCGTGAGCGAAATCGCCTCGGCCGGGGCCGATATCCGCTCCGCCAGACCGGAAATCATCCCCTGATACCGCCGCCAACGTCGCCTCAACGCGACAATCGCTCCCATGTCGCCCTCCAACAACGGAAAAATTCCGCGTTCTTCGAGGTGTCCAGTTGGGTAAAGCATGACAAGAAAGTCATTGCGCGGTTTTCATTGCGTCGTCACGGCGATGTTCGGCCCTGTCGTCCAGTATCGCCCCTGTTATGGCTCAGCCACTTCTTTGTCAGGGAACACGTGATGTCAACGCAAGAACACAGCCACCAGACCGAAGCCGCCCCGGCCGCCAAGGGGTTGATGCGCCGGCGCAAGGCGCGCTCGGGGAGTTTTCTCGCCGCGGCATTGCTCGCCGGCACCGCGCTCGGCGGGTATGCGCTGGCCGAGCGGAGCCCGGCGCAAGCCGGCGAAACCGCCCCGACCCAAACCGTGCCGGCGCCCGCGACCCAAGCGGCGCTGCCGGATTTCTCCGCGCTCGTCAGCCGGGTCAAACCGGCGGTGGTCTCCATCACCACCCGCTTGCAGGCCAGCGAGACCGATGACGAAGGGCCGATGCCCTCGCCCTTCCCGATGGCGCCGAACGGAATGACCCCGGACGGGATGCCGGCCCATAGGCACCTGATCGAGGCCCGCGGCTCGGGCTTCATTGTCAGCCCCGATGGCCTCATCGTCACCAACAACCACGTCGTCCACGAAGCGAAATCGGTGATGGTGACGCTGAGCGACGGCAGCGAATTGCCGGCCAAGGTCATCGGCCGCGATCAGCGCACCGATCTCGCCGTGCTGCGCGTCACCGCCGACCACCCCCTGCCCTATGTCACGCTCGGCGATTCGAGCGCGGTCAAGCCCGGGCAATGGGTGATCGCGATGGGTAACCCGTTCGGCCTCGGCGGCAGCGTCACCGCCGGCATCGTCTCCGCCAAGGGGCGCGATATCGGCGCCGGCCCCTATGACAATTTCATCCAGGTCGATGCGCCGATCAATCAGGGCAATTCCGGCGGGCCGCTATTCACCCAGGATGGCACCGTGGTCGGCGTCAACACCGCGATCCTCTCGCCCTCCGGCGGCTCGATCGGCATTGGCTTTGCGATCCCCGCCAATTTGGTCAAGACCGTGGTCGCCGATATCGAAACCTCCGGCCATGTGACGCGCGGCTATCTCGGCGTCGCGGCGCAGCCGGTGGCGCCGGCGCTGCGGGCCGCACTCGCTCTTCCCGCCAGCCAGGGTAGCGGCCAGGGCGCCCTAATCGCCAGTGTCGCGCCACGTTCGCCAGCCGCCAAGGCCGGCCTCGAGCCCGGCGACGTGATCACTGCCGTCGACGGCCAGGCGGTCGCCGATCCGCGCGATCTGGCGCGCGAGATCGCCGCCCTGAAACCGGGCGCGGAGGCCAAGATCACTCTGATCAGGAACGGCGCGCCGGCCACCGAGACGGTGACGATCGCCACCCAGAGCGATGACGAGACCGCCGATCGCGGCAGCGCGGCGGGGGCGGAGACACCGCGTGTCGGCCTCGCCTTGCAGGCGCTGTCACCCGAACTCCGCGATCAGCTCGACCTGCCGGCGGAAAGCAAGGGCGCGGTGGTGGCCGCGGTCGAGCCCGGCTCGCCGGCGGAAGCGGCGGGGATCGCGCCCGGCGATGTCGTCGTCGGGGTCGGCACCGCTTCGATCGACGGGCCGGATGCCGCGGTCTCGGCGATCCGCAAAGCGGCGCACGCACATCACGCAGTGGCGCTCCGCATCCTTCGCCACGGCAACGCCGCCTTCGTCGCGATCGATCTCGACAAGACCCACGCCGGCTGACGCGCTTTCCACCAAAGCCGATCATGACGCCGCCCGGGTTGTGTTGCGCTTGGCAACGCTCCGGGCGGTTGCCTATGATCGGGGCAGGGACGGCGCATCGCCGCCGGCCGGGGAGCACGCCCAATGCTGATGACCGCCGCCGCCTATCGCGACAGCCTCCGGCCCCTCCGGCCACGGGTCTTCGTCAATGGCGAGGCGATCGCAAGCGTCGCCGATGCGCCCGCCCTCGCCCCCGGCATCGCCGCGATCGGCGTCACCTATGATTTCGCCCACCGTCCCGAACACGCGGCACTGATGACCGCACGCCAGACACGCACCGGCGAAATCGTCAACCGCATGCTGCATATCGATGAAACCACGGACGATCTCCGCCACAAACTCGAAGCGGTGCGCCTGGTCTGCCAGGAATCGGGCTGCGCCCAGCGCTATCTCGCCCATGACGCGCTGGCGGCGCTGTTCCAGGCGACGAGGCGCTGCGACGATGCGCGGGGAACCGACTATCATCCGCGCTTTCTCGCCTATCTCCGCTCCGTGCAGGATCGGGATCTCGCGCTCGGCATCGCCATGACCGACGCCAAGGGCGACCGCGCGCGCCGCCCCAGCGCCCAGGCCGATCGCGACGCTTACCTCCACATCACCGAACGCCGGCCCGGTGGCATCGTCATTCGCGGCGTCAAAGCGATCGTCACCGGCGCGCCCTACATGCATGAGTTTCTGGTCCTTCCCTGCCGCACGCATCACCCCGAGGATGCCGCGGCGGCGGTCGCCTGCGCGGTACCGGTGGATGCGCCGGGGGTGACGATCATCGCCCGCCCGGCCGGCCGGCCGGGTGAGGCGGCGGCGAAGTTCTCCGCACGTTACGGCCAATCAACCGCGGTCGTCCATTTCGAGGACGTGTTCATCCCCCACACCCGCGTCTTCCTCGCCGGCGAGGTGGCGGAAGGCGGATTTCTCACCACCGCCTATGCCACCCACCATCGCCATTCCTGCATCGGCGCGCGCGCCGGCTTCGGTGATCTCCTGATCGGTGCCGGCGCCCTGATGACGGCGGCGAACGGGCTCGATCCCGAGCGCCATGGCCATATCCGGGACGCGATGGTGGAACTGATCACCGTGACGGAGGGGTTTTTCGCCTGCGGCGTCGCGGCTTCGGTCTATGGCATCGCCGATCCGGCCGGATCGGTGATGCCGGAGCCGGTCTTCGCCAATATCGGCAAGCTCCTGCTCGCGGCCAAGATCTACGATATGCAACGCCTCGCGCATTATCTCTCCGGCGGGCTGATCGTCGCCCTCCCTGGCCCAGAGGAGGACCACAATCCGGAAACCAGCGCCGCACTGGCCAGCGTTTTCGCCGGCCGCGCCGATATCCCGCCCGAGCGGCGGCGGGCGATCGCCCGCCTCATCGAGGATTTGACGGTGTCCGATCAGGGTGGCTGGTATTCGGTCATCTCGCTCCATGGTGGCGGCTCGCCGGAGGCGATGAAGCGCGAAATCTGGCGCCATTATCCGGTGGCGGAGAAAACCGAACTGGTGGCGCGTCTCCTCGATCGCGGCCTGCTCGACGAGGGCCAGCGCCCCTCACGCCAGCCCGGACGCTGCTGCGCCAGCGGCTGCGTACCACCATCATGAGCGCGGAGATGGAACTCCGCCGCCTGCTCACGATCATGGCGGCGCTGCGCGATCCCGAGACCGGCTGCCCCTGGGACCGGGCACAGGATTTCGCGACCATTGCGCCCTATACCATAGAGGAGGCCCACGAAGTCGCCGATGCCATTGCCCGGGGCGACATCCCCGCCCTTGCCGATGAATTGGGCGATCTTCTGTTTCAAGTGGTCTATCACGCGCGGCTCGCCGAAGAGGCCGGCCATTTCAGCTTCGCCGATATCGCGCGCGCGATCAGCGACAAAATGATCCGCCGGCATCCGCATGTGTTCGGCGAGGCGCACGCCGAGGCCGGCATGTGGGAGCGCGGCAAGGCCGCCGAGCGCGCGGCGAGCGGTGCGACCGGCACTCTCGCCGGCGTGCCGGAAGCTCTCCCCGCTCTCGCCCGCGCGCATAAACTCACCGCGCGCGCCGCCCGGGTCGGCTTCGACTGGCCGGATGTCGAGGCGGTGCTCGCCAAACTCGATGAGGAGACCTCGGAACTTCGTGCCGAACTCGCGAGCGCCGACCCGGCGCGGCTCGAGGACGAGGTCGGCGACATGCTGTTCGTGCTCGCTAATCTCGCCCGCAAGCTCGGCCTCGACCCCGAGACCGCGCTGCGCCGGGCAAACCGCAAATTCACCCGCCGCTTCAACGCGGTGGAGGGATTGTTGGCCGCCGGCGGCGAAACCCCGGCGGAAGCCGGGCTCGCGGCGATGGAGGCGACATGGGCGGCGGTGAAAGCGACGGAGCAAGGCAACGGCTAGGGAACCTCTGATCAATTCCCTGGCGACGCGATATCGGAACGTCCGATAGAACCATGGCGATCACGCCGCGGAGGCAGGGGACGGCAGACCACGTTGGCGACGGCTGGGTTCGAACGCTACCGCAAGCCGACCCGCCGGGAGATGTTTCTGGCGGAGATGGACCGCGTGGTGCCGTGGCGGCAACTTTGCGCCCTGATCGCTCCGGTCTACCCGAATTCCGGCAAGGGGCGCACCCCGGGGACGGCGCGAGGCGATCCGGGATTCCGCGCCGAACGCGCGGGATTTCACCAACCGACGGTATCGTCATCGCGGGGGGGTGGACACGGTGCAGCGGGCGCGCAATCGCACGAAGTCGAAGGTCCGGGCCAAGGTCGAACACGGCTTCGGGGTGATCGGGCGGGTCTTCGGCTTCAGCAAGGTCCGCTATCGGGGGCTGGACAAGAACGCGCACCGGCTGTTCGTGACCTGCGCGCTGGCAAACCGGCGCGTGTTCGTCAGCGGAGAAGACCCCTCGGACCGCTTGCCAACCTACCTGTTCCGCCTGGCCTGTTCCGCCTGGCGAGAAGCGCGACCGCCGACCCGCCGGCCCTGGAATGGATCGTTTTCGGCAACGCGCTGGACGATGAGGCGGTCATGCAGCGCGCCTGGGCGCGGGCGACAGCGATGGGCCTCGGCCCCAGCCGGCGGCCTTTTCCCATTCGCCGAACCGAATATCTGCACCCTGACGGCACGGCCGGCTTGGCCCCCACCTCCTGGCGCGCCGATCATGTGCTTTGGCCCTTTTCTCCAAGCCGCCCCTGCCACTTGGTGTTTCCGGCGCCGCTACGCCTGCTCAAGAAAAAACGCCTGATCACCGCGCCGACATTGCCCGACCTCGTCGAACATGCCCCCGCCGCGTCGCCGCCCTCGCCGGGCCAGGAGACGCCGAGCCTGGAGAGGCGGCCGCTGGGGACGGGCGGCCGCTCGACCTCGTGCGCTATTCCGGCACGCAAAAACAGGAAGTCGAATGGCACGGCGTCACCGGTGCCCTCACGTTGCCATACGGCCCCGGCCCGCTCTGGCCCCTGCTCGCCGCCCTGGCCTGGACCCATCTCGGCAAGGGAACCGTCTTCGGCCTCGGCCAGATGCTGATCGTGCCGATGGATGGCCACGCATGACCTTTGGCTCCACATGAGGGCGAACGCCTGCCGGCACCGCGGCGCCGGCAGGCTCCACCGAAAGACGAAACGCGCGCGCGCGCCCCGCGAACGAGGTTGAGCATATGGCGCCGAGAGCGGGTGGCGGCTATCCGTTCTTGATATGATAGGCTACGCCATAAAAAAGATCGGTCGTGATCGCGAAGGCACTCTCATCGGCACACTCTCATCGGCATTCGGGTAGGGCTTGTATCCGAAGCGGTGCCGCCATCCGCACACGACGCAGGCTTCACCCTTCGACATGCACCTTGAGCAGAAAAGTCAACGTGTTTTTCGGCATCTCCGCCTCGAACGGCGCGAAGCTGGTGGCCCGCACGGTGGCAAGCGCGAGTTTGTCGATCAGGCTGATGCCACTCGATTTATTGATCACCACATTCTCCTGATGCCCGTCCGGAGCGATGGTGATCGCGACGGTGGTATCGCCGGAGAGATTGAGCGCGCTGATCGCCGCCGTCACATGCAAATTATTCTGCACCCGGCTGCGGAGATCAGCAGCGTAGTGCTGCAGCGCGGTGAGGTTCTGTCCGGCGGAAGCCGGGGCTGAGGGTGGCGGCGGTTTACTCGGCGCTTCGGTTTTGGCGGTTTCGGTCTCCGGCCGTGGCGGCGGCGGGGCTGCCTTCGACGCGGTTTTGACCGGGTGTGGCGGCGGCGGCTGGCGCGCAACGATGGGCGGCGGCGGGGGCACGAAGAGCGGGCTTGCGGCTTGCGGCGGCGGCTCGTCGGCCGCAGGCGGCGGCGGCGCGGCTTCGGCTTCCAGCGGCGGGGCAGTCAGGGTCTGCGGCGGCGTCACCGCCTCGGGCGGGGGTGGCGGCGGCGGGGTGGCATCGGGCGGGGTCACTTCCGGCACCGCCTGCAATTCGGGCAGCGGCGCCGGCAGGGTGACGGCATGCACCTCCATCGGATGCGGGTTGTTCGGCTCCGGCGCGATTTCCGGGGGCTCGCGCCCGAGCCAGAGCACGATCCCGATCTCGCAGGCGGCGGCGAGGGCGAGGGCGAGCACGAAGCGCCCGCGCCGGCCGCCATCGGGGAGAAACGGCAGCGAGGCATAGCTCGCCCACCCCGCGGGCGCGGGCATATCCATGGCGCCGGCGCCCTCCCTATGCGCGCTCACTTATTTCCCCGCCGGCGCGGCCGAACTCGGCTGTGTCGCGACGCCGATGCTGCTCACGCCGGCCTTGCGCGCCGCATCCATGACGTGGACGAAAGCCTCGAACGGCGCTGCCTTGTCGCTCGCGATGGTGATCACGGTTTTCGCCGGATCGCCGTCACCCTTGATCATGTCGGTGAGCGCATCGAGCGTCATCGCCTGTCCCTTCACCATGACCGAGCCATCCTGCTCTACATTCACGGTGAATTCGGGATGCGGCAGATGCTCCGATTCGGTCGAGGTGGGCAGTTGCAACGACTGCCCGGCATCCGGGATCATCTGCAACGTCACGATGATGAAGAAGACCAGGAGAAACAGCATCACGTCGATCATCGGAATGATCTCGACGCGGCCTCGCCGTTCCTCGAAATAGCGGAGCTTGCGCGCCATTGCCGCTCTCCTTACGCGCTTTGCAAGGCGGGCTTGAGCATGGTTTTCTGCACCGTCTGGCCGAGCGGGATCATCGGCGCGCCGTCGAGCCGGTTCATGATCATCGTCTTCAGCGAATCGAGCTGATGCATGATCATGCGGATCTGGCTGTTGAGGCCGTTATAGGTGAGCAGGCCGAGCATGGCGATGAAGATGCCGGAGGCGGTCGCGACCAACGCATCGGCGACCCCGCCGGTCACCGCGGTCGGCGCCGAACCGGGCGTTGCTAGCACGCCGAAGGCATGGAACATGCCGAGAATGGTGCCAAACAGGCCGAGCAGCGGCGCCAGCGTGATGATGGTGTCGAGAATCCAGAGCCGGCGGTCGAATTGCGGCGCCATCAGCAAAATCGCCTCCTCGAGCCGGTTGGCAAGCGTCTCCCCCTTGGCCTTGTCAGCGTGACGGAGGGCGGTTTCCAAAAGCACCGCCTCGGGCAGTTTGCCCGCACTCCGGCGCAGCATCTCAAGCTCCGGCGGGGTGAGCGCGCCGGTGCGCGCGACCGCGAGCACGACGCGCGTGCCACCGATCAACGTGCGGCGCAGATACCAGAAGCGGTCGATGATCACCGCGAGTTCGACCAGGAGAAGCGCTGCGAGGGCGTAGATCACGCCGTCGGAATAATTGGCGATGTGGATGAGGTAGTCGAGATTCATGATCCTTGCCTTCGCTGCGTGTGGCCATCGGGTCGCGTTCGGATGGGCCGCCCCCCGCGCGCGGATGCGCGTTCGGGGGGCTTTCTAGCGGCTCTTCAGCGGCATGTGGGTGATCGATTGATGGCAGTTCGATTGCTGAAAAATGACGATTTGGTCGCGATTTCGTGAGTTTTTTCAGAAGCTGATCGCCACCTGGCCATACATCGTCATTGGGGCGCCAGGGTAGGCGAGCAGGGGCGAACTCGCGACCCCGAAATAATCATTCGGCGAGTCGAGGTATTGATAGATGTTGAAGCGGTTATTGGTGAAATTCAAAACGCTGAACGAAACATCGAGCGTCTTGCCGAAGCCATAGACGGAGAAAGGTTTTTTGACGTCGATCGAGGCGTTCAAGGTCTGGTAGGCGCCCATCGTCGTGTTCGAAGGCGCGGCGGTATTGTTGTTGAAGAAATACTGCGCTCCGGTAAACTGCCACCAGAAGCTCGGCTTCACCGCAGTATCGCCAACGAAATAGGTGTAATCGATGCCGGCATTGAGCGTTGCTTCCGGCACATAGGGGACGTGCGAGCCATTATAGCTCGCCCCTCCAGCCACTGTATAACTCGAATATATGGCATTCATCAAAGCGCCGTTTAGGAAAGTATGAACCGTCGAAAACGGATTATCGTCAATAGCGATATTGATCCCTTTGTATTCCGACGTTCCCGTGGTTGTAACCTCGCTGCCGTTTAGGTTGAGCGCGACATTGGCGGCCTGATCGGCGAGACGTAGGTCGAAATAATTGATATCGAGCAGAAAATTCTTCACATAATAATCAGGGTCGTCCAATTTTACCTTAAACCCAGTTTGCCAGTACTGCGCCAACTCCATCTTGGGCTCGGTGCCAACGGTGACTGGGAAAGACTGGAAATAGCCGCCACCGCCGCCAACCGTCGGCGTCTGATAGGATTCCTCGTAATTGCCATAAAGCGCGAGCCATTTGAGGGCTTGATAGTTGACATTGACGCCAGGCTCGATGCCGCTCCAACTCGCGTTTTGCGAACCGAACTGGCCCTGATTGGTGCCGGTCGCATTGGGAAATGCACCATATTGGCCGGCGCCGTTCGCGTATTGCAGCGTATCGTTGACGTAGCGAATGCTCGGCGTGATGTGGAGCGTCGAGAAGGGATGAATATCGTCCTGCAGGAACAACGCGCCATTATCGCTGTAGAAATTACCGAAACGATAATTGCCGTTGGGCTCGAATTGGCTGCCAAAATAAGGAGAAAGTGGACTCCAGAACGAATTGACCGTCTGATACAGAGCGTGGATATAATAACCGCCGTAATCGACTGTGTTATAGGGAAGGCTTGTCGATAGCCACATTTTATCGCCGAGAGTCCAGTTATCGGGCGTATTCATTTCGTACATTTGGTTGTAGTTTGGCTGGAAATTATTGAAATCTGAATGCAATCTCTGTTCGTCGCTATACCATGAAACATTGTGGAAGGTCGTATAGTCATCGAGATGAAAATTCTGCTTGGCATAAACGGTCGCAAACTGATTTTGGTCGAACTTGGCCCAGACCTGCGGGTCGAGTGCCGCGAACATGTTCGCCTTCTCGTTATAGAGCGGGCCGGCGGCATTCAGGCCATTAACCCCGATCCCCGCGGTCGGGTACACCGGAATGACATTCGGGCGATAGCCACCGCCTTGCGCGAGATAGGCGCCAAAGGAAATGTCACCGTCGGAAAATTGTTTGACCGTCTTGGCGTAGATCGCATAATTCTCGGACGGGCTGTCGAAACCGTTCTGGGACTGGCGGAAATCATTGCCTTCCCCGACCCCACCGGCAATCACCGTCGACCAGCCACCGAGATTGCCGGTGCGAATGTCGAAATTCAAATTCTGGGTGTTATAGCTGCCATAGCTCGCGACGATGTCGGCACCGGCTTTCGCCGTCGGCTGAATCGGCGTGAACTCGATCGAGCCGCCGGTCGAATCATACCAGCGATCCTCGGCATTCCCTGGGCCGTAACCGACATTGATGTTCTGGATCATGCCAATCTGCGGCACCGTTGCCGAGGCCCAGAGACCGGTCGCGACATTGTTCATCGGAATGCCGTCGAAGGTCATCATCAGATTATTGTTGCCGGTCTGGCCGCCGAAACCACTCCAGCCATTGGCAAGACCATCGAGAGAAACATTGTATTTCGTCGAGCCGGTATCGCCGTAACCGGTCACTTGCGCGCCAGGCGCCATCGAGATCGCCTGCGCGCCGCCGCCCATCGGTCCGACCGCTTGCAATTGCTGCTGATCGAGAACCCGCGTGCTGTTGCCGGATTGGAAAAGCTGCTGCTGCGTCGGCGGCACCGTCGAGCCCGGCACCGGCGCCGCGCTGGTCCCACCATCCCCCGCCGCATTCACCGAACCGGCATTGACCACGCCGGTGACATCCTGCGCCCATGCGGCATGGCCGGCGAGCAGGGTGGAGGCCATGAGCAAAACGGAGGGCGCGCGCCGTGCAAGAGCCCGGGATACGTGCATGATCGTTCTTCCTGATACGGATAGAAAGGCGGTTGCGTTCCGCATCAGCGATTAATGACCGTGCCCCTCCGCATCGCGCACAGAAATGTGACAACCAATTCACGTATTCGTGGTCATATTAGCGTAATAAAACTGTCTGTTATCTGCAATTTTTTATATCGTTGTTTTAACCCATCTTTAGCGCCAAATCACTCATAATTCGCAATGAAATATCGTAACGCACTGATATTGCGTAGAGTTAGTTTGGATTTTATTTGTAGTGCCATAATAATATTGGGAACCCCTTGACGGCTC
>JAJZBM010000022.1 GCA_021798915.1 Pseudomonadota bacterium
ATCCGCCGCTATATCGAGATGTGCAACGCCGACCCGGCACTCCCGCGCTGGCGTTATGGCATCGCTTCCAAGCCCCAGCCGCTGGCGGCATGATTCGAGTCGCCAATTCGCGAACGCAGTACTAGGGTCCAGGCGATATGAATGGACGACGACAAAATACCGAGATCGTAAGCATCCGATATTCCGAAACAGACAAGCCGGTTATCCGGCAGGATCGAGGCGTCGAGAAACTGGAAAATCCGGTGCTTGGCGGTTTCGACCGTCGCGATGTAGCGCGGCAGACCGGCAAGCGCCGGGCGCAAATCCTTGCGTGGTTCTCCAAATAGCCACCAGTTTTCGGCATAGGCGGCACGGTTGTTCCGATCGCGCTCCGGCTTCACCGTCGCCAGAACATGCTGATAGACCTCCGGAAAACGCTGGCGCACCTCATCGGATGAAAGGCCGAACAGGTCGATCACCATCACACCGCGCGGCCGGGCGGTCAGATCGCGGCCGTTGCGATAGGGCCGGATGTGGTGTTCGAGGCCGGTTTTTCGCGCCGAGATGCCGCTCGATCGTGCGGCGTTGGAAAATCTGGGTGATGGAATTGGTGGCAACGAAGCCGAAGCGGCGGAGCGTGCTGCCCTTCGCGGTCAGCAATTCGGCGGCGTGATCCCACCAATACATCACGAAATCGGCCGAATTGTTCATCTCGGGATGCGCCCGCCACAAGGCTTCGGCATAGTCATCCCCGAGCCGCGCGCGGATATCCTTGCCGCCGATGAAGGGCGGATTGCCGACGATATAGTCAGACGGTGGCCAGCACCTCGACCCATTCCGCGCGCAACGGCTCGATCACGGTGGCGACCACCAGCCGTTCGACATGAGCGCGCGGGGTGTAATGGGCGCCGAGCGCGCGGCGTTCGGCCGGATCAAGCGCCTGTTCGAGCAGGGTGCCGAAAATCGAGGGATCGACCTCGCGCCAATTATAGTCGGCGGCGGCGCGCAGTTCGCCGATCGCGCTTTGGTCGAGCAGCAAAACGGTCTGATCCGCGAAAAACGCGCCGTTGAAACGTTTCACCCGGGTGTGGATGGCAAGGGCGATGCCACCTTTGTCCATCGCCTCCCAAAGCTGGCCGAGTTCGCGGGCGAGCAAGTCCGCCTCGGCTTCGCAGCGGCGGAGGATGGCTTTGAAGGCATCGGGCGGGAGCAGGCCGCAATCCTCGGCAAACATGGTGAACAGGCACCGCATGAGGAAAGACGCCACGGCTTCGCGATCATGCCTCGCTTCCAACGCCCGGGATATGATGGCGAGACGTTGGGCGATCGCGCGTGTCACGCGGGCGGACTGGCGGGTCGGGTCGAGCGATCGCGGGTCGATCCAAATGCGGCGGAGCCGGTCATGGATGGCGGGGTCGCGGAGCTGGTCGAGCGTGATGCGAAATCCCTGGCGGTCGGGGAATTGCGCGTAATTTTTCCCCTGGCCGGAGAAATCGGCGTAGGTTTCGATGACGTTGCCGACATCGCAGACCAGGATGAACGGCGGCCAACCATGATCGACCGGCAGGGAGCGGGCATAGTCGATCGCCTGGCGATGGGCGTTGAGCATCTGCACATCGAAACCGGGGGCGGCGATGCGGGCGGATTTGGCGCGGGTGGCGCGAGGGGCGATGGTTTCGATCTCCTTGTTGCCGCCCTTCTGCCGTGTCTGCTTGGCTTCAAGAACGAAGCAGCCGCGCTTGTAGAGATCGATCCGGCCGGGCGTGGTCGTGCCATCCGGGGTGATTTTCCGCACCGCGCGCTCGAACACGTAATCATTGTCGCTGGGGGTGGCGGCGGCGGGATCGGGGCGCGGCACGTCGATTACGTCACAGAGTTCGGCAAGAAACATGGCGTAGTTCGCCCGCTCGGCCCCGCCTTCGCGGTGCTGCCAGCGGGCGATGAAGGGTTCGATCGCGGCGGCGGTCACGTCGTGGCGGCTTCCTTTACGGCGGTGGGGTCTTGCACCGAAGACGGAGAGGCGGAGGGTTCGCGGCTGCCTTCGCCATGGTTGGGCACCCCGGCAGGTCAGGGCCGATGCAGCGTTCACGCGCTGCCCGGGCCCGCGCCATGTCACCGCGGGAACGTTTCACGCCCGGCTATTTGAGGGCGGCGAGGCCGGCTTTGCAGGTCACGCCGTCCTGCACCGACATCCCGCCCGAGCAGCCGATGGCGCCGATCAGCTTGCCGTCGCGCACCAGCGGGAAGCCGCCTTCCACCGCAATCGCGTCGTCGAGCGAGAGCACATAAGGATGGCCGCCATCGGCGGCGTCCTGGAAGACCTTGGTCGCGCGGCGGTACAGGGCGGCGGTGCGCGCCTTGTGCTCGGAGACCGCGATCGAGGCCTGCTGGGTGTCGTCCATGCGCTCGAAATAGACCAGTTTTCCTTCCGGGCCGACCACCGAGATCGCCATTTTCCAGTGATGGCGCGCTGCCTCTGCCTCCGCCGCGGCGGCGAGTGTCTTGGCCTCATTGAGGGTGATCGCTGTGCCATAGGGGAGATCGAACGGCATCTGCTCAGGCACGCCGGCCGGAAGCGGGGCTTGCGCGCGGGCGGCGCCGGCGAGTGTCACCAGGGCGGCGAGCAGAAACGGGGCGGTTTTGCGGTGGATCGACGGCATCGGGTTTCCTCCAGGTTTTTTACGTTCCAGTCCGGTTTTTACGTTCCAGCCCGGTCGGGCCGGGCTTGGCCGCTAACTCTGCGACGATTTCGCGGCGCCGGCAATCGCGCCCCGGCGGTCATTCCGAAAGCGTTGCATCGCGCGGCGGAGGCTGCTATCACGACCACGTGATCATCGAATGAACAAGACGGCCGGAGGGGGTGTGGACGATCGCGGTCAAAACTTCGGGAGGCGGCACGCTCTCGCCCCGGTCGTGCGCGCGGCGAGCAATGGGGCATCGGTAGATTACGGGGCATCGGTAGATTACACGGCGCTCGCGGAATTCCGTTTCCTGCTCCGCGGCTTCGTCGAATTCAGCGAAGTGGCGGCGCGCCATGCGGGGCTGACGCCGCGCCAGCATCAGGCATTGTTGCAGATCAAGGGATTTCCCGCCGGTCAGGCGGTCACCGTCGGGGCGCTCGCCGCGCGGCTCCATGTCCGCCACCACAGCGCCGTCGAACTCATCGACCGGCTGGAGCAGGGGGGGTTGATCGAGCGCCTCGCCGACCGGGCGGATCGGCGCCGCGTTCTGATCCGCTTGACGGCCAAATCAGAGGCGCTGCTCGAAAGTCTCGCGCTCGCCCATCAGCGGGAATTGCAGCGGCTATGCCCGGCGCTGTCCGGTCTTTTGGAGAAATTCTCGCACGCCCCGGCGGCGATGCCACGCCTCTGACGCCCGGGGATCAGCTTTCCTCGGCGGCGACGGCGCGGGTGGCGTGGAAACGCCGATAATCGATATGCACCTCGCCGGCTTCCCGCCAACTCAGGATGTCTTCGAAGGCGTGGCCGAACAGGACGTCCGTTCCGTGATAGACATGGCGCGCATGCACCGTCGTCGAGGTGGTCGCATCGAGGCCGGTGACCACGGCGAGGATGACGATGTCCCCGTCCCACCATTGCGCCTGGGTCAAGCCAGCACACGGGCTTTCCGGCCCGATCGAGTGCATCACCGTCCAACTGAGCGCGAATTGCGGGTTGGTGCTGCGTTGCAGGGGGAGATCGACCATCCGGCGCAGAAGCAGCCCCTCCCGCGTCGTCACGTTCCGCGCGAGCGTGAGGTTGAGACGTGCTTCGACGATCTGATTGGCGCGGATATTGGCAAGCCGGAACATCAAGGTCGGAACGCCGTCGACCGTGCTGATCACCAGGTTGCGGCTGAACAGGACGCGCGCCGTCGGGAGGGTGAATTTGGCGATGATGAGCCCGGTCGCGAGCGGGACGAAAAGAATGCCGAGCAGGGCTTCGGCGGTGACCAGCCAATGGGCATAGAGCGTCGCCGGATGCATGACGCCGAAGCCGATCGTTGCCATCGTCTCGACCGAAAAGAAGAAATCATCGAGCATCGAGCCCGGCGCGGCCCCGGCGACACTCCCCGGCTGGAGCGCGTAAAGCAGCGCGAAGATCAGGTTGAGCGCGAGATAGAGCGCAATGACGATGCCAAAAAACGCTCCCCAGGAGCGGACCAGCAGGAAATGATAGACGTCGCGCCAGGAATCGCGCGGCACGCCGACCCGATGGATGATCGGCGCGCCGTCACGCAAGCGCCGGCGCGCCCGCGTGCGGGTTTGAGGACTATCCGTCACGCGCCGGCCCGTGCTCCTTCTCAGCGAGGCCGAGATCGGCGATCATCGTTTCACGGATGATGAATTTCTGGATTTTTCCTGTCACCGTCATCGGAAATTCGTCGACGAAGCGGATATAGCGGGGAATTTTCTGATGCGCGATCTGGCCGCGGCAGAATTCGCGGATTTCCTCCGCGGTCGCGGTTTCGCCGTCATTGAGGCGGATCCAGGCGCATAATTCCTCGCCGTATTTCGAATCTGGCAGGCCGACCACCTGCGCCGATTGCACCTTCGGATGGCGGTAGAGGAACTCCTCGACCTCGCGGGGATAGATGTTTTCGCCGCCACGGATGACGAGATCCTTGATCCGCCCGACGATCGCGCCATAACCGTCCGCGTCGATCGTCGCGAGATCGCCGGTGTGCATCCAGCCGGCGCGATCGATCGCCTCGGCGGTCCTTTCGGGTTCGTTCCAATAGCCGAGCATCACCGAATAGCCCCGCGTGCAGAGTTCGCCCGGGGTGCCGCGCGGCACGACGCGGCCTTCGCCATCGATGATTTTGACCTCCAGATGCGGCTGGATGCGCCCCACCGTCGCCACCCGTTTTCCCACCGGATCGTCGGTCGCGCTCTGGAAACTGACCGGGCTGGTTTCGGTCATACCGTAGGCGATGGTGATTTCGTGCAGGTTCATCCGCGCCATCACCCGCTGCATCACCGTGATCGGACAGGGCGAGCCGGCCATGATGCCGGTGCGGAGCGAGGACAGATCGAAACGCGCGAATTCGGGATGATCGAGTTCGGCGATGAACATCGTCGGCACGCCATAGAGCGCCGTGCAGCGCTCGGCGGCGACGGCTTCGAGCACCGCTAGCGGATCGAAGCCGGCGCTCGGATAGACCACGGCGGCGTGATGGGTGAGGCAGGCGAGATTGGCCATCACCATCCCGAAACAATGATAGAGCGGCACTGGTGCGCAGACGAGATCGTCCGGCCCGAGGCGGATCGCCTCGCCGACGAAGAAGCCGTTATTGAGGATATTGTGATGGGTGAGCGTCGCGCCCTTGGGAAAGCCGGTGGTGCCGGAGGTGAACTGGATATTGATCGGGTCATCGAACTGAAGCGCCGGGGTGAGCGCGGCGAGCGCCGCCTCCGATTCCCCCGTTTTCGCGCGCGCCAGCGCGGCGAAGGGCAGAAAGCCCGGAACCACCACATCGCCGATCAGAATGGCGCGCTTAAGGTGAGGGAGGCGCGGGCTCTCGATCCTGCCCTCGGGATCGGCGAGATCGGGGATCAGCGTCCGCAGCATCGCCTCGTAATCGGAGGTCTTGAAGCTCCGCGTGAGCACGATGGCGGCGGTGCCGGAAAGGTTGAGGGCGTATTCCAGTTCGGCGACGCGATAAGCGGGATTGAGGGTGACGAGAATGAGACCGGCGCGCGCGGCGGCGTATTGGGTCAGCAGCCATTCCGCGTTGTTCGGCGACCAGATGCCGATCCGGTCGCCGCGCGCGAGGCCGAGGGCGAGCAGGCCGGCGGCGATGCGGCTGACCTCGGCGTCGAGTTCGGCGTAGGTCATGCGAATGTTCTGGTGGCGGCTGATCAGCGCGAGCCGCGCTCCCGCCACCCGCGCCGCGCGGTGGAGGGCGGCGCCGATCGTCTCGCCGAGCAGCGGCGTTGCGACGGCGCCATGAACATAGCTCATTTTTGCGTCGCGTTCATCGTCGTGCATGATGCCGCCCCTTGGACATGGCTCATTTTTCCGATCATAACGCGTTCGCCGATGGCAAGCAAAGCCCGGCGTCGTCTCGGCCCGGCGGATCGCAGCCCGGACGCAGGCTTAACGAAGCCTATACCCGCCTTTGCCATTCTCAGGTATGAATGACTCTAAAACAATCATCGGTTCTCTATGTCTGAGATCACCCGTCACGAACCGAATGCTCTCGACCTGCTCCAGGTCCAAACCGCGATCTTGCGGGATCTGGCGGCCGGGTTTTCGGCGGATTTCCTGGCCGCGCGGGTCTGTTACCTCGCGGAACAATACGTGCCCGGGCGGATCGCCAGCATCATGGCGCTGCGCGAGGATGGCCGCCTTAGCATTTTCGCCGCCCCCAGCGCCCCGCCGGCGCTGATCGCCGCCCTCGATGGCCTCGCGCCGGGGCCTGCCTCCGGCTCCTGCGGGGCGGCGGCCTTCCATGACACGCCGATCTATGTCGATCACGCCCAGAGCGACGGCCGCTGGGCCGATCTCGCCGATGTCGCGCAGGATTTCAACATCCGCTCCTGCTGGAGCCATCCGATCTGGCAGGAGGGCCGCCTGATCGGCACTTTCGCGCTGACGGGGAGCGAGGGCGGATTGCCCGATGCCAGTCATCGGGAATGGCTGGAACACATCGCCGCCATCGCCGGCCATATCCTGCGGGCGGCGCGTCAGCAGGCCCTACAGCAACGCCAGCATCGGCGCTTGCAGCGCCTCGTGCAGTTTCACGCCATGCTCGCGCAGGTCAATCAGGTCGCCGCCAGCCGGCCGGATCAGGCCACGTTTTATGCCGAAATCTGTCGTATCGCGGTAACCCACGGCGAAATGCCGCTCGCCTGGATCGGCGCGCCGGACGAGACCGCCCGCTTTCAGATCCTGGCTGCGAGCGGCGCGATCCATTATCTGGATGATATTTTCATCTCCAGCGACCCGGACCGGCCGGAGGGGCAGGGGCCGGCGGGCATGGCCTGGCGAAGCGGCGCGCCGGTGGTGGCCCAAAACTTCGCGAGTGATGCGCGCTACCAACCTTGGCTGGCGCGCGCGCGTGTCTTCAAGCTGGGGGCGGCCACGGCCTTGCCGCTCAAGGTCAAGGGGCAGGCGAGGGCGCTGCTTTCGGTCTATGCGCGGGAAGAGGACGTGCTCGACGATGAATTCGCCTCTCTGCTCGGCGAACTCGCCTTCGATATCGGCCTCGCGCTCGAAGCGATCGAGCAGCAGCGGCGTCTGGAGCGCTTGCACGGCCTCTATAACGCCCTGCTCGCGGCGACCGATTCGCTTCTGTTGCAGCGCGATGAACAGGCGGTCATGCGGCGGACCTGCGAGCATCTCGCGACCTCCGGCCTGTTCGATGCGGTATGGATCGCCGGGATCGACGGCGACGGCCTGGCCCGCATGCGGCTTGGCCATGGTCAAGGGGTGCATGTGCTCGATGGCATGGCAGCGCGTCTCGACGCTGAAGACGCGCCGCTGACGGTGCGCGCCCTTCGCTCGGGGCGGCTCCATTACTGCAATGATTATTTCGCCGATCCCTCCTTTGCTTCCTGGCAGGCGTTCCTTGAACAGCGCAACTGGGTTTCCGGCGCCGCCGTCCCGGTTTTCCGCGGCGGCGCCATCACCGCGGCCCTGGTATTCACCTCCCGCTTCGCCAATTGCTTCGATCAGGAGGTTCTCGACCTCATCGCGAAAGTCGCGCAACTGATCGGCCATGGGCTGGACGAGATCGATCTCAAGGCGCGGCTCGAGCATGAACGGCACCAGCAATTCCATCTTGCCCGCCATGACAGCCTGACCGGCCTGCCCAATCGCCTGCAATTCGAGGAGCATTTGCAGCGTGCCATCTCGCGCGCCAGGCGTCAGCGCGGTTTTCTCGCCATCGGTCTGCTCGATCTCGATGATTTCAAGCCGATCAATGATGTCTGGGGCCATTCCAGTGGCGATGCGCTGCTGCGCCAACTCGCTTCGCGTCTCCGCGCCCTGTTGCGCGAGGGCGATCTTCTCGCCCGTTTCGGCGGCGATGAATTCGTGCTCGCGATCGAGGGGCTGACCGAGGTCGGAACGCTGCCCATACTGTTGAGCCGGTTGCAATCCGCGGTCGAAAAACCCTTCGATCTCGGCGACGGGCTCAGTGTCTCGACCGCTTTCAGCCTCGGCATCGCCCTCTTTCCCGAAGACGGCGATAATCCCGATCTCTTGCTGCGCCGCGCCGACGTCGCTCTTTATGTCGCCAAAGCCAACAAGGCGCGGCGTTCGCAATGGTGGCAGCGCTGGAACGCGGAGACCCTGGCTGAGAAGGAATTCCGGTTGACCCTGCCGGATCCCTACGGCCCCGACGCGGCGCGGGTCTTTGCGTCTTTTCCGCCGCTGACGACATTGCTGACCGAGGCCTTCGTCGCCGATTTCTACCGCCATCTGGTGGCGTATCCCAAAGGCAAGGCGATCCTCGAGCATGTCACCGAGGCCGAACTCGCGCATCTCAGAAAAAGACAGATGCAATCGCTCGCAGGTCTGCTGGATCCGGACACCAGCCGTGAGGCGTTTTTCGAATCGGCGCAACATCTCGGGCGCGTCTACGCCTTGACGAATATCGAAAGCGCGTTGATCGCCCAGGGGGTCGGCATCTTCCAGAATCTTCTCGGCCAGACCTTGATGGCGCAGCCCTTTCGCGCCGACGACCGGCAGGCCCTGCTGCAGATCGTCAATGCGCGTCTGCAGGATCTGATGGCCGCGCAAATCGCCGCCCATGAACGAACCGTCGCGACGTATCTCACGTTCCTATTGCGTGCGCCGGAGCGTGACGGCGGCCTCTGGAACAGCCGGCTCTGGGTCGATATCGCGCAGGCGCATGTGGAGGCGCTGGCGGGTCTTCCCGGTATCGTCGGCGCCGAGCTGCTCCGCCCCGACAGCAACGGCGTCTTCGAGATCGAGGTCAGCGGCGGCGCCGCGAAACAGGGCATTCAGCCGATCTGGCGGGCGGACGGACAATCCCCGCATCTCGACGACAGCCATCCGCGCGGCCGCGGCCTGCTCGCCACCGCCTGGCGCAGTCTGGAAATTCAAACCTGCCCCAATTACGCGACCGATCCCCGCGTTTTGCCCTGGCGCGAGGTGATGGCGACGGTCGGGATCAGCAGCGCCGCGGTATTGCCGGTCGAGGACATGCGCGGCCGGCCGGTCTTCGTATTGGCCTTGCTCGGCGCCTATCCGCGGCAATTCGAATCGGTCTGGATGCGGCAATTCTGCCTCGGCATCATGCAGCGTCTCAGTCTGCTGTGGCAGCAAAGCGAAGCGGCTTCGCGCGAGGTCATCCCGGAGACGATCGCCGAACGCTGGCGCGCGCGTCTGTTCTCGGGCGGGCTGCAGATGCATTATCAGCCGCTGGTCGATTTCCGCTCGGGGAAACCCTATCAGGTCGAGGCGCTGGCGCGGCTGGTGCTCGAGGATGGCCGGGTGCTGCTGCCTGGGCAATTTCTCTCAGCCCTCGGCGAAAGCGATCTCGATCTGTTGTTTCGCCTCGGCCTGCTCCAGTCATTGCAGCAATTGCGGGAATGGGACGCGGCGGGGCTGTCGCTCGGCGTTGCCGTCAACCTGCCGCCGGCGACCTTGCTCCGCCGGGAATGCGCGCTCTGGGTGCGTGATGCGCTGGCCGAGACCGGGGTTGCGGCGCATCGTCTCTCGCTTGAAATCATGGAGACCGGGCGCCTCGATCGTGACGAGGCGGCGCGCGAGGCAACGCTGCAACAGATCGCCGCGCTCGGCGTCCGTTTCGCGATGGATGATCTCGGCTCGGGTTTCAGCTCGCTCCAACGCCTGCGTATGCTGCCGTTCCATGCGGTGAAAATCGACCAGAGCCTGGTGCGGGATGCGCGCCGCGATCCGATCCGGGTGCTGGGCCTCATCGGCGCCTTGGTGCAACTCGGGCGGGATCTCGAACTCGATGTGGTTCTCGAAGGGTTGGAAAGCGAGGAGCTGATCGAGACGGCCGCCATCCTGCGCGCCAAGGCAGGGCAGGGCTTCGCGCTGGCGAAGCCGATGCCGGCATCGGCGGTCGCGGCGTGGGTGCGCGGGTTTGTCCTGAACGTCGATCGCTATGCGCCGCGCACCGCGCTCGGGGCGCTTGCGGCGCAATGGCGGTTCGCGCATGGCAGCGGCCGTGCCGTGATGTCCGCCGATCGCTGTGCCATCGGCCGCTTCATCAGCGCGAACCATCTCCAGGACAGCGGGATCGACGCCCTGCATCGCGAAGTCCACGAAATCGCCCACCAGGAAGGGCTGCACAGCGCGCGCTATCTCGCATTGATCGCGCGGCTGCAAGCGGCGTTGCTGGCCCTGATGACGGGGGCGGACGAAGCCGGTTGACGGTCTGCGCCCCGGTTTCGTGCCCACGCGCTATCGTTGCACGCCGAGCAGGAACACCGCTTGCTCGCCGAACAGATTGGCAAGCCACGGTGCCCGCCGCCATGGCGCCCGCCGCCCGGAATCATCGGCGGCCAGCCAGCGCTCCACCGCATAGCCCTCGCGATGACAGAGTTCAAAGAAATCGCGGATCGTGCAGGGATGGATGTTGGGCGTCTCATACCACATCCGGTCCCAGGTCGAGGTCATCGGCATCCGCCCGCGTGCGAGCAATTGCCAGCGGACGCGCCAATGGCCGAAATTGGGAAAACTCACCACCGCGCGGGCGCCGATCCGGAGCATCTGGCGCAACACTTCGCGCGGCCGCCCGACCGCCTGCAACGCGCGCGAGAGTACGACATAATCGAAGGCACCGTCGGGATAATGGGCGAGATCGCTGTCGGCATCCCCCTGCATCACCGGCAAGCCGTGTGCGACCGCCTGCGTCACCAGTTTCATGTCGATCTCGATGCCACGCGCGTCACAGGCTTTGGTATGAAAAAGATGCGCGATCAGCGCCCCTTCACCGCAGCCGATATCGAGGACGCGGGTTCGGGGGGCGATCATGCCGGCGATCAGTTCGAGATCGACGCGCAGATTCTTGGCGAGCAGGCGGACCGGCGCCAGCGGTTCGGCGGTGGTCACGAAAGCCCCGCATGCTGGGCACAACCATCGAGAAAGCCGCGTAGCGTGCGATGAAAATCGGGTTCGTCGAGGAGAAAGGCGTCGTGGCCCTTGTCGGTCTCGATCTCGACGAAGCTGACATTGGCGGCGGCGCGGTTGAGGGCGCGCACGATGGCGCGGCTTTCGCTGGTCGGAAACAACCAGTCGGAGCTGAAGGAGACCAGACAGAAGCGGGTTTTGGTGGCGGCGAAAGCCTGCGCGAGATCGCCGCCATGGTCGGCGGCGAGGTCGAAATAATCCATCGCCCGGGTGATCGCGAGATAGGCATTGGCGTCGAAGCGGCGGACGAAACTCGAGCCCTGGTGCTGGAGATAGCTCTCGACCTCGAACACGTCGGAATAGGGGCCGAGCACCGAGGCGCCGGCGCGGAGCCGGCGGCCGAATTTGCGGGTCAGCGCCTGTTCGCTGAGATAGGTGATGTGCGCGACCATGCGCGCGACCGCGAGCCCGCGCGCCGGCACCCGCCCGCTCTGCCAATAGCGCCCGCCCTCCCAGTCGGGGTCGGCGAAGATCGCCTGGCGTCCGACCTCGTTGAAGGCGATGTTCTGCGCCGAATGATAGGCGGCGGTGGCGATCGGGATGGCGGCGAACACCCGCTCGGGATAGGTCGCCGCCCATTCCAGCACCTGCATCCCGCCCATCGAGCCGCCGATCACCGCAAACAGGCGCGCAATGCCGAGATGGGTGATCAGGCGGGCTTGCGCGCGGACCATGTCGCGGATGGTGACGGCCGGGAAATCGGTGCCCCAGAGCTGGGTTTCGTCATCGTCGCGCGGGCTCCGCGGCCCGCTCGACCCCATGCAGCCGCCGAGGACATTGGCGGAGATCACGAAATAGCGCTCGGTATCGACCGGCTTGCCCGGCCCGACCAGCATCTCCCACCAGCCCGGTTTGCCGGTCAGCGGGTGTTGCTCGGCGACGTATTGATCCCCGGTCAGCGCATGGCAGACCAGAATGGCGTTGCCGCGCGCCGCATCCAGCCTGCCATAGGTGCGATAGGCGACGACGAGGCGCGGCAGCGTGACGCCGCTGTCGAGGGTGAGACCGTCCTCGAACACGACGTGCTGATGCGCGATCGCTTGCGGATTAGGAACCTGCTTCACCCCATCGTCCATAAGGGCGCGCCCATCGCGGCGCAACCGCCGGCGTCAAGGGAAGGCGCCGGTGCGGCGTGGTTTTCCGTTCGATCGCGATGCTTTAGGGTATCCCCATGCAGGACCATTCCGAAAATCCGCCGCTCATCGCCGATGTCGCGATCATCGGCGCCGGGCCCGCCGGGCTGTTCGCCGTGTTCGAGTGCGGGATGCTGAAGCTCCGCGCCATCGTGATCGACGCGCTCGATGCCCTCGGCGGGCAATGCACCGCGCTCTATCCGGAAAAGCCGATCTATGACATCCCGGCGATTCCGCGCATCGAGGCGGGCGGACTGATCGATGCGCTGGAGCGCCAGATCGCCCCGTTTCAGCCGCAAATTCTGCTCGGCCGGCGGGTTGAGCATCTGTCCGGCACGCGCGGCGCCTTCCGGCTCGCGACCGATCGTGGCGAGACGATCGCGGCGAAGGCGGTGATCATCGCCGCCGGTGCCGGCGCCTTCGGCCCCAATCGGCCGCCGCTTTCCGGGCTCGCGGCGTTCGAGGCGAGCGGCGCGGTGCAATATTACGTCCGCGAGCGCGAGGCGTTGCGTGGGGCGCGGGTGGTGATCGCCGGCGGCGGCGATTCGGCGCTCGATTGGGCGCTCGGGTTGCGCGGCATCGCGGAGAAGATTTTTCTCATCCATCGCCGCGCCAAATTCCGCGCCGCCCCGGAGAGCGCGGCGCAGGTCGCAGCCGCCGCGGCGCGGGGGGAGATCGAGATGGTCATCCCCTATCAGCTCGCGGAACTCGCCGGCGCCGGCGGGCGGCTCGAAGCGGTGGTGGTCGAAAGCCTGGATGGCGCCCGCCGGAGCCTCCCGGCCGACCGCTTGCTCGCCTTTTTCGGCCTCGCGACCGATCTCGGCCCGATCGCTGGCTGGGGGCTCGCTCTCGCGCAGCATCATGTCCGCGTCGAGCCCGCGACCTGCGAGACCAGCACCCCGGGCGTGTTCGCGATCGGCGACGTCGCGCGCTATCCCGGCAAGCTCAAGCTGATTTTGCAGGGGTTTAGCGAGGCGGCGCTGGCGGCGCATGCGATCCACCCGATCGTCTATCCCGACCAGGCGCTGCATTTCGAGTATTCGACCACCACCGGCGTCACGCCGCTCGTGCCCTGATCACGCCCTGCCGGGGGATCAGCTCTGGCGCCAGGGCAGGCCGGCCGCCTTCCAGCCGCCGCGCCGCCCGCGCCGGCTCTCGCCGTCGAGCGGCCCCTCGAACCCGTCCGAAACATTGAAGCAGCAGGCGAACCCGGCCGCCGCCGCCGCCTCTGCCGCGGCGAGGCTGCGCACCCCGCTGCGGCAGAGGAAAAACAGCGGCGCCGCGGGGTCACAGCCGGCGGCGCGAAGCTGGGCGCAGAAATCGTCGGCAACCGCCATCTCGGGGTAGATCTGCCAGGAAATCAGCAGCACCGTCCGCCCCAGAGGGCTGAGATCGGGGATGCCGACGAAGCGCCATTCCGGCTCCGTCCGCACATCGCAGAGGGCGGCTTCGGGGGTTTTTGACAGCAGCGCCCAAACCTCCGCCGGTGTGACATGCGCGATCATGCAACCCTCCCTTCCGCCGCGGGGCCTTTCCTCGGCGGCGCTGCCGCTGCATTCTGGCGCCCAAGGAGACCGCCATGACCGCAACCGATACCACCCACGCCCGCCAGCCCGGCTGGCGGCCCAGTCTTTCGGAGGCGATCGGCGACACCCCGCTGATCCGCCTCCGCCGCGCCTCAGAGATGACCGGCTGCACCATTCTTGGCAAGGCGGAATTCATGAACCCGGGCGGTTCGGTGAAGGATCGTGCCGCGCTCGCCATCATCCAGGATGCCGAGGCGCGCGGCGCGCTTCGCCCCGGCGGCCTGATCGTCGAGGGGACGGCGGGCAATACCGGCATCGGCCTCGCGCTCGTCGGCCATGCCCGCGGCTATCGCGCGGTGATCGTCATGCCGGAGACGCAAAGCCAGGAAAAAATCGATTTTCTCCGCATGATCGGCGCTGATCTGCGGCTGGTGCCGGCCAAGCCCTATCGCGATCCCGGCAATTACGTGCATGTCTCGCGCCGGCTCGCCGAGGAACTGGGCGGGGTCTGGGCCAACCAGTTCGACAATCTCGCCAATCGCGAGGGGCATCGCGCCACCACCGGGCCAGAGATCTGGGAGCAGACCGGCGGCCGGATCGATGCTTTCACCTGCGCCTGCGGCACTGGCGGCACGCTCGCCGGCGTCGCTTTCGCGCTCAAGGAACGCGACCCCCGGATTCGCATCGTGCTCGCCGACCCCGAGGGAAGCGGGCTCTATGGCTGGGTCAAGGCGAATGATCTCTCCATCGCCGGCAGTTCGATCACCGAGGGAATCGGCCAGTCGCGCGTGCCGGCCAATCTCGAAGGGGCGCCGATCGATGACGCGCTCCGCATTCCCGATGCCGAGGCGCTGGAGGCGATTTTCACCCTGCTGATCGAGGACGGGATTTCGGTCGGCGGTTCGGCCGGGATCAATATCGCCGCCGCGATCAGGCTGGCCCGCGAGATGGGGCCCGGCCACACCATCGTCACCATTCTTTGTGACGGCGGCGCGCGCTATCAGTCGAAGCTGTTCAATCCGGATTTTCTGCGCGCAAAAAACCTGCCGCTGCCGCCCTGGCTCGCCTGAAAACGCCCGTTTGCGGGCGAGGGCGGCTCAGAGGGCGGCTCAGAAGCCGAAGGCGAAGCCGATGCGGATGGTGAAGTCGCTGGTGGTGCTGGAGGGTTCATAGAAGCCGGCGCCGTTGGTCGGGCTCGCGCCATAGCCGAAATGGGTATAATCGAGCCCGCCATAGAGATGGATGCGGTTGGCGAGCAGGTAATCGGCGCCGATTCCGGCTTGCAATAACGCGGTATCGCCGAGCGAGAAATTCATCGGCCCATAACCTTCCGCCGCCAAAGCCCCGCCGGAGGCATTGGCGCTGCCGCCCAGCGTCTCCGCCCAGCCGAGCCGGCCGGTGAGCACGAGGCGGGTGTTGAGGGCGTAATCGCCGCGCACGCCGAAGCCGAGGAAGCCGTTCGAATGGTCCTCGTTATAGCCGCCCGGCCCTTGGAGATCGCTCTGCCAGTCGTGATAGCCGCCCTGGATGAACGGGATCAGCATGAGATTGGGGCTGAACAGAAAACCCTTGCCGAGTTCGACGCTGACATTGTTGGTGGTATCGTTCGAATTGGCGCGGAGCGGCGTGCCGCCGATTGTCGCGCCGTTATAGCCGAACGAGCCGCTGCTATAACCATAACGGACCCCGGCATAGAGATTGCTGATGCCGAGCGCGTCCACCATGGTGGTGATCTTGCCCTCGAGGCCGGGCAGCGTGCCGGCTTGGCTGTCCAATGTGTTCCCGGCACCGTCATGCTCGGTATAATTTTGGATCATCGCGGTCGCCGCGATGCCGATCTCGTTATTGACGTTGACGACGGCGAGATCATCGGCGTGGGCGACCACTGAGGCAGCGATTGGGGCAGCCAAAAGGGCGGCCAATGATGCGACCAAAGCGGTGGTGCGGGCGGCGGGAAAGGGGCGCATGAAAATCCGGACGGCTCGGCAGCGATCGGTTGCGGTAGCCGGAGGATATTACACCATCTCCTACCGATTTGTTGAGATCTGTTTTTTGTTTTTGCCGTGATGCTGCGGCTGCGACAGGGTTAATCCGTCCCCGGCGGTGGCGGCGGGATGGTCGGGGGATGGGTTTTTTCCTCGTTCAGCAATTGCTCGTCGAGGTTTTGCAATTCCTTGTTGATGTCGCGTTCGCGCGCGATGTCGGGGGCGATTCCGGTTTCGTGCTCCTTGGCGGTGACCCCACCCTCGGTCGGCTGATGGGGCAGCGAATCCCAGATATTGCCGATGCGTTGCGGCGGCGCCGGCGGGTTCGTCTGCGCGAAACCGCCGGCCGGGGCGAGTGCCGTGAGCAAGCCCAGGATGACGCCGGCGGCCCGGCGGGGTGGGGATGGAAGGGGCATGTGACAACCGGGTTTCGTGCCATCGGGTTCGAAAGCGCCCATGCGCTCACCACGAGCCTAATCTCTGGCACCCTAATCCCTGGCCAATTCGGGTTCAATCGCCCGATGCGTTGGCGCCCGATGCGTTGGCGCCCGATGCGTTGGTGCCCGAAGAGTCGCCGCCGCCATCGAGCACGGCGTTGCCGCGATCGTTGAGAAGATCGCCGTCGGGATCGCCCTCGAGGACGTTTTTCGGCAGTGGCGGCGAAGCCGGGGTGCAGGTGACGCCGTTGAGCGCCGCAGCCCCGAGATTGACCGCCGCGAAACCGCCGCCGGGGAGGGCGGGAAAGACCGTCATCGGGGCGGAGGAATCGACCCCGCCCGGCGGTGTCGGATTGGCGCTCGCCGGACAATCGGCGGGCGCGGCCGGTGGCGGCTGGCCCGCCCCGGCGGCGAGCGGGAATAGCAAGGAGAACACGATACCGGCGGTGATCGGTCGCATGCGGCAAGCCTGCCGGAAATTTCCTAACGGCGGGTTATCGCGAGCATCAGCGGCTCGAACACCAGGGTCGCGATCAGGGTGCAGGCGAGGCTGAGCAGCAGCAACGCCCCGAGGCTAGCGGTTCCCGGATGATGCGAGAGCGCGAGCGAGCCGAAGGCGGTTCCGGTGGTGGCCGCCGAGAACAGGATGGCGCGGGCCGTGGCGGTGCCGAGAAATCGGGTCGCGCCGTCCCGCCAGTTCATTACGAAATAGATATTGAACGAGACCCCGACCCCGAGCAGCAAGGGGAGCGCGATGATATTGGCGAAATTGAGCGTCATCCCGGCGAGCCGGATCCCGACCACGGTCAACAGCGCCGACAGCAGCAGCGGCGCCAGCACCAGCGCCGCGTCGCGCGGCCGGCGGAGTGCCACGAGCAGGATCACCGCGATCGCCGCGATTGCCCCGATCACCGCGTGCGTGAAGGCGGCGATGATGGTTTTGCTGGTGTCGATGATGATCACCGCCATGCCGCCGGCCGTGGGCGCGATGGCGCGGACGGCGGTGACGAAGGCGGCGAGCCCGGCGCTGTCATGGCCGGCCGGCGTCGCCAGCGCCTCTACCCGCACCCTTCCATCGGGGCTCTGCCAGTCGCGGCGGATCTCGGGCGGCAGATCGGCGCGCGTGACCGGTTTCGCCGCGAGCGCGGTGCGGAGCCGCGCCAACTCCTCGGGCAGAAACCGGGTCAGGGCGACGTTCATGGTCATGAGCGTGGCGTCGGGCGCGCCGGCGAGGCGGGCGAGATCGGCATCGATCAGCGCCAGCGGATGATCGTGCGGCAATTTCGCCAACGCCGGGGCGAGCGCGCTCCGCGCGGTCGCGATCGCAAGCCGGATCTGATCGGCGGTGACCGGCGCCGTCTCGCGCGGCGCCAGCGTCGTTGCCAGCACACTGGCGGCATCCTCGATCAGGGCGAGCTTGGCCGGCTGATCGGCGGGCACGAAGCGGTCGAGGGTGAGGACATCGGCGACCTCGGGCAGGTGATCGAGCCTGGCGGCCAGAAGGTCGGCGGCGTCGGCGTCCGGCGTCAGAATGTCGATGCTGGTCGGGTTGGTGAGCGGGTCGTCCATGAGGTCATGGAGGGTGCGCATCGCTTCGCCATGCGGGTTCTTGGTGTGCAGCGGATCGGAATCGAAGCCGAGATGGGGGAGCAGGAACAGGCCGAGCAGGGCGAGTGCGGCAAATCCGGTGAGAATTGGCGCGCGCATCCGGCGAAAGCGGCCTTCCCATGCGTCGCCGGCGGCGAAGCCGATCGCCCGCGCCTCGCCGCGCGGCCGCGCGAGGGTGAGAAAAGCGGGCAGAAACAGGAGCGTGCAGAGAAACGCGATCAGCATACCGGTGCCGGCGATGAGGCCGAGTTCGGCAACCCCGGCGAACGCGGTCGGCACGAACGCGTAAAACCCGGCGGCGGTCGCCATTGCCGCGATCAGGATCGGCCCGCCGGCGGCGCGCGCCGTCGCCGCCAGCGCCGCGCCGGGATCGGGGAGGTCGTGACGCGCCTCGCGATAGCGGACGGTGAACTGGATCGCGAAATCGACGGCGATGCCGACGAACAGGATGGCGAAGGCGAGCGAGACCAGATTGAGCGTGCCGACCGCGAGCGCTGCGAACCCGGTGGTGAGCGCGAGCCCGAGCCCCAGTGTCGCGAGAATGGGGAGAATGAGGCGAAGGCCGCGCACCGCGAGCGCGAGCCAGAGTGCGATCAGCGCGAGACTTGCGAGGGTATCGAACAGCATGCCTTGGGCGAGCGAGGAAAACTCCTCGTCATCGAGGGCGACCTCGCCGGTGAGCCGGACATGGGCGCGGCCGGCGGCAACGAAGGGGAGCCCGGCGGCGATGGCGCGGATCGCGTCACTCGCCGCCTTGCCCGGCGCCAGCGCGTCGTGATCGAGCACCGGCTGGACGAGCACGAAACGATAGCGCCCGGCGAGATCGGCGAGCTTGCCGCCGCCGATCAGGCGCTGCCAGGAGAGCGGCGCCGGCCGGCCATCGGCGCTGGCCGCCAGCGTCGCGTGAAAGCTCTGGAGCGCCGGCAGATACGGGGTGAGGTCGGCCTCACCCTGCGCGACCCCCATGCCGATCAGCGCCAGCGCCGAAAACAGGCCGCGTGCCGAAGGGTCGGCGGCGAGCTGGCCGAGAAAGGGCTGCGCGTCGATGATCCGATCGAGAAGCTGGCCGAGTTCGGCCTTGTCGAGAAACAGCAACCCCTCGCGCGCGAAAAAAGGCAGGGCGTCGGGGCGGGTGACCATCCGGAAATGGGCGGGATCAAGGGCGAGCTTTTGTGCCAGCGCCGCCGCCGTCGCGTCCGCCTCCTCCGGGATCGCGGCGTCGATCACCACCACCAGCGGGTCGGCGAGGGTCGGGAAGGCGCGACTGAGAGCGATTTCGTTCTGTCGCCAGGGGAGGTTTTCCGCGAACATGTGATCGGTATCGGTATCGACGCCGAGATGGCGCGCAGCGAATCCCCCGGCGAGGGCGGCGAGCACGATGGCGAGCCCGGTCATCGCGAGGGCATGGCGGCGGCCGAGGGCGACCGCCCCGACGAGGAGGTGGGTGAGCAGGCGTGCGAGCATGGGGGCATCCGTCCGAATGGCGGGTTTTTGTCACGCATCTTGCCGCCGAGACAAGGGCGTTGCAGGCTCGCGCGTAAATTTGCTCCGGGAGGAAGAACGATGTCGCTTGCTCGCCCACGCCCGCCGTTTCGCGCCGATCACGTCGGCAGCCTGCTGCGCCCGCCGCGTCTTCGCGCCGCCCGCGCCGAACATGCCGCGGGGCGGCTCGGCGCCGGCGCGCTCCGTGCCATCGAGGACGAGGCAATCATCGCCGCGATCGAAAAACAGGAGGCGATCGGCCTCCGCGCCGCGACGGATGGCGAATATCGCCGCGCCTATTGGCATTTCGACTTTCTCGCCGGCCTGCACGGCGTCGAGATGTATGAACCGGCCGAGAAAGTGGCGTTCAAGGGGGCGACCCTGCCGCATGCGCTCCGCGTCACCGACCGCGTCGCCTGGCGCCAGCCGGTGATGATCGAGGATTTCCGGTTCACCGCCGGGCATGTCCGCAAGGCCGTTCCGAAACAGACCATCCCCTCGCCGAGCGTGCTCCATTTTCGCGGCGGGCGGCAGGCGATCGACCGCGCGATCTATCCCGAACTCGATGGCTTCTTCGCCGATCTCGGCACCGCCTATCACGACGCGGTTGCCGCCTTCGCCGCCGCCGGCTGTCGCTATCTCCAGCTCGATGAGGTCAATATCGCCTATCTCTGCGACCCCGAGCAGATCGAGGGGTTGAAGCGCCGGGGCGAGCATGTCGAGGGACTGCTCGATATCTATGCCGATCTCATCAACCGCGCGATCGCCGGGCGGCCGGCGGAGATGGTGGTCAGCATGCATCTCTGTCGCGGCAATTTCCGCTCCACCTGGATCGCGAGCGGTGGCTATGAGCCGGTCGCCGAGACCCTGTTCAACCGCATCGATGTCGATGCCTATTTCATGGAATACGACAGCGAGCGCGCCGGCGGCTTCGCGCCGCTTCGCTTCGTCCCGAGGGGCAACAAAATCGTCGTCCTCGGCCTCGTCACCAGCAAAAGCGGCGCCTTGGAGAGCAAGGACACGCTCAAGCGGCGGATCGAGGACGCTTCGCGCTATCTGCCGCTCGAACAGCTCGCGCTTTCGCCGCAATGCGGCTTCGCCTCGACCGAGGAGGGCAATCTCCTCACCGAGGCCGAGCAATGGGCGAAGCTCGAACTCTGCGTCGCGGTGGCCGAGGAGGTGTGGGGCGGGGTGTAGCCGCAGCCGGGGTCTCGGCGCCAGGCGCCGGCGTTTTCGGGGTGAAATGGCACCAGGCGGCGGCGGCGCAGCGCCAGCATTCGGGCTTGCGGGCGCGGCAGACATAGCGCCCGTGCAGGATCAGCCAGTGATGGGCATCGCCCAGCGTCTCCGGTGGCAGACGTTTGAGCAGCGCCTCCTCGACCGCGCGCGGCGTTTTGCCGGGGGCGAGGCCGGTGCGGTTGCTCACGCGAAAAATATGCGTATCGACCGCCATCGTCGCCTCTCCGAACGCGACGTTGAGCACGACATTGGCGGTTTTGCGCCCGACCCCGGGCAGGGCTTCGAGGGCATCGCGCTCGCCGGGCACGGCGCCGCCATGGCGTTCGACGAGAAGGCGGGCGAGGGCGGCGAGATGGCGCGCCTTGGCCTGCCAGAGCCCGATCGTGCGGATGAACGGGGCGATGCCTTCGGCGCCGAGTGCCGCCATCGCCCGCGCATCGGGGGCGGCGGCGAACAGCGCCGGGGTCGCCCGGTTGACGGCGGCATCGGTGGTCTGCGCCGACAGGACGACGGCGACCAGGAGGGTGAAAGGATCGCGATACTGGAGTTCGGTGCGCGGGTTAGGGTTGGCGCGGGCGAGGGCGGCGATGAAATGCCGAACCTCGTCCGCCGAAAGCGGTTTGGCGGCGCGCGGGCGGGAGGGTTGCGAGGGTTTGGAAGGCTTTTCCGGCACGCATTGCTTTTTGCGCCACAAAGTTAAGATGACAAGAGTGGATTGATCGCTATCCTGGGCGTCATGGGGACCGGGGCGAAAAAAACGTGAGCGACCTCGCAGCGGATGTGCCGCTGTTCGAGGCGGTGATCGTGCCGCATCGCAGCCTCTCGCGGCGTGGCCTCGTCGGGCTGATCGTCGCGGTCGGCATCGCCGGCAGCCTCACCGCGCTGCTGTTCTTTCTCCTCGGTGCCTGGCCGGTCGCGGGCTTCAGCGGCGCCGAAATCGTGCTCGCCATCATTCTGATCCGCGCCCATGCGCAGGCGGCGCGCGAAAGCGAGGTGGTGCTGCTCTCCGCGCATCGGCTGCGGGTGATCCGCACCGACCGCAAGGGGGCGCGACGCGAGCGGGTGCTCGATCCGTCCTGGCTGCGCGTCGAATTGCGCGAGCGGCCAGGGCGGGTGCCGGCGCTGCTGCTGACCGGCGGGCGGCGGCAACACGAAATCGCCACCCGGCTGGGAGAGGCGGAAAAACGCGATCTCGCCGAGGCACTCGCCGAGGCGCTGCATGCCTGGCGCAACCCGCGTTTCGATAACCCCCAGCTCCGCGAACCGCTTCCCTGAGGGGTCTGTCCTTAGGGGTCTGCCCTGAGGGAGAAGGTCAGCCGCCGGTGACACTCATGTGGCGGGCGAGGGCGGGGCGGCGATGGTCGCGGTCGATGATGAAATCATGGCCTTTCGGCTTGCGCGCGATCGCCGCCAGAATCGCCTCCCGCATCGCCTCGTCGCTCGCCTCCCGGCGGAGGACGGCGCGGAGATCGGCGGCATCCTCCTGGCCGAGACACATGAACAGCGTGCCTGTGCAGGTGAGGCGCACGCGATTGCAGGATTCGCAGAAATTATGCGTCATCGGCGTGATGAAGCCGATCCGCTGCCCGGTTTCGGCGACCGTGTCATAGCGCGCCGGCCCGCCGGTGCGATAGGCGCTCGGCGTCAGCGTCCAGCGTTGGCGGAGGCGGGCGCGCACCAGCGAGAGCGGCAGGTATTGCGCTGTGCGGTCGCCTTCGATCTCGCCGAGCGGCATGGTCTCGATGAGGCAGAGATCGAACCCGTGCTCGCCGCACCAAGCGAGCATGGCGTCGATCTCGTGCTCGTTCACCCCCTTGAGCGCGACCATGTTGATCTTGACCGCGAGGCCGGCGGCCTTGGCGGCGAAGATGCCATCCAGCGTCCGCTCGATCCGGCCCCAGCGGGTGATGGCGGTGAAGGTCGCGGCGTCCAGCGTATCGAGGCTGACATTGATCCGCCGCATCCCGGCGGCGCGCAGCCCCTCGGCGAAGCGGGCGAGCTGGCTCGCATTGGTGGTCAGCGTCATCTCCTCGAGACCATCCCCGAGCCGCGCGCCGAGCCGCTCGATGAGGCGCATGACATCGCGCCGGACCAGCGGCTCGCCGCCGGTGAGGCGGAGCTTGGTGACGCCGAGCCCGATGAAGGCGCCGCAGAGCCGCTCCAACTCCTCGAGCGAGAGGATTTCCGCCTTCGGCAGGAAGGTCATATCCTCGGCCATGCAATAGACGCAGCGGAAATCGCAGCGGTCGGTGACCGATACGCGGAGATAGGTGATATTGCGGCCGAATGGATCGCGCATATGTCCCCTGCCTTACGCCGGCCTCGCCCCGGCCCCGTCCCCGGGCGCGTCCGATTTCCCTAAAATCAGCCCTGGCGCGGCGCGGTGCAAGGGGGAAGCGGGGCTGGGCGAAAATTAGCGGTCGTCCTCGGCGATGATATCGAGCGGCGCGCTGGCAATGTTCACCAGAATTTTGCCAATGTGCTCGAAATTGACCGTGATCCGGTCGCCGATCGCGGATTGCACCTGGCCGACCCCCCAGTCCGGCCGGGCGGGATTGCGGACCCATTGGCCTGGTTCGATCGGCGAGGTCGGGTGAGGCGCCATGGCGGCGCTGGTTATGCGCGCTCGGGCCGGGCGCGTCGAGATGTTGAGTGTAAGGAGTCCTGATATGACGGCGAAGGCATCGTCGCTTCTGCTGGCCGAGATGGTTGCGGCCCGGCTCTGCCATGATTTCAGCGGTCTGATCGGAACGCTGGGCGGCGCTTTGGAAAGCCTCGAGGAGGAGGGTGGGGGCGTGGACGAGGAGGCGCTCCCGCTCGCGCGTGAGGCGGCGGCGGCACTCGGCCTGCGGCTCCGCCTCTGGCGCGGGGCGTGGACGGGCATGAACGAGGCGATGACGATCCCCGCTCTCTTCGACCTGCTGCGTGCCCTGCCGGCGGCGCGCCGGGTGCGCCTCACGGCGGCCGGCATCCCCGAGGACGTCGCCTTTGCGCCCGAGGATGCGCGGGTGATCCTCAATGTCCTGATCCTCGCCGTCGAATCGGCGGGCGATGACGGGGGCGTCGTGCTCGCCGGCCAGCCGGGCGGCGAGCTCGCGGTCATCCTGGAGGGCAAGGCGGCGGGCTGGCCGGCCGGGCTTGCCGCCTGGCTCGCCGATGACGCCGCCGCCCTCGCCGCCTGCGACCAGCCGCGGGCGATTCAGGGGCCGCTCACCGCGCTGATCGCCCGCGACAGCGGTGCGACACTCTCGCCGCTGCTCGCGACCGGCCCCGGCGGCGGCCCGGCGCCGCTTCTGATCCGTCTCGCCGGCGGCGGGTAGCGGCGTTCGTTGCGCGGCGTTCAGCGTGCCGCGGCGAGCACGGCCCGGACGGCGAGCGCCGCGTAGGCTTCCGGCGTGAGCGCCCCCGCCGGCCGGTGCCAGCGCGGCGCCTCGTTCAGCATCGCAAACAGCGACAAGGCCAGCGGGGCGAGGAGGGTCGCGGGGCATCGCGGGCTTGCCGCCGCCAGCGCCTCGCGGAACAGGGCCAGCAGCCAGCGTTCGCGGGTGCGGAGATCCTCGGCACGGGCCTCCGGCAGGAACCGCGCCGCCTCACGCAGCAAGAGATGCCCGTCCGCACCCGGCCCGGTGATGAAGGCGAGATAGGCGCCGGCGAGCGCATCGAGGCGCGGGCGCGGCGCCAGCGTTTCGTCATCGGCGTGTTCGACGGCGGCGAGCAGCGCCAGCAGATGCGCCTCCAGAACCGCGTAGAGCAGCGCCTCCTTGGTGAAATAGTAATTGGTGATGCCGCTCGCGGTGACGCCGAGCGAGCGGGCGAGACCGACGAGAGAGGCGCGCTGATAGCCCTCTGCGGCAAACAGCGCCGCCGCCTGTTCGCGGATCATCGCGCGGCGGGCATCGAAGCCCGCGGCGCGGCGGCTCGGCAGGCGGTGCGCGGGCTCGGGGGCGGGACGGACGGACATGGGGAGATCATTCCGCAACCGGCGATCGGCCGCAAGCGGCGTAGTTGAAGGGCGGGGTTTTCCCCGCCTATGCTCGGCGCATCGTCAAGAAACCGAGGGAACGCTGATCCATGACCGATGCCGACCGGCCGCTTTACAGCCATGCCGAGCTTCGCCGCCTGCTCGCCCCCCAAAGCGTCGCCCTGGTTGGTGCGAGCGAGCGGGCGGGCGCTTTCGGCAATCGGGTCGCGGCGAATATGGCCGGATTTCGCGGCCGCCTCCATCTCGTCAATGCTCGCTATTCGCGGATCGGTGATCAGCCGTGCCATCCCTCGCTCGCGGCATTGCCGGAGGTGCCGGATTGCGTCGTGCTTGCGGTTGCGCGCGAGGCGGTGGAGGCGGTTCTGGCCGAGGCGGTGGCGCTCGGCGTCGGCGGCGCCATCGTTTTCGCCTCCGGCTACGCCGAAACCGCCAAGCCCGAGCGCGTCGCCGAGCAGGCGCGCCTCCAGGCGCTGGCGCGGGCGAGCGGCATGCCGATCATCGGGCCGAACTGCATCGGCATCGTCAATTACCTTTCCGGCGCCGCGATCACCTTCTCCGCGGTACCGAAACAGGCTTCGGTCGCGCCGCATGCGATCGGCGTCATCAGCCAGTCCGGGGCGCTCGGCTTCGCCCTCGCCCTGGCCGCCGAGCACGGCACTGCGGTGAGCCATGTTCTGACCTCGGGCAATTCCTGCGATGTCGATATGGCCGATTACGTCGCCTATCTCGCCGAAGATCCGGCCTGCCGCGCCATCGCCTGTCTCTTCGAGGGGATGGCCGCGCCGCGCCGGCTGCTCGCCGCCGCGTTGCGCGCCGCCGAGCGCGGCAAGGTGGTGGTTGCGCATAAGATCGCGGTCGGCGAGAGCGGCGCGGCGGCGGCGCTTTCCCATACCGGCTCGCTCGCCGGCTCGGACGCTGCCTATCGCGCCGCCTTCGCCCGCGCCGGCATCGTCGTCGTCGATCAGTTCGAGGCCTTGATGGAAACCGCCGCGTTCTTCGCGAAAGCCCCGCCGCCGCGCGCCTCCGGCGTCGCCGTGGTCGCGGCCTCGGGCGGGGCGGCGATCATGGCTGCCGACAAGGCGGAAATCCACGGCGTGCCGCTGCCGCAGCCGAACGCCGCGACGCGCGCCGTTCTGGAGGCGCGCATCCCCGAATTCGGCTCGCCGCGCAACCCCTGCGATGTCACCGCGCAGGTGCTGACCGATCCCGAAAGCCTCAATGCCTGCGCCGGCGCCCTCCTCGCCGATCCCGCCTATGCCGCGCTCGTGGTGCCGTCGGTCTATGCCTACGAGCCGGTGATCAAGCGCATCGTGGCGTTCGACGGCCTGGCCGCGGCGGCGGGGAAATTCGTCTGCTCGATCTGGGCCAACGAGCATCTCGAAGGGCCGGGCGCGCGCGAGGCGGAAACCGCCGCCCATAGCGCGCTGTTCCGCTCGACCGATCGCTGTTTTGCAACCCTCGCCGCCTGGCTTACTCGGCCAGCGGTGCCGCACGGGCTCGCCCCGGCCGAGCGCCTGGTCGCGGCGGCGGCACGGGAGGAGGTCGCCCGCGGGCTCGCCGAGGACGCCGCGGGCGCGATCATCGGCGAGGCGCGAGCCAAGGCGCTGCTCGCACATTACGGCATTCCGGTGGTCGCCGAAGCCCACGCCGCCGACCCCGAAAGCGCCGCCGTGGCGGCTACGCGGCTCGGGTTTCCGGTGGTGGTCAAGGTTCATGCCGCGGCGCTTGCGCACAAAACCGAGATCGATGGGGTGCGCCTCAATCTCCCCGATGCCGAAGCGGTGCGCGCGGCGACGGTCGCGGTGCAGGCGGCGGCGGCGCGGGCCGGGGTTGCCGATGCCACGGTGCTGGTGCAGAAAATGATCCCGGCTGGGCTCGAAATCATGCTCGGGGCACGCGTCGATCCGCTTTTCGGGCCGCTGGTGGTGGTTGGTCTCGGCGGCGTTTTCGTCGAATTGCTGCATGATAGCGTCGTCGATCTCGCGCCGGTTTCGGTCGCTGGGGCGCGGGCGATGCTCACGCGTCTCCGTGGCGCGCGGCTGCTCGATGGGTTTCGTGGTGCGCCGGCGGTGGATCGCGACCGGCTCGCCGAAATCATCGCGCGGTTTTCGGAATTCGCCGCCGACCATGCCGGGCGCTATCGTGAGATCGATCTCAACCCGCTGATCGCCGCCGGCGGCGAGATCGTCGCGGTGGACGCGCTGATCGTCGGGAAGGGGGCGTGAGCGGGAGGCGATTTTTCCGCGTCATCCCCTCGTTTCGGGCCTTGACCGCATCGGTCGCGGCGGTCATATCCACGCTTTCTCCATGACCGTCCGCGGCTTCGAGCCGGGCTCCGGCCGCAATGGTCGATGCTCCGATAGGGGTCGCGCCCCAGTCGCCGGGATATGAAAGTGCAAGCCATGCCCCTGCCCCTGATGCCGAAAGCCACCGCCGTGTGGCTGATCGAAAAAACCGCCCTGACGTTCGAGCAGATCGCCGATTTCTGTGGCGTCCATCCGCTCGAGGTGCAGGCGATCGCCGATGGCGAGGTCGCGCAGGGGATCGTGGGCTATGATCCGGTCGCCAATAACCAGGTCACCCTCGAAGAAATCCACCGCTGCGAGGCTGACCCGTCGGCGCGGCTGAAGCTGCTGCCGGTCAGCAACCCGGTGCCGCGCCGCGCGCGTGGCGCCCGCTACACCCCGGTTGCCAAGCGCAACGACCGCCCCGACGCGATCGCCTTCCTCTTGCGCAATTTCCCGCAACTGACCGACGCCCAGATCAGCAAGCTGCTCGGCACCACCAAGGAGACCATCCACAAGGTGCGTGACCGCGCCCATTGGAACAGCGCCAATATCAAGCCGCGTGATCCGGTGATCCTTGGCCTTTGCAGCCAGACCGACCTGCACGCCATGGTGGTGCAGGCCAATGAGCGCCTGGCGCGCGAAGGGCAGGCGGTGCCAACACCACCCGCCTCGCCGACCGAGGAAGACGAGGCCGCCTGACGTCCGAGGGACGCCGGGGGGCGATGGCGCTCTAGTCGAACGTGGCTCCGCGTAAACGCTCGATTTCCTCCTTGAGCCGTAATTTTTCCAGTTTCAGGCGCGTCAGCGCGTCGCTGTCGGGTCGTGGACGGTGATCCTCTTCGACGATACGTAACTCGAGATCGGCATGGCGCTCCCTGAGGGCACCAAGGCGTCCATCCAGATTCATGTCGCACTCCCTATGCTTCCGCACCGAAAGATTTCTCGCCGCAAGTCCTCGCCGCAAGTCAGGGGCGCGCGGCGGCACGCCTGTCGCGGCGAGGCCGAACCCGACGCTCATCGCGCCCGACGCTCATCGCGAACGGGAAATCATAACCCAGTCCGTGGCATGATTTCCACTTCTGATTGCACGCGAAGGGGGCGCGGGGCGGAGGCGGTGCCATGCGTCCGAAGGGCGTGGCGAGCGGGTGGCAAACCATGGTAAAAAGCGCCATGGGTCGGCTTGCCGGCGCGGGGGTCGCGCCGCATCACGATCTGGGGTGAACATAAGCCGATGATGAACGACCGCGATTCGCTGTTGCGCCAACTGCACGAGCTGCGCAGCGAACATCGCGATCTCGACACCGTCATTGCCTTGCTGGTCAGCCAGACGGCGAGCGATCAGCTTCATCTGCTGCGGTTGAAAAAACGCAAACTGCTCCTAAAAGACGAAATCACCCGCCTTGAAAGCCGCCTCATTCCCGACCAAACCGCGTGAGCACCCAAACCGCGTGAGCACAGTGACCGATATTCCTGGGACCAACAGCCCCGGCGCAACACCGCCCGGCCTTGCGCCAAGCGGGGCCATGGTCGGCGTGATCATGGGCAGCCAGTCAGACTGGCCGACCTTGCGCCACGCGAGCGCGACCCTGACGGCCCTCGGCATCGTCCATGAATGCCGCATCGTCTCCGCCCATCGCACTCCCGACCGGCTCGCCGATTACGCCCGCACCGCCAGCGGGCGCGGCCTCCGGGTGATCATCGCCGGCGCTGGCGGCGCGGCCCACCTGCCTGGCATGTGCGCCGCCTGGACGGTGCTCCCGGTCCTCGGCGTGCCGATGGAGTCGCAGACCCTGAAGGGGCTCGATAGCCTGCTCTCGATCGTGCAGATGCCGGCCGGGATCCCGGTCGGAACCCTCGCCATCGGCCGCGCCGGGGCGGTGAATGCGGCGCTGCTCGCCGCCGCCATCCTCGCCCTCGGCGACGCGGCGCTGGCGGCGCGGCTGGCCGCGTTTCGCGCCGCCCAAACCGAAAGCGTCGCCATCATCCCCGTTGATCAGCCGGATGAGGGATAGGCAATAATATGACGGAAGAATTGTTCTTTTTTGAAAAAAAGAACCAAAAAACTTTGCTCTGTTCGCCAGTGCCTGCGGCACTGCCGGGCCGAGGAAAATGGCCGCTCGGAAGCGACGGGGGGGAAGCGTTTTTTCGTTCCGGAGCAGCATTATGAGCGGAAACGACGCCCTGCCACCCAACGCCACCATCGGCATCGTCGGCGGCGGGCAACTCGGGCGGATGAGCGCGCTCGCCGCCGCCCGGCTCGGCTATCGCTGCCATATCCTGACCGAGGAGGCGGACAGCCCGGCGGCGCAAGTTTCGGCTGGCGCGACGATCGGCGATTACGAGGATCCGGCGGCGCTCGGCCGCTTCGCCGACGCCGTCGATGTCATCACCTTCGAGTTCGAGAATGTCAGCGCCGCCGGGCTCGAACTGCTCGCCGCGCGCAAGCCGGTACGCCCCGGCCCGCACGTCCTGCGCATCAGCCAGGACCGGATGGCGGAAAAAACCTTTCTCAATGCCACGGCGGGTGTGGCGACGGCACCCTTTGCGCTGGTCGAGACGCTCGATGATCTCCACGCCGCGGCCGCCCGGCTCGGCTTGCCGGCGATCCTGAAAACCACCCGGCTCGGCTATGACGGCAAGGGACAGGCGCGGCTCACGACGCCCGCCGATCTCGCCCCGGCCTTCGCGCGTCTGGCGCCGAAACCGCTGATCCTCGAAGGCTTCGTCGATTTCACGCGCGAGATCAGTGTCATCGTCGCGCGCGGCGGCGATGGCGCCTCGGTCGCCTTCGATGTCGTCGAAAACCGCCATCGCGACCACATCCTCGATCTCACCCTCGCCCCGGCGCCGATCGCCCCCACAACCGCCGCCGCTGCGCGCGCCATCGCCCTTCGGGTCGCGGACGCGCTCGACCTCGCGGGCTTGCTCGCGGTCGAGATGTTCGAGGATCGCGATGGGCGGGTGCTGGTCAACGAAATCGCCCCCCGGCCGCATAATTCCGGCCATTGGACGATCGATGCCTGCCCGGCGAGCCAGTTCGAGATGCATATCCGCGCCGTCGCCGGCCTGCCTCTGCCCCCGGCGGTGCGGCATTCGGACGCGGTGATGAAAAATCTGGTCGGAATCGAAGAAACCGCGCTCTGGCCGCAAATCCTCGCGACCCCCGGCCTGATTCCGCATCTCTACGGCAAAAAAGACGCGCGGCCGGGGCGGAAAATGGGCCATGTCAACCGGTTATTCGCCAAGGGCGCGCTGCCCGGGGAAAGCGGAATCGCGCAGGCGCTGGGGCCGCTCGGCCCCCGGGTCTGATCGCCCCGTCGCTCGAAAGTCCCAGGCGAAGGGTCATTCACGGGAAAGAGACAAGCAAGAAATAACAAGGGCGTGATGCCTCCAAGCCCTTTATTGGTGCCATCCGCGCGGTCTTCCTGTCATGCGCGGCGGGATATGGTTTTGCGCCGCGTCATCGCCCATGAGTGCGGGGATGGACCCTTTGCCCCGCCTTCTCGGCACGCGCTGGCCACGCCTGTTTCTGATCATCTTCTGCCTCGTCCTCTGGCTGCCGGGGTTTTTCTCGCTGCCACCCGCCGACCGCGATGAGGCGCGTTTCGCCCAGGCGACGCGGCAGATGCTGGAGAGCGGGGACGTCATTCGCATCCGGAATGGGCCGGAGGCGCGCAATCTGAAGCCAGTCGGCATCTACTGGGCGCAATTGCCCTTCGTTGCCGCCGCCGAGGCGCTCGGCCTCGGCCGGGCGAACCCGATCTGGCGCTATCGTCTGCCCTCCCTGCTCGGGGCGCTGCTCGCCGTGCTCGCGACCTATCGCTTCGGCGTCATTCTGGTCGGCGAGGCCGCCGCGCGTCTGGCCGCCGCCCTGCTCGCCGCTTCGCTGCTGCTCGTGGTCGAGCACGACATCGCCAAGACCGATGCCGCCCTGCTCGGCGTCACCACCGTCGCGATGGGGCTGCTCGGCCGTGCCTGGCTGGCGCCGGCCGGGTTCGGGCGATGGCAGGCAAGGCTGTTCTGGCTCGCGCTCGCCGCCGGCATTCTGCTCAAGGGGCCGGTCACGCCGATGATCGCCGGGGCGACGATCGCGCTTCTGGCGCTCGTCACGCTCCGGCGGCAGGAGCGGGGCGGGTTCGCCTGGCTCGCCACACTTCGCCCCAAAGAGGGGGTGGTGATCGTCCTCGCCCTTACCCTGCCGTGGTTCATCGCCATCGGTATCGCGACGCGTGGCGCGTTTTTCATCGATGCGCTCGGGCATGATCTCGGCGGCAAGATCACCGGGGTCAGCAACGGGCATGGCGCGCCGCCGGGGACGCATCTCCTCCTCCTGCCGCTCACCCTGTTTCCGGCGAGCCTCGCCCTGGTCGCGGCCATCCCCGCGTTCTGGCGCGCGCGAAGGACAGCAAGCGGGCAGTTCCTGCTCGCCTGGATCATCCCTACCTGGCTGGTGTTCGAGGCGGCGCCGACCAAGCTCCCGCATTATCCGCTGCCGCTGTTTCCGCCGATCGTGATGATCGTCGCCGCCGCCCTGGTCGCGCGTGAGCGCCTGGCGCCGCTCTGGCTCGCGCGTCTTTCGGCGGGTTTGTTCGCGCTGGCGCTCGCCGGGCTCGGGATCGGCGCCTTGCTGCTCCCCGTCGTCATCGCGCCCGGTTTCACGCGTGAGGATTTTTACGGCATCCCCGGGTTTCTCGCCGCCCTGCTCATCGCCGGGGCAACCCTGCCTCTGGCCTGGGCCGGGGAGACGCGGCGGGCGGTGGGCCGGGCGCTCTTGTGCGTGCCGCTCCTCTACTGGGCGGTTCTCGAAGCCGAATTGCCGCATCTCGGCGCGCTTTGGCTTGCCCCGAGGGTGGCGACCGCGCTCGCTGGCCGCACACCGGGCGGCGACGGGTTCGGCGCCCTCGGCTATCAGGCGCCGAGTTTGCGCTTCGTCGTCGGCACCGCGACGCGGTTTCTCTCCGGCCCCGAGGACGCCGCCGGGTTTCTCGCCGATACCGGAAAAGTGGTGCTGGTCGATGCCCCCGAGCGCGCCGCGTTTCTCGTCGCCGCCGGGGCACGCGGCCTATCGCCGGCGCCGATCGCATCGCTCGCGGGCTTCGATCTCGGGCGCGGGCGGCGGGTGACATTGTTTCTCTATGCCCGCCCGCCGGCGGGGTGAGCCCTGCGCATCATCGCATTCCGCTATCACGCAACGGGAAACTTTACGTGCCTCCTCCCTCGTGCTCTAGTTTCTCCCGTGGCATGACGATGGCCGTGCCGCATGTCCGCGAGGACGCATGATGCTGATCGCGGCTGATAATCCGACCAAGCCATCGCGCGGAAATACGGCGCCGGAAAACCGGTGCTGACAAAAAGGGGAACGGTTCATGAGGTGGAACAAGCGCGCTCTGCTGACCGGCGCGAATTTGGCAGGCCTTGCCTTGGCGCTCGGTCTCGCAGCGTCACCGGCCCGCGCCGATGACGTCACCGACCAGCAATTGCTGAACGCCGATCAGGATGCGGGCAACTGGCTTCTGCATCACAAGGATTACGCAGCGCATCGGTTCTCGACGCTCGATCAGATCAATGCCGGCAACGTCAAGAATTTGAAAGTCGCGTGGACGCTGCAACTCGGCGGCCTCGAGGGCGGCGGCATCTGGACGCATGGCGGCCTCGAGGGGACGCCGCTCGCCGAGAACGGCATTCTCTTCGTCACCGATGGCTGGGGCTCGGTCTACAAGATCGATACCCATGGCGGCGAAGGCGTGTTGGTCTGGAAAATGGACCCCAAGACCGATCATGACTGGGCGGGCGCGATCGCCTGCTGCGGGGTCGATAATCGCGGCGCCGCGCTGTGGCATAATCTCGTCATCTCCCACACCCTCGATGGCCGCCTGATCGCGACCGACAAGGAGAGCGGCAAGATCGTCTGGCAGCGCCAGGTCGCCAATCCCGACAAGGGCGAGGTCGTCACCGGGGCGCCTCTGGTGGTGAAAAACCTTGCGATCACCGGGGTTGCCGGCGCCGAATACGGCATTCGCGGCTGGATCGCAGCAACCGACCTCACGACGCAGAAGGAGGTCTGGCGCACCTACACCATCCCCGGCAAGGGCGAGCCGGGCAGCGACACTTGGAAGGACGATCACGACGCGCAGGCGATCGGCGGCGGCTCGACCTGGGTCACCGGCAGCTATGATCCGGGGACGGACACCATCTACTGGGGGGTTGGCAATCCTGGGCCGGATTGGGACAGCGCCTATCGTCCCGGCGACAATCTCTACACCGACAGCACGCTCGCGCTCGATCCCGCGACCGGCAAGATCAAATGGCATTTCCAGCACACGCCGAACGATGCCTTCGATTACGACAGCGTCGCCGAGAACGTGCTCGTCGATGTCAATGGCCGGAAGCTGGCGCTGGAGGCGGATCGCAACGGCGTCGGCTATGCCGTCGATCGCACCAACGGGCAATTCGTCTGGGCGCAGCCTTTCGTCAAGCAGTTCACCTGGACCAAGGGGATCGACCCGCAATCGGGCAAGCCGATGGAGTATGATCCGAATAAGCCGGTCCAGACCTACAACGCTTCGGTCACGCCGAGCCGGGAAAACAAGGTCACGATGGTCTGCCCCGGCAATATGGGCGGCAAGAACTGGCCGCCGACTGCTTATAATCCCAATCTCCATCTCTGGTACATCCCGGTGATCGAGAGCTGCAACCGGATCACCGTCGAGGCGATGGTGCCGGGCAAATCCTTCAAGCCGCGTGAATTCTTCACCGGCGGCGGGCCGAGCGATCCGGTGCGCATCACCGGCAGCATCACCGCGATCGATGTCGCGACCGGCAAGATCGCCGGCAAGGCGGAGACGCCGTACCCGATGCTGGGCGGCATTCTGGCGACCCCCGATCTGGTGATGGCCGGGCAGCCAGATGGCAAGGTGATGGCGCTCGACGCCAAAACCCTCGCCAAGCTCTGGGAGTTCAACACCGGCGGTGGTGTCAGCGCGCCGCCGATGACCTTCAGCGTCGATGGCAAGCAATATATCGCCTTGCTGGTTGGCCAAGGCGGGGCCTGGGATAAATGGTTCATCGACGGCACGCCGGAATTGAAACGGATCGCGCCGGGCTCGGTTCTCTACGTTTTCGGCCTCTGAACGAAAACCCGTCCCGGCGTTTCGGCGCCGGGGCGGGATTGACGACGGATCAATGCCACGATGTTCATTCGTATGCCGCGCTTGCTCGCCGGCGCGCTGCTTTTCCTGCTGTTTGCCGCGTCCTTGCCGGGATGGGCGCAAAGCACCGCCGATCAGGTGGCCGGAAAGAGCGGCGATCTCGCCGAGGGCAAGCGTCTCTTTCGCGTCAATTGCGCCGGCTGCCATAAATGGCATGGCGGCGGCGGCGGCGGCTATGGCGGCGATGCGCTGTCCTTGCGCAAAACCAAGCTCGATCGCGCCGAAATCATCGAAACCGTGAGCTGTGGCCGGCCCGGCACCGGCATGCCCTATCATCGCCGCGATGCCTACGCGGACGGCACCTGTTACGGCCTCCATGAAAAAGATGTCGTCGGCAACGGCATGGTATTGGCCGCGAATAATTTTCTCCGCCCACCGGAGATCGCTGCCATCGCCGATTACGTGCTCGCCGAGGTCAAGGGCCATGGCGAGCCGAATTATCAGGAGTGTCTGGCGTTTTTTGGCCCCGGCTCACGGGTTTGCGATATCTACGCGCCGGGTGATGCCGCGAAGAAGACCGCGCCATGACGGCGCGCCGATCTTTCGCCGCGGCCTCTCTCGCCGCCCTCGCTTGGGTGTTTTTGCTCGTCGCGCCGGCTTGTCTTGCCGCCGAAAACACCGATGAGAGCGATCTCCGCGAGTTTCGGATCGGCATGACGCTCGCCGATCTGCCGCGCACCGGCTATCGCGATTTCGTCTGTGTTGCCGATCCCGAGCACAAACTCGCCGATTGGTCGGGCTATCTCGCCTGTCCCGCCGATGCCGGCGGCCGGCGCGAGATCGGGTTTCGCTATGACCCGGGCGCCAATCCGAACCCGCGATACAATCTGCCCGATGATGGAACCAAGGTCGCCGGTCATCCGGTGCGGCTGTCGCTGCTGCTGTCGGCGGCCGGCGAGGTGGTTGGTTTGCGGATCACGACCGATCCCGATGCCGCGCTCTATCTGCACAAAAAGGCTTTTCTGCTCGCCGATCAGATGATGGCGCGCTACGGGCGGGAGGGCTGGCATTGCGTCAAGGCGGCGCCAGGGGGTGATGCCGAGCCGCTCGGCGGCGTTTTCATGCGCGAGCATTGCGAGAAGACCACGGAGACGCGCCATCTCGTCCTCGATCGCGCGCTTTATCGCCGCCCCGGTGAAGATGCGCGGCATTTCGTCAACAGCACCGCAATCCTGATCGAGAGTGCGGCAGCGAAACCCTGATCGGCGGAAGCATGGCCGGTGTGCATGGGGGTGTTTGCCGTATCGGCAAACCGGTTCTATCGTCGCGCGTCATTGCCGGGGAGAGAAACCATGAAACTGGGCCAGGCGGTCGCCGAAATCATGAAGCGCGAGGGGATCGAAATCCTCTGCGGCTATCCGGTCAATCATCTCATCGAATTCGCCGCCGCGATCGATATCCGCCCGGTGATGGTGCGCCAGGAGCGGATCGGCCTTCACATGGCGGATGCGATGTCGCGCGTGACCTCGGGGCGGAAGATCGGCGCGTTCTGCATGCAGCATGGCCCGGGCAGCGAAAACGCCTATGGCGGCGTCGCGCAAGCCTATAGTGAATCAGTGCCGCTTCTGGTCATTCCGCAAGGCTATCCGCGCCGCATCGCCGGCATCGATCCCAATTACAGTGCGGCGCGCGAGATGCGCGGCATCGCCAAATCGGCGGAATGGGTCGCGGTGCCGGCGGAATTGCCCAATGTCATGCGGCGCGCGTTTTCGCGGCTGCGCAACGGCCGCGGCGGCCCGGCGATCGTCGAGGTGCCGACCGATCTCTGGAACGAGGAGATCGGCGAACTCGACTACAGCCCGGTGATCCGTGCCCGCACCGCGCCCGATCCGGGTGATGTGCGCCGCGCTGCCGAACTCATCCTCGCCGCGCGCCGGCCGGTGATCTATGCCGGCACCGGCATTCATTGGGCGGAGGCGTGGCCGCAGCTTCGCCGCTTCGCCGAATTGCTCGCCGCCCCGGTCACCACCAGCATCGGCGGCAAAAGCGCGTTTCCCGAAAATCATCCACTGGCGCTCGGCTCCGGCGGCAATGCCATCCCGAAACCGGTGCATCACTTCATCGCGGAATCGGATCTGATCATCGGCATCGGATGTTCCTTTACAGAAACCAATTTCGGCATTCGTTTTCCAAAGGGCAAGCGCTTCATCCAGGCGACGCTCGATCCCGATCATCTCGCGAAAGACGTGCCGATCGTCGCCGCCCTGCTCGGCGATGCCGGGCTCACCCTCGATGCGTTGATCGCGGAGTTGTCGCAAACCATCAAAACCCCACGTGACAGCAGGGAGATTGCCGCCGAGATCGCGTCCGTGCGGGCGGGATGGATGGCGGAATGGCGGCCGACGCTCGACTCGAACGAGGCGCCGCTCAGCCCCTACCGGGTGATCGCCGAATTGATGCGCGCAGTCGATCCGGACGAAACCATCATCACCCATGATGCCGGCAGCCCGCGTGATCAGATCTCGCCGTTCTGGATTTCGACCACGCCGCTCTCTTATCTCGGCTGGGGCAAGACGACGCAGCTCGGCATGGGGCTCGGTCTTGCGATGGGGGCCAAGCTCGCCAAGCCCGAAAAACTCTGCATCAATGTCTGGGGCGATGCCGCGATCGGCTTCACGGGGATGGATTTCGAGACCGCGGTGCGCGAGCGGATTCCCATTCTCTCCATTCTGTTCAACAATTTCTCGATGGCGATCGAACTCAAGGTGATGCCGATCTCGACCGAGAAATATCGCGCAACCGACATCTCCGGCGATTATGCGGCGATGGCGCGGGCCTTCGGCGGCTATGGCGAACGGGTCACTGATCCCGGCGAGATCGCTGCCGCGATCCGGCGCGGCATCGCCGCAACCAAATCTGGCACGCCGGCTCTGCTCGAATTCATCACCGGAAAAGAGACGCGTATTTCGAAGTTTTGACGGTGCTCGTTCTCGCCTGCAACGAAAGGATCCCCTGATGGCGAAATTCAAAATCGCGACCCCGGCCGGCGCGAGCTTCACGACCCAAGGCGGCGGCTATGACGACGAGATGGCGCCGCTCGCCGGGCTGGATGCCGAGATCGTCGAAGGACCGGCAAATGAGCAGGGATTTCTCGACGTCGCGCGCGATGCCGATGCAATCTATGCCAAAGGCATGCGGATCACCAAGACGGTGATCGACGGATTGCGGCAATGCCGGGCGATCGTGCTCGGCAGCGTCGGTGTCGATAGTGTCGATGTCGCGGCGGCGACGGCGCGCGGCATTCCGGTCACCAATTGTCCCGATACTTTCATCGAGGAAGTCGCCGATCACGCGATGGCGCTGCTGCTCGCAGGCTTTCGCCGCGTCATCGAGCAGGATCGCATGGTGCGTGAGGGACGTTGGCGCGAAGGCCGGCCGGCCTTGCTGCAAATTCCCCGTCTGATGGGCCAGACGCTCGGCTTCATCGCCTTCGGCCATGTCGCCCGCGCGATGGCACGCCGCGCGAAACCCTTTGGTCTCCGCATGATCGCCTATGATCCGTTCATCGAGGAATTGGTCATGCCGGACTATGATGTGGTGCCGGCGACGCTCGCCGAGGTCTTGCGGCAATCCGATTTCGTCTCGCTGCACGCGCCGGCGACGCCGGAGGCCGAGAGGATGCTCGGCGAGGAACATTTCCGGCAGATGAAAAAGACCGCGATCTTCATCAATACCGGGCGCGGCGCGACGGTGCGCGAAGAGGGGCTGATCAAGGCGTTGCAGGAGGGCTGGATCGCCCATGCCGCGCTCGATGTTCTGGAAACCGAACCGCCGGGCAACAACAACCCGCTACTCGCGATGCCGAACGTGACGCTGAGCGCCCATGTCGCCTCCGCCTCGGCACGGTTCGACCCGGCGCGCAAGCAGCATGTCGGGCGCGAACTCGCCCTCGTGCTCTCTGGGCGCTGGCCGATGAGCTGCGTCAACCCCTCGGTCCTGATGCGTTCCGATCTCAGGCGCTGGCAGCCGGTCTCCATGACGCGGGGGCCGAATAGCTGACTCGTTCGTTTTTTGTTCGAACCCTCTCCCGCGCCGGTGTCTCGGGGAAATTCAGGGGTGAAACTCACGGTCTTGCGCGCGGGCGAGGCCTTGCCGCTCGGCGGGCGATGGGTTAGCAACAACCGCCTCTCGGGGCGATGCGTTCCCAAGCTGAGGATCGGCCCGGGCGGCGCCCCGCTGCGTTCGTTCCACCCCTTACTCGGAAGACAGCCATGGCCCGCAACAAGATCGCCCTGATCGGCGCCGGCAATATCGGCGGCACGCTTGCCCATCTGATCGGCCTCAAGGAACTCGGCGACGTCGTTTTGTTCGACGTCTTTGGTGGGGTCGCGGCCGGCAAGGCGCTCGATCTCGAGCAATCCGGCCCGGTCGAGGGGTTCGACGCGGTGATGGCTGGCGGGTCCGATTACGCCGCGATCGCCGGCGCCGACGTGGTCATCGTCACCGCCGGCTTTCCGCGCCAGCCCGGCATGTCGCGCGATGATCTGGTCGCCAAGAACGCCGGCGTCATCGCAACCGTCGCCGAAGGGATCAAAACTTACTGCCCCGGCGCCTTCGTCATCGTCATCACCAATCCGCTGGATGCCATGGTCGGCGTCATGCAGCAGAAATCCGGCCTGCCGCATGCGCGCGTGGTTGGCATGGCGGGGGTGCTCGATTCGGCGCGTTTCCGGCTGTTCCTGGCCCGTGAATTCAATGTCTCGGTCGAGGATGTCACCGCTTTCGTGCTCGGCGGGCATGGCGATTCGATGGTGCCGCTGGTGCGCTATTCCGCGGTCGCCGGCATCCCGGTTCCCGATCTGATCAAGATGGGCTGGACGACGAAGGAGAAAATCGACGCCATCGTCACCCGCACCGCCAATGGCGGTGGCGAGATCGTCAAGCTCCTTGAGCGAGGCAGCGCTTTTTACGCCCCGGCCTCGTCGGCGATCGCCATGGCCGAGAGCTATCTTCGCGACAAGAAGCGAGTGCTGCCGTGCGCTGCCTGGCTCGATGGCCAATATGGCATCAAGGGCCTCTATGTCGGCGTGCCGGTGGTGATCGGCGCCGGCGGCGTCGAGCGGGTGGTCGAGATCGAACTCGATGCCGCCGAGCGTGCGGCGTTCGAGAAATCCTGTGCCGCGGTGCGGGAACTGGTTGACGCCTCACGCAAGCTGGTGGGCTGAGCGCGATGAACATCCACGAATATCAAGCGAAGGAGCTGCTGCGCACCTACGGCGTTGCGGTGCTTGAGGGGCATGTCGCCTGGACCGCGGAAGAGGCGGAAGCGGCGGCGGCCAAGCTTCCCGGCTCGGTCTATGTGGTCAAGGCGCAGATCCATGCCGGCGGGCGCGGCGCCGGGCATTTCGCCGACGATCCGGCGGGCAAGGGCGGCGTCCGGCTGGCGCGTTCGCCCGAGGAGGCGCGCAAGGCCGCCGGCCTCATGCTCGGCCACACCCTGGTCACCAAGCAGACCGGGCCGGCCGGGCGCAAAGTGCATCGGGTCTATATCGAACAGGGCTGTGACATCGCGCGCGAGCTTTATCTCTCGTTTCTCGTCGATCGCGACAGCGGCCGGGTAGCGATGATGGCCTCCAGCGAGGGCGGCATGGAGATCGAGGAGGTGGCGGCGCATCACCCCGAGAAGATCCTGAAAGTGACCATCGATCCGGCGAGCGGGTTTTCACCCTTTCACGCCCGCAAGCTCGCCTATGGGCTCGGGCTCGCACCCAAGGAGATCAGCGCCTTCGGGCGCTTCGCCGCCGCTCTTTACCGCGCTTTCGTGGATCTGGATTGCGGCATCGTCGAAATCAATCCGCTGGTGGTGACCGGGGGCGGCGAGGTCGTGGCGCTCGATGCCAAGATCAGTTTCGACGACAATGCCCTGTTCCGTCATCCCGATCTCGAAAAACTCCGTGACGAGAACGAGGAAGACCCCAAAGAGCTGGAAGCGGCGCGCCACAGCCTCAATTACGTCGCACTCGATGGCACCATCGGCTGCATGGTCAATGGCGCCGGCCTCGCCATGGCGACCATGGACATCATCAAGCTCTATGGCGCGACACCGGCGAATTTCCTCGATGTCGGGGGTGGGGCGACCAAGGAGCGGGTGACGGCGGCGTTCAAGATCATCCTCTCCGATCCGCATGTGGAGGGGATATTGGTCAATATCTTCGGCGGCATCATGCGTTGTGACGTGATTGCCGAGGGGGTGGTCGCGGCGGCGCGCGAGGTCGCGCTCAGCGTGCCGCTGGTGGTGCGGCTCGAGGGCACCAATGTCCAGCTCGGCAAGGAAATCCTCGCCAAATCGGGTCTCCCGATCATCGCCGCCGATAACCTTGCCGATGCCGCCGAGAAGGTGGTCAACGCTGTGAAGGAGGCCGCCTGACATGGCTGTTCTGGTCGATGCCGAAACCCGCGTCATTACCCAGGGCTTTACCGGCGCCCAGGGCTCGTTCCATTCCGAACAGGCGATCGCCTACGGCACCAAGGTGGTCGGCGGGGTGACGCCGGGGAAGGGGGGGGCGACGCATCTCGGCCTGCCGGTGTTCGATACCGTCGCCGAGGCGGTCACCGCGACCGGGGCGAGCGCGTCCGCGATCTATGTGCCGCCGCCCTTCGCCGCCGATGCGATCCTGGAAGCGGTTGATGCCGAGGTTGCGCTCATCGTCTGCATCACCGAGGGGATTCCGGTGCTCGACATGGTGCGCGTCAAGCGCGCGCTCACCGGCAGCCGCTCGCGGTTGATCGGGCCGAACTGCCCCGGTGTGATCACCCCCGAGGCCTGCAAGATCGGCATCATGCCGGGCCATATCCATCGCCGCGGCCGGATCGGCATCGTCTCGCGTTCGGGCACGCTGACCTATGAGGCGGTGGCGCAGACGACGGCGGCCGGGCTCGGCCAGTCGAGCTGCGTCGGCATCGGCGGTGATCCGGTCAAAGGCACCGATTTCATCGAAGTGCTGGAGATGTTCCTCGCCGACCCGGAAACCCAGGCGATCATCATGATCGGCGAGATCGGCGGCCAGAGCGAAATTCTGGCGGCGGAGTTCCTAGCACACGAAAAAGTGAAAAAACCGGTGGTCGGCTTCATCGCCGGCGCGACCGCCCCGCCGGGGCGGCGCATGGGCCATGCCGGCGCGGTGATCAGCGGTGGGCGCGACACCGCGGCGGCGAAGATGGCGGCCATGCGCGAGGCCGGGATCCACGTCGCCGAAAGCCCGGCGGCGCTCGGCAGCACGATGATCAGGGCTCTCCGGGGATAACCGCGCCAATGCGCTATATGCATGGCTAAGGTGGTGAATTTGCACCAGACGCGGGTCACACTTCAGTCATATATGCTCTCTATGGGTCGATAGCGATCAATCCAGGAGCCGGGACACAGAACATGGCAGGCGTCGATCTTCTCGCCAGCGCCTTCAATGGCGCGAATGCAGCCTTCATCGCCGATCTCTATGCCCGATGGGTGGCCGATCCGGGAGCGGTCGATCCCAGTTTCGGCGAGCTTTTCGCCTCCCTGAACGACGAGGCGCGCGCGGTCCTGACCGACGCGCTGGGCGCTTCCTGGGCGCCGCGGCACTATGATGCCGGCGATGATGAGGCGGACAAACCGGCGCGCGCGGCGGCAGCAGGCAGCGGTGCGACGGCGGCGGAAATCCGCAAGACCGCGGAGGACAGTCTCCGCGCCCTGATGATGATCCGCGCCTATCGCGTGCGCGGCCATCTCGAGGCGCGGCTCGACCCGCTCGGCCTGCAAGTGCCCAAACCCCATTCGGAACTCGATCCGGCGAGTTATGGCTTCACCGAAGCCGATTACGACCGGCCGATTTTCATCGATTACGTGCTTGGCCGCGAAACCGCGACGATCCGCGAGATCGTCGCCATTCTGCGTGAGACCTATTGCGGCCCGATCGGCGTCGAATTCATGCATATCCAGGATCCGGATCAGAAATCCTGGATCCAGCGCCGCATCGAGGGCGCCCCCTGGCGCGACGGCCTCGCGCCCGAGGCGCGCGTGCGGGTGTTGCGTGAACTCACCGAGGCGGAGGGGTTCGAGACCTTCTGCCAGAAGAAATATGTCGGCACCAAGCGCTTCGGCCTCGAAGGCGGTGAGGTGACGATCCCGGCGCTGCATACCATCATCACCACCGCTGTCGAACAAGGCGCCAGTGAGATCGTCATTGGCATGCCCCATCGCGGCCGTCTCAACACTCTCGTCAACGTGGTGAAGAAACCGTTCACCGCGGTGTTCAGCGAATTCGGCGGCAATGGCGCCAATCCTGACGACGTGCAGGGCTCGGGGGACGTCAAATATCACCTCGGCACCTCGACCGATCTCGAAATCGCCGGGCGGCCGCTGCATCTTTCGTTGCAACCCAATCCGTCTCATCTCGAAGCGGTCGATCCGGTGGTGATCGGCAAGGTGCGGGCGCGCCAGGACATGGCCGGCGATACCACGCGGCGGCGGTCGGTGATGGGCATTCTGGTCCATGGCGACGCCGCTTTCGCCGGCCAGGGCCTGGTTTACGAGACGCTGGCGATGAGCCAGCTCATCGGCTATCGCACCGGCGGCACGGTGCATGTCGTGGTCAATAATCAGATCGGCTTCACCACGGTGCCGGCGCATGCCTATTCCGGGCTCTATTGCACCGATGTCGCGAAATCGGTGCAGGCGCCGATCCTGCACGTCAATGGCGACGATCCCGAGGCGGTGGTCTATTGTGCCCGCCTTGCCGCCGAGTTCCGCATGGAATTCGCCGCCGACATCGTGATCGACATCGTCTGCTACCGCCGGCATGGCCACAACGAAACCGACGAGCCGGCCTTCACCCAGCCGCTGATGTACCAGGCCATCCGCGGACAAAAAACCACCCGCACGCTCTATGCCGAACGCCTGGTGCGGGATGGCGCGCTCACCGCAGCGGAAGCGGACGCGATGGTCGAACGCTTCACCGCCGAACTGGAACAAGCCCATTCGGCGGCGCAATCCTTCAAACCCAACAAGGCGGATTGGCTCGAAGGTCATTGGTCGGGCCTCAAACAGGCCGATGAACGCGAGGAATGGGCCGAGGAGGCGACGGCGGTCGCAGGTGAGACGTTGCAAACCATCGGCCGCGCGCTTGCCCACGTGCCGGAGGATTTCGCCGTCAACCCCAAGATCGCACGCCAGCTCGAAGCCAAGCGCGACATGATCGAAAGCGGCGAGGGGATCGACTGGGCAACCGGCGAGGCGCTCGCCTTCGGCAGCCTGCTGCTCGAGGGACATCGGGTGCGTCTCTCGGGCGAGGATTGCCAGCGCGGCACGTTCAGCCAGCGCCACGCGGTGCTGATCGATCAAACCAATCAGCATGAATACGTGCCGCTCAACAACATCGTCCCTCAGGCCGAGGATGGCAAAAAATCCGCCGAGGGGCAGGCGAAAATCGAAATCTATAATTCACTGCTGTCGGAAGCGGGGGTGCTCGGCTTCGAATATGGCTATTCGGTCGCCGATCCGCACACCCTCGTCCTGTGGGAGGCGCAGTTCGGCGATTTCGCCAATGGCGCGCAGGTGATCATCGATCAGTTCCTGGCGCCGGGGGAAATGAAATGGCTGCGCATGTCCGGCCTCGTTCTGCTGTTGCCGCACGGTTATGAGGGGCAAGGGCCGGAACATTCCTCGGCGCGGCTCGAGCGTTATCTGCAGCTTTGCGCCGAGCGCAACATGGCGGTGTGCAATCTCACCACCCCGGCGAATTATTTTCATGCGCTGCGGCGGCAGATCAAGCGCAATTTCCGCAAACCTCTCGTTCTGATGACGCCGAAATCGCTGCTCCGCCACAAGCTCGCCGTCTCCACACTCGCCGAGATGAGCGCCGGCAGCCAGTTCCAGACCGTGATCGGCGAGATCGACCCGATCGCCAAGCCCGAAGCGGTGCGTCGCGTCGTCCTCTGCAGCGGCAAGGTCTATTACGATCTCCTCGCCGCGCGGCGGGAACGCGGGATCAAGGATATCGCCATTCTTCGCCTCGAGCAGATCTATCCGTTCCCGAAACTCACTTTGCCGAAACTGCTCGCGCCCTATCGAAAAGCAGAAATCGTCTGGTGCCAGGAAGAGCCGATGAACATGGGTGCCTGGGGGTTCGTCGACCGGCGCATCGAATGCGTGCTCGAGGAGATCAAGGCCAAGGCGACGCGGCCGCGTTATGTCGGGCGCGACGAAGCAGCGAGCCCGGCGACGGGGCTCGCCAAGGTGCATGCGGCGCAGCAGGCGGCGCTGGTCGACAAGGCGCTCGCGGCAGACTAATCAGCGAAAAGACGAGGCAGGACGAGGAATGGCGATGCCGACCGAAATCAAAGTGCCGCAGCTTGGCGAAAGCATCACCACCGCGACCCTTGCGCGCTGGCTCAAGCAAAAGGGCGAGTCGGTGGCGGCGGATGAGCCGCTGGCGGAATTGGAAACCGATAAGGTGACGGTGGAGGTGAACGCCCCTTCGGCCGGCGTTCTCGCCGAGATCACTGTTGCCGAGGGCGAGGAAGTCGAGGTCGGCGCGGTGCTCGCGACCCTCGCCGAGGGCGATGGCGAGACGAAATCGGCCGAACGCCCGGCGGCCAAACCGAGCGGCGGCGTCAACCCGCCGCCCCGCCCCTCCGGCCCGGTCGCGCGCCCGGCCTCGTCGGCACCCCCCGCAACCCCGCCCCAGGCGGCGCACGCGCCACTGCCGGCGGCGGCGAAACTGATGGCCGAAAACAAGCTCGACGCGGGCCAGATCGGCGCCGGCGCCGGCAAGGACGGCCGCATCACCAAGGGCGACGTGCTCGCCTTCCTCGACAATGGCGCAAGGACGAACGCACCAGCGCCCGCACCGGTGGCGAAAGCGCCGCGCGCGCCAGAGGCGGGGGAGGAGCGCGTGCGCATGACGCGGCTTCGCCGCACCATCGCGAGCCGCCTCAAGGAAGCGCAGAACAACGCCGCCATGCTCACCACCTTCAACGAGGTGGATCTCTCGGCGGTGATCGCATTGCGCAACGAATACCGCGAGGCGTTCGAGAAGAAGCACGAAGGCGCGCGGCTCGGCTTCATGTCGTTCTTCGTGCGGGCCGCGATCGTCGCCCTGCAGGAATTTCCTGCCGTCAATGCCGAGATCGACGGCGAGGACATCATCTACAAGCATTACGTCCATATGGGCATCGCGGTCGGCGGTCCGAACGGTCTCGTCGTGCCGGTGATCCGCAACGCCGAGCGCATGGATTTTGCCGAGATCGAGAAAACCATCGCCGATTTCGGCAAGCGTGCCCGCGCCGGCACCCTCAAGCTCGAAGAACTCACCGGCGGCAGTTTCAGCATCACCAATGGCGGCGTCTATGGCTCGCTGATGTCCACGCCGATCCTCAATCCGCCGCAATCGGCCATTCTCGGAATGCACAAAATCCAGGAGCGGCCGATGGTGATCGCCGGCAAGATCGAGATCCGCCCGATGATGTATCTCGCCGTTTCCTATGATCATCGCATCGTCGATGGCAAGGAGGCGGTCTCGTTCCTGGTGCGGATCAAAGAGGGGGTCGAGGATCCCCGGCGCCTGTTATTGGGTCTTTGACATCATGACCGAAACTTTCGACATCATCGTGATCGGCGCCGGCCCCGGCGGCTATGTCTGCGCGCTGCGCGCGGCGCAACTCGGGCTGAAAACCGCTTGCGTCGAAAAACGCGCGACCTTAGGCGGCACCTGCCTCAATATCGGCTGCATTCCTTCGAAGGCGCTGCTGCAATCGTCGGAGAATTTCCACGCCGCTGAAACCGCGCTCGCCGAGCATGGCGTGATGGTGAAGGGGGTCGGGCTCGATCTCGCGCGGATGCAGGCGCGTAAAGAGGAGGTGGTGGGCGCCAATGTCAAAGGCGTCGAGTTCCTCTTCAAGAAAAACAAGATCACCTGGCTCAAGGGCGCGGCGCGGATCGCGCGGCCTGGCGTCGTCGCCGTGGACGGCGAGGAATACGCGGCCAAGCATATCGTCATCGCGACGGGCAGCGAAAGCGTGCCGCTCGCCGGTGTCGAGGTCGATGAAAAACGCATCGTCACTTCCACCGGCGGGCTGGCATTGGATGCGGTTCCAAAACATCTCGTCGTCATTGGTGGCGGCTATATCGGGCTCGAACTCGGCAGCGTCTGGCGGCGTCTCGGCGCCGAGGTGACGGTGATCGAATTCCTCGACCGGCTGGTGCCGACCATGGATGGCGAGATTTCCAAGGCGTTCGAGCGGATTCTTGCGAAGCAAGGGATGAAATTCCGCCTCCGGACCAAGGTCACTGGCGCGCGGGTCGAGAAAAAAACCGTAACGCTCACCCTCGAGCCCGCCAAGGGCGGCGCGGCCGAGGAAATCACCGCCGATATCGTGCTGCTCGCCATCGGCCGCCGGCCTTATGTCGAGGGGCTCGGCCTCGCCGAGATCGGCGTTGCGCGCGACGAGCGCGGGCGGATCAAGACCGATGCGCATTACGCGACCTCGGTCGCCGGGATTTACGCGATCGGTGACGTCATCGCCGGGCCGATGCTCGCGCACAAGGCCGAGGAAGAAGGTGTCGCACTCGCTGAAATCCTCGCCGGGCAAGCGGGACACGTGAATTACGGCGCGATTCCCGGCGTGGTTTACACTTGGCCGGAGGCGGCCTCGGTCGGCGCGACCGAGGAGGCTTTGCGCGAAGCCGGAACAGCGTATCGCGTCGGCAAATTCCCGTTCACCGCCAATGGCCGCGCCCGCGCAATGGGTGAGACCGAGGGGTTCGTGAAACTGCTCGCCGATGAGAAAACCGACCGTCTGCTCGGCGCCCATATCATCGGCCCCGATGCCGGCACTTTGATCGCCGAGTTGGTCACCGCGCTCGAATTCGGTGCCAGCGCCGAGGATGTCGCACGAACTTCGCACGCCCATCCGAGCCTCAGCGAGGCGGTCAAAGAAGCGGCGCTGGCGGTTGCCGGCCGCGCGCTGCATATTTAGCGGATCATGGGCCTTCGCCAGGAAGACAAAAAGAAAGCCCTTCTTTTTCTGAAGAAAAAGAAGCAAAAAGACTTTTGTTCTGAGCGGGCAGTGCCGCAGGCACTGCCCAACGAGTAAAAGTTTTTTGGTTCTTTTTTTCAAAAAAGAACAAACACTTCCTCTTGCCCTGACCATGGGCGATCCGGCCGGGATTGGGCCGGAGATCACGCGCGGCGCCTGGCTTGCGCTGCGCGAGTCTGGCCCTGCCTTCTTCGTCATCGCCGATCCGGCGCTGTTTCGGGGCGCCGAGGTGCCAGTGCGCGAGATCGCCGCGCCCGAGGCGGCGCTCTCCTGTTTTGCCGACGCCTTGCCGGCGCTGCCGGTCCCGCTCGCGACGCCGGCGCAACCCGGCAAGCCTGACCCCGCCAATGCGAGTGCGGTGATCGCGGCGATTGAACTTGCGGTCGCGCTGACCCTTGCCGGACAGGCAGCGGCGGTGGTGACCAATCCGATCAGCAAGGCGGTGCTCTATGCCGCCGGTTTCGCCCATCCCGGCCATACCGAATTCCTCGCTGCCCTCACCGGGGCCGCGGCGCCGGTGATGATGCTTGCCTCGCCCATGCTGCGTGTCGTCCCGGTCACCGTTCATCTCGGCTTGCGCGCCGCGCTCGATGCGCTGACGACAGCGGCGATCGTCAATACCGGGCGGATCACGGCGGCGGCGCTGCGCGAAGATTTCGCGATTCCGCACCCGCGCCTCGCCGTCGCCGGGCTCAACCCGCATGCCGGGGAAGGGGGGGCGATGGGTAATGAGGAGCAGACCTTGATCACCCCGGCGATCGCGGCGCTGCGGGCGGAGGGGATCGACGCGTTCGGCCCGTTTCCGCCCGATACGATGTTCACCGAGCGCGCGCGGGCGGGCTATGATGCGGCGCTTTGTCTATATCATGACCAGGCGCTGATCCCCTTGAAGACGCTGGACATGGATGGCGGGGTGAACGTGACGCTCGGGCTTTCGATCATCCGCACCTCGCCCGATCACGGTACCGCGTTCGACATCGCGGGAAAGGGCCGCGCCGATCCCGCGAGCCTGATCGCCGCGCTCCGTCTCGCCGCCAGCATCAGGGCCAACCGCATGAGGGCAGGATGACCAAGCTTCGGCTCGGGGTGAATATCGATCATGTCGCAACCGTTCGGAACGCGCGTGGCGGCGTGCACCCCGATCCGGTGGCGCTCGCCAAGGCGGCCCTTCGCGCCGGGGCAGATGGCATCACCGCCCATCTGCGCGAGGACCGGCGGCATATGCGGGATGCTGATATGGCGCGCCTACGGGCCGAGATCGCGGCGCCGTTGAACATGGAAATGGCAGCGACGGCGGAGATGGTGGAAATCGCCCGCCGGCTTCGCCCCCATGCCGTCTGCCTGGTGCCTGAGCGCCGGCAGGAAGTCACCACCGAGGGCGGGCTCGATGTCGCGGGACAGAGCGCCGCACTCGCCCCCGTGGTCGCTTCGCTCACATCGGCGGGAATCCGGGTCTCGCTGTTCATCGATCCCGATCCGGCGCAGCTGCGGGCCGCGGTGGCGATCAGCGCGCCGGTGGTCGAGTTGCATACCGGCGCTTATGCCGAGGGGCGTGCCGGCGAACTGGCGCGGCTCCGCGATGCCGCCGCGCTGGCGGCTGAGTTGGGTCTCGAATGCCATGCCGGGCATGGCCTCAGTTACGACAATGTCGGCCCGGTCGCCGCCCTGCCGGAGGTGCGAGAGCTGAATATCGGCCATTTCCTGATCGGCGAGGCGATTTTTTCCGGCATTGCGGTGGTGGTTTCGGAAATGCGCGCGCGGATGGACCACGCGCGCGCATCCTCGGGTTAGCCGCGGCCGGTCAGGAACGGCGGGCGCGGAATCGCGCGCCGGCGAGACCGAACAGCCCGGCGGCGAGCAGACCGAGGCTCGCCGGCTCGGGGATATTGCCGGAATAGTCTCCGGAAGCGAGCGTCGCCGGGCCGTTGAAAGCGGTGAACGGCGAATTGGCATTCTCGGGAGGCGGCATGTCGGTGAAATTCAAGTCGTCGAGCGGAATTTCAGTCGATGAGAACATATAGCCGTAATTCTGAAAGGAGAGCGGCTCGCCCTCGGTGTTGCTGATCGCGACATCGGCGCCGCCGGCCGACTCATCCAGGCCGTCGATCTCGAGGACACCCTCGGCGGCGTTCCAGACGATCGTATTGGTCGGCCCGGCGATGAACGGCACTTCGAACCAGGAGCCATAGAACGGCCCGCCACTGGCGAAGCCGGCCTCGAGATAGATGACCAGGTACTCGGTCGCGTTGCCGGCGATCGGGTGCGGCTGGATGAGGTCGATATTGGCGGCCGGCATCAACACCGGCGAGATGCCGCTGCTGGTGGGATAGGTCCAGGTCTTGCTTACGACGCTGAGATTGTTCGGCGGATAGGGCGAGAGGAGAGGCCCGTCATTGAGGCCGAAATGCATTTGCGTCCCGGATTTGAGCGGACTTCCGGAATAGGTGACGGTGGTCTGATTGGTGATCGGGTTATAGGAGGTGATCACCGATGCGTTCGAGGTCAGCCCGCCGGCGACCAGGTCATTGAGATTGGCGAACGGATCGGTGGCGGCATCCGCCGCGTTCTGGGCTGGGATCGGCGGCGCGCCGGCGAAGGTGATTTCGAAATCGGTCGGGTTGCCGGTGCTCGGCGACATATCGAACTCGTTGAAGAATTCGGAGGGAGTCGCGTGCGCCGGGCGGGCGCCGAGGGTGGTGCCGGCGAGGACGAAGGCGGTTGCGAGGAAGGTGCTGACGAAGGGCGAAAACTGGGTGCGGCGCGGCATTTGCTCCTCCACGGCATAAAGAGATGAAGACGGCGGTGGGGTTCGTTCGGCGCGGCGGCTTCGTTAACGAGAAGTAACTTAACAAAAATCCAATAATGATGCAATATCGAAATTATATCAAGAAAGCTGACCTTTTTGCTTCGAGAGTGAAGATCGTTCCCAAACAAAAGACGGCCCCGAAGGGCCGCCTGGTCACAAATCGATCTGTCGGGACGCCAGTGGCGAAGCCCGGGCTGGTGTCAGGTGCGAGCTTCCGGCTGGGCGCGGCGGCGTTCGGCGATCTCCGCCTTCATCGCCTTTTGCAGCTTCTCGAAGGCGCGCACCTCGATCTGGCGCACCCGCTCGCGCGAGATGTTGTATTGCTGCGAGAGATCCTCGAGCGTCGTCGGGTTGTCCTGGAGGCGCCGCT
>JAJZBM010000045.1 GCA_021798915.1 Pseudomonadota bacterium
TGGCGGAGAGGGTGGGATTCGAACCCACGGTACGTTTGCACGCACAACGGTTTTCGAGACCGTCACCTTCGACCGCTCGGTCACCTCTCCTCGGCCAGTGCCGACGCTTCATAGAGCAAAGCGGCACCCGGCGCCAAGGGGCGGGGGTTAGGTTCCGGCCAGGGCCTGATCGAGGTCGGCGATCAGGTCGTCGGCGGATTCGAGGCCGATCGAGACGCGGATCACGTCATCGCCGGCCCCGGCGCTCCGGCGCTGCTCCTCGCTCAACTGGCGGTGCGTCGTGGAGGCGGGGTGGAGGATCAGGCTTCGGGTGTCACCGATATTGGCGAGATGGGAGAACAGCCGCACGCTTTCCACGACGCGGATGCCGGCCGCGAATCCGCCCTTGACGCCGAAGGTGAACACTGCGCCGGCGCCGCGTGGGAGGTATTTCTTGGCCAGGGCGTGATGCGGGCTCCCCGGCAGACCGGCATAGGATACCCAGGCGACGCGGGGGTGCGTGTTCAGAAACTCCGCCACTTTCTGGGCGTTGGCGACATGGCGCTCCATGCGCACGTGAAGGGTCTCGGTGCCGGTGATGGTGAGGAAAGCATGCATCGGCGCCTGGGTCGGGCCGAAATCGCGGAGCGCCACCGCGCGGGCTTTGGTTGTGAAGGCGAAATCGCCGAAATTCTCGTAGAATTTCAACCCGTGATAGGCCGGCTCGGGCTCGGTGAGTGAGGGAAAGCGGCCATTTTGTGCCCAGTCGAACTTGCCCGATTCGACCAGGATGCCGCCCAAAGCCTGGCCGTGGCCGGCGAGGAACTTGGTCGTCGAATGGCAGACGATATCCGCGCCCCACGCGATCGGCTGGCAGAGATAAGGCGTCGCCATGGTGTTATCGACGATGAACGGAATCCCGGCCTCATGCGCGATCATGGCGATCGCTTCGAGATCGACGACGATCCCGCCGGGATTGGCGAGACTCTCGACGAAGATCGCCTTGCAGCGCGGGGTGAGGGCGCGGCGGAAATTTTCCGGGTCGGCGGGGTCGACGAAATGGCAGGTCCAGCCGAGTTTTTTGAACGAAAGCCCGAATTGGGTCAGCGTGCCGCCGTAAAGATTGCGTGAGGCGAGAAATTCATCGCCAGGTTCGAGCAGGGTGAAGAAAGTGAGGAATTGCGCCGCATGGCCAGAGGCGGCGGCAAGCGCCGCGCGGCCGCCTTCGAGGTTGGCGATCCGCTCCTCCAGCACCGAGACCGTGGGGTTGGTCAGGCGCGAATAGAGATAGCCGAAATTATGCAGGTTGAACAACGAGGCGGCATGATCGACATCGTCGAACACATAGGCTGCGGTTTGATAGATCGGGGTCGAGCGGGCGCCGGTGGTGGGATCGGGGGCGGCGCCGGCGTGAATGGCGCGGGTCTCAAAGCCATAGCTCGGGTTGCGCCCCGGCAGAGGCGGCGCTTTCGCCCCCTCCGAATCGCGGGGCGCGCTCGCCGCGCGGTTGCGGATCAGGCCGGAATTGACCCCGCTCCAGGAAAGCTCCCCCCCCAGGCGCCCGAACTCGATTTTCGGACAGCGATTCATGATCACCGTGAGCCCGGCCGCCTCGCCGCGCGCCGCCGCCTCGTCGTTGCGGATACCGAGCTGCATCCAGACTACCCTGGCGCCGATCGCGATCGCGTCCTCGACGATCGGCGGCACCTCACGCGCGGCGCGGAAAATATCCACCATGTCGATCCGCTCGGGGATGTCACGGAGACTGGCATAGACCGGCTCGCCGAGTAATTCCGAGCCGGCGAGGCCGGGATTGACCGGAATCACCCGATACCCTTTGCCCTGGAGATATTTCATCACGAAATAGCTCGGCCGGTTCCAGTTGGCGGAAGCGCCGACCAGGGCGATGGTCCGGGTTTCCGCGAGGATGCGGCGCAGCATCTCATCCGGGTAGGGGATGGGGTCGAGCAGGGGCATCGGGGTGTCTCCTCGCGTGCGTTCTACCGCCGTCGGCGCGATCGGGCCAGACCCGGGGGGATCAGGTCCCGGTTGGCGAAGCGTGATAATTCTCAATTCGCAAAGCGTGATGAGGCAACGCGCGATTGCCCCTTTATTTCGCCCGGTGACGCGGCGCAAACTGCCGCCATGTCCGTGCGGAATTTTCGCATCACGCCCGATCTGATGCTGCGCGCCTATCAGGCCGGGTTGTTTCCGATGGCCGAGAGCCGCGATGGCGTGCATCTTTATTGGCTGGATCCGGAACAGCGCGGCATCCTGCCGCTCGACCGGTTTCATCTGTCGCGACGGCTCCGCCGCACCGTGCTTTCCGGGCGCTTCACGGTCACCGCCGATCATGATTTCGCCGCCGTGATCGCGAGTTGCGCGGCACCCTTGCCGGCCCGCGGCGATACCTGGATCAATGCCGAGATCGAGCGGCTGTTCATCGCCCTTCATCGCCAGGGATACGCCCATTCGCTGGAATGCTGGCAGGAAGGGCGGCTGGTCGGCGGGCTTTACGGGGTCAGTCTCGGGGCGGTGTTTTTCGGCGAAAGCATGTTCAGCCTGGCGCGCGATGCCTCGAAGGTCGCGCTCGTGCATCTCGTCGCGCGGCTCCGGCGCGGCGGCTATCGGCTGCTCGATACCCAGTTCGTGACCCAGCACCTCGCCGGGTTCGGCGCGTTCGAATTGCCGCGCGACGTTTACAAGACCCGGCTCGCTGAGGCAGTTTCGCGTTCGGCCGAATGGCTTGACGAGCTTGCGCCGGAGGCGCTGCGGGCTGAGGTCGATGCCTTGGCGGGGCGTTCCGGTGCATCCATCTGAGGGCGATGGGCGTTGAGGGTTCATGCGGGCCGCGGCCCGAGACAAGGATGAGAGTGATGGCAATGAGAAACGGGGCGATGAGTGGGCGGATGGTGCGGGGGCTCGCGATCGGCGGCGCGCTGGGGTTGGCGTCCGCCCTGGCCCCGGCTCTGGCGGCGGATGACCACCCCCCCTACATGCCGACCAAGGATGTCGCGGTCACCTATGCGCTGACCCGGGCGGTGCCGGGCGGGCCGTCGGAGGCGCATATGTATTACCAGGCCGCGACCAACCGCATGCGCCTCGATGCCCCCGGCCAGCGCGGCTATGTCATCATCGATCGCGGCAAGAGCCGCATGATGCTGGTGATGACCGATCAGCATCTGTTCATGGAGACGCCGCTCAACGTCGACATGGCGAGCGGGTTCCTGCTCAATGACCAGATGAAATTCCAGCGCCTCGGCCCTGATAAGGTGGCCGGCGCGAACTGCACCCGCTGGCAGGTGCAATCGAGTCGTGCCAACGGCACCGTCTGCGTCACCGATGACGGCGTGCTGCTCAAGGGCCATGGGCAGGACAAGGATGGCGGCGCCGGCGCGCTGGAGGCGACCGCGATCACCTACCAGCCGCAACCGGCCAATCTGTTCGCGCCGCCGCCTGGCTATACCCGCGTCCCAATGCCCCAGGGCGCGATGCCCCAAGGGGGTAATGGGGGGGGTAATGGCGGGCAGGGCGAGATGGCGCCGCAAGCGAAATGATCCGGCGCCCGATCTGGCTCGCGCTGCTCGCTGCCGCCGCGACCGTCATCGGCGCGAGCGTCACCGTCCGGGCCGACGAGACCCCGCGCATGACGCCGAGCCGCGACGTCGATATCACCTATCGCGTCTTCTCCGGCGACAAGCCGATGACCGAGCGGGTGCGCTGGCTGGCGGCGGAGGGGATCGAACGCATCGACCCGCACGGCAAGGGGTATCTGCTGGCGCGGAGTGCCTACATGATCATCGATCATAACGGCAAAACCGCCAATATCGTCGATCCCAAAACCCGCACCGTCACGGTCACGGTCAACCCGGTGGCTGGGGAATTGGCGGAAATCGAGAAAGCGAAGCTGACACCGCTCGGCCGCGCGACGGTGGCGAAACTCACTTGCCAGATCTGGCAGGCGGAAATTTCGCCCCAGGTCGAGCGCGAGGTTTGCCTGACCGAGGATGGCGTTCTGCTGCGATTACGCAACGGTGACAAGACCCTGCTCGAGGCGACATTCGTCAAGTATCATCACATCAGCTCGAAGCTGTTCGAAACGCCGCCAGACTACAAACCTGCCTCGAACGCCCAGGCGGTGCCTGGCGCCTCCTATGGCGGGCCCTGAGGGGGAACATGGCGCAGGGAGGCGGGTCGGATGAACAACACCCGGCCCCGCGCCCCTTTGCCGCGATCGCGCCGCATGCCGTGGTTCGATCGCGGCGGGCATTTTTCGGTGTTGAAGACGCTTTGTCTGCTGGCGCTCCTCGCTCCGGCCTTGTGGCTCGCCGGGGAGAGCTTCGCGGGCACGCTCGGGGCGCGGCCGCTGACCGCGCTCATTCACGAGAGCGGGCGCTGGGCGGTGCGCTTTCTGCTCGTGAGCCTCGCCGTGACCCCGGCCCGGGTGGTGCTGAACTGGCCGCGCGTCACCCTGCTCCGGCGCATGATCGGGGTTGCCGCGGCGGCCTACACGCTGGCCCATTTCGCGCTTTATAGCGCTGATCAGAATTTCCGCTGGCTTACGATCGGCACCGAGATCGTTGACCGATTCTATCTCGCGATCGGCTTTCTGTCGCTCTTGGGGCTTGCCGCCCTCGCCGCGACCTCGACGGATGCCATGCTCGCGCGGCTCGGGCGGAACTGGAAGCGCCTCCATCGCGGCATCCATTTCTTCGCCGGCCTCGCCTTGCTGCATTTTCTCTTGTCGCTGAAAGCCAATATCACCGAGCCGGTGCTGATGGCCGGGTTTTTCGTCTGGCTGGAGGTCTGGCGGCTGCTTCCGCCGCGCCGGCAGGGGCAGATCGCGGCGCTGGTCGCGCTCACCCTGCTCGCCACGCTGGCGACAGCGGCGATCGAGGCCGGGTGGTATGGGCTTGCGACCCATCTCGACTGGCATCGCGTGCTGGCGGCGAACTGGATGCCGCGCTATGGCCTGCGCCCGGCTGCGGTGGTGGCGCTGGTCGGGGCCGGCGTCATCATCGCCGCGCGCCTCCGCCGCCGGAGCGGCACCGGCCGTCGCCCGCCGCATTTCGTCCCGGCGTGAGCGATCCGCATGATCTCCGCCCCGCTTGACTGCACTCCGCTTGACTGGGCCCCGCTTGACTGGGCCCGGCTTGACTGGGCCCGGCGGGGTGAGGTTCTGTCGGTTTCATGAAGCACTGGCACATCGACGACGTGGCGTGGCGCGATTTCGACCCGGCGCGGGTTGACCGCGGCCTGGTTCCGCTGGTCAAGGCGGCGGCGATGGTCGAGCGCAATGGCGAGGATTACGCCCGCTATCTCGATAGCGTCTTCCCCGACGACCCTGATTTCCGAGAAGCGGCCCATCATTGGGCGGCGGAGGAAGTGCAGCATGGCGAGGCGCTCGGGCGCTGGGCCATGCTCGCCGATCCGGGCTGGGATTTCGCCGCCGCTTTCGCCCGCTATCGCGCCGGCTATCAGATCCCGATCGACGCCGCGGCCTCGGTGCGTGGCTCGCACACCGGCGAACTGATCGCCCGCTGCATGGTCGAGACCGGCACGTCGAGCTATTATACGGCGCTGGCCGATGCCAGTGCGGAGCCGGTTCTGGCCGCCATCTGCCGCTTGATCGCCGCCGACGAATACCGTCATTTCAAGCTGTTTTACGACCATATGCGCCGCTATCTGGCGCGCGAGCGGATCGGCCTGCCGCGCCGCCTCGGCATCGCGCTCGGGCGCATCGGCGAAAGCGAGGATGACGAACTCGCCTTCGCCTATCATTGCGGTAACGAGCCGGAAAGCGCACGATACGACCATCGCCGCTGCACCGCGCTCTATATGGGGCGGGCGATGGGGTTCTATCGCTTTCGTCATGTCGAGCGCGGGATCGGCATGATCCTGAAAACCGTCGGCCTGCCGCCGCGCGGCCGGCTCGCTGCACTTGCGGCGCGCGGCGCCTGGTTGCTGATCCGGCGGCGACGGCGACGATTAGCGGCAGTATGATGCGCGGCAGGACAAAGGGGGGAGGGGATCACGTGAAAGCGCCGGAAGATACGCCATCGGGCGGGAGGACGCGGCTCCGCTGGCTGCTGCTCGCCCCGTTCGCGGCCATGCTCGATGTCGGATCCTATAACCGGATCGAACCGGCGCTGGCCGGCATTCCGTTTTTCTACTGGTATCAGCTGCTCTGGATCCTGGTCGCTGCGGCGATCATTTTCCTGGTCTATCATCGGGAACGCGAGGGACATCGGGAGAGCGATGGGGGCGGGCCATGAACCTCACCGCGACGCTGATTTTCGCGCTCATTTTCGTTTCCGTGACCGTGCTCGGCTTTTTCGCCGCGCGCTGGCGGGCCGGCGATCTCACGCAATTGCATGAATGGGGGCTCGGCGGGCGGCGCTTCGGCACCTTCGTCACCTGGTTCCTGCTCGGCGGCGATCTCTATACCGCCTATACCTTCATCGCCGTGCCGGCGCTGATCTACGGCGGCGGCGCGATCGGATTTTTTGCCGTTCCCTACACGATTCTCGTCTACCCCATTCTCTATCTCGTATTCCCGCGTCTGTGGACCGAGGCGCGCCGGAGCGGGCACGTGACGGCGGCCGATTTCGTCGCCGCGCGATTCGCCAATCGCTGGCTCGGCCTCGCCGTCTCGTTGACCGGGCTGCTCGCCACCATGCCCTATATCGCGCTGCAACTGGTCGGCATGGCGGTGGTGATCGGCGCGCTCGGCTTCCAGGCGACCGGATTGGCCGGCGATATTCCGCTGATCATCGCCTTCATTATTCTCGCCGCCTTCACCTACACGAGCGGCCTTCGCGCCCCGGCGATGATCGCCGTGGTCAAGGATGTGCTGATCTATATCACCGTGTTCGCCGCCATCATCGCCGTCCCAGCCGCACTCGGCGGCATGAGCCATGTGTTCTCCGCGGTGCCGGCGGCGAAATTGCTCCTGCCGGTGCCGCCGGCCGCGAGCCTCGGAAGTTATAGCGCCTATGCGACGCTGGCGCTCGGTTCGGCGATCGCGCTGTTCCTCTATCCGCACTCGGTCACCGCCATCCTCTCCTCCTCCTCGGCGGCGGTGATCCGGCGCAACGCCGCCATTCTGCCGGCCTATTCCTTCGTGCTCGGCCTGCTCGCCCTGCTCGGCTTCATGGCGGTCGCGATGGGGCTCGGGACGCGGCCGGAATTCGCCGCCGGCTTCGCTCGCTTCGGCACCAATTACGCGGTGCCGGCGCTGTTTCTCGCGGTGTTCCCGTCCTGGTTCGTCGGCATCGCCTTCGCCGCGATCGCCATCGGCGCGCTGGTGCCGGCGGCGATCATGTCGATCGCGGCGGCCAATATCTTCACCCGCAACATCTGGCGCGCCTTCCTCCACCCCGCCTGCACCGATGCCGAGGAAGCGGGCATCGCCAAGCTGGTCTCGCTCGCGGTCAAAATCGGGGCGTTGTTCTTCATCATCTTCCTCCCCCAGCAATATGCCATTCAGTTGCAGTTGCTGGGCGGCGTCTGGATCATCCAGACCGCGCCGGCGGTGATGCTGGGCCTGTTCTGCCGCTGGCTGAACGGCTGGGCGCTGTTGATCGGCTGGGCGGTCGGGATCGGCTGGGGGACGGCGATGGCGGCCTCGCTCGCCTTCAAGGCGGCGGTCTATCCGCTGACGCTGTTTGGCACCGTCGTTCCGGGTTACGCGGCGTTTTATGCCCTGGTGCTCAACCTCGTGGTCTCAGCCGCGCTGTCGCTGCTGTTCGCTCTCTCCGGACGGCGCGCCACCGCGCTCACCGGCGAGGGTTGAGGGCGCTCGGTTCTGGCGCAGCGCCGCCGCCCCCTCGGCGACGATCTCCCATAGCGCCCGGGTCAGCGCCTTGCGGTCGGGCAGGGTGCGCGGGTCGAGCGGCGGGTGGAACAGGATCACCGCATGCAATCCCGGCCATTGCGCCAGGCGCCAGAAATGTGCCCCGATGGAGGTCGCGCCGTAATAGGCGAAAAGCGGGCGGACCGAACGGCGGCAGGGCAGGGCGGCGAGCCGGTCATAGGCGATCGAGACCGGCTGGATCAGCGGCGGATCCTCGCCCATCGCGGCGGCAAGGAAGGCGGAGCGGAAAGGCAGCACCCGTGAGCCGTCGGACGTCGTGCCTTCCGGAAAAAGGATCAGATCATCCCCGGCCGCGAGCCGCGCGGCGATGGAGGCGTGGCCGCGCGCCGTCTCCCGGCGCCGGCGGTTGATGAACACGGTGCGGCCGAGATGCGCGACCAGGTTGATCAGCGGCCAGGAGCGGACATCGTCCTTCGAGACGAACACCGCCTGGCACGTCGCGCCGAGGAGGAGGATGTCGAGCCAGGAGCTGTGATTGGCGACGAACAGGACCGGCCGCCCGGCCGCTGCCCGGGTGGCCGGCGTGCCGATCACCCGCCGCCGCAGCCCGAAGATGGCGCAAATCCCGCGCCAGAAAACGCGCGGGAATAGCCGTTTGCCATCACCGGGAAGGATGTTGAGGACGGCTTGCGGCCCCATTGCGAGAAGCGTCCAGAGCAGCATCAGAAAGGCACGGCGAAGGGCGCGCGCCGGGGCCGCGATTTGGCCGAGCACGCCCGCCGAAAGTGGCCAGGGCACGTCCGCCGGCCAGGGCGGCAGCAGGTGTGTGGGACGTTTCTCCAGCATTGGCCCCTCTCTACGAGGTTCTGTCCCGGTTTACCACGCGCCAAGCCCGGCCCGCTGGGCGAGACGGCGCACGAAGCCGAGCCAGAGCAGTTGCACGAGGAGCGGAAGGAGGGGCAGGAGCGGCTTCGCGGGCGGTGATGCCGCGAGAAAGGCGGCGCAAGTGAGGCCGCCGAGGGCGGCGAACCCCCAATGGATCATCGCCACCAGCCGCGCATCCAGCCCCGCCCGTGCCGCCACCTGATAGAGATGGCCGCGATGCGGCGTGGTGATGCGCTCGCCGGCCAGCGCCCGGCGGGCCAGCGTGAAGGCGACGTCGAACAACACGCCGGATAGCAGCAGGGGGACGATCAGAAACGACATTTCGGCGCGCTCGAAGCGGCTCGCCGCGATGCCGAGCACGGCGAGGACGAAGCCGCAGAACTGGCTCCCGACATCGCCCATGAAAATCCGCGCCCGCGGAAAATTGAACGGGAGAAACCCGGCCAGCCCGGCGGCGAGCAGGAGGGCGGCGAAATAGACGAACCAGCCGCCGAGCCGCTCGGCGATGACGCAGAGAAAAAGGCTCGCGATCAGCGCGACCCCACCGGCGAGGCCATCGAGGCCATCGATGAAATTCACTGCGTTGGTGGTGAACAGGATCCAGACCAGGCTCGCCCCGGCGCCGAGCCAGCCGAGATCGACGGCGCCGAAATAGGGCAGATGATAGACCCGCACATAGAGCCCGCTGGCGATGGCGGCGAGGGCGGCGACGATTTGCGCCGCCAGTTTCACCGCGAACGGCCAGTCCCGCAGATCATCGAGGAAGGCGACGATGGCGATCAGCGCCGAAGCCAGGATCACCCCCCGGAAATAGGGGTCGGCGAGGCGCGAGAAGAAGGCGAATTCATAGAGTGTCGCGATCCCGAGCAGAAACGCCGCGACGATGCCGACGCCGCCGCTTTTGGGTGTCGGCCGCTGGTGGGATTTGCGCGGATCGGGGCGGTCCATGACCCCGAGATCGATCATCAGCCGCACCAGCGCCGCCGAGATGCCGGCGAGCAGCAGGGCGAAGGCGATGTGGCGGGCGAAAGCGGTCAGCGTCATCGGGAATCCAAGCAGGGTGAGGGCGCCCGCACCTTGGCCGAGCGTGCCGGCGCCGGCAAGGATGCTGTTGACGCGCGCGCGGAGGATGCCGGTGAAAGAGGCGCTGAAAAAAGGCGGCGCCTCGCATCGCGGGCGCCGCTCGAGGTGCGCGACACCGGCCGAAACGGCACCAGGTGCGGCGTGTGGGAGGAAACGTGAAGCCGCGAACAGGCTGGCCTCACGACGCAGGATATGGGCGTTTACTTAACGAAAGGTATATTTCCCCGCTTTGTTTCGCGGAATAACGCGAAATCGCTAGGGCGTGTCGTCAATTTCCTGAGGCGTTGCCGTCCGGGCTGCCGCTTATTCTGAGCTGGCGGGCCGCGAAGTGAGTCCTAACCCATATTTAGCACCCCAGAAAATAAAGCACGTATTATCATGATCTTACGCCGCTTCAAGAGGCGGAGTGGCACTACAATCGTATCCGCTGGGGTCAGACGGTGAGTTTCTGGATCCTCCCTGG
>JAJZBM010000046.1 GCA_021798915.1 Pseudomonadota bacterium
CGTCGCGAAGCGACGTATAAGCGCGCCTTTCACCTAAACCTTATTTTTCAATACAGAATTTTATCATCAAAAACGGGATCATGGCGGGTGAGTTAGCTCACCAAATTATGCCAATACTGACATAATCCCCACGATAGGAAGAACGACATGCAAGCCAACCAGGCGAACGCCAGGGAAGAGACACCATAAAACCAGGCGATCAACCCGGCTCAGAAATCGCGCCAGAAAACACGGCGCGACCGCGGCCTCGGCGCCAGAGGCGCCGAGGCCGCGGCAGACGATGGTCAAACGAAGGTTTGCCAGGATAATGTCGAATTCCGGGATTCGAGTATGTTCACACACATGGCGGAGAGCGCCCTATATCGAGCGCAGAACAGGATTGGGCTGTTGCATCGAGCAGGATGCCTTGCAAGACTTAAATCGGATTTGAATGTTGAGGTTGACTATGGAGGCGCGCGCGATCGATCCCGGCACGGAGAAAGCGGTCAAACGGTTCCTCGGCCTGATCGCCGGCAGTTACGATATGGCCGGAGCGATTCTCTACGGCAGCCGGGCGCGCGGCACGCACCGGCCAGACAGCGACGCGGATGTGGCCGTGCTGCTGCGTGGCGAACACCAGCGCTTGTTGCCGACGACATTGGCGATGGCTGACGTCGCCTATGACGTGCTGCTGGAGACCGGCGTCAACATCACCCCGCTCCCGATCTGGATGGACGAGTGGGAGCATCCGGAGATGCACACGAACCCAACCCTGTTGCGCAACATTGCTCGGGAAGGGATCCGCTTGTGAGCGTGGATGACCTGATGGCCAAGGCCGCGCAGGCGGCTGAATCCGCCCGCGTCTTGCTGGAACATGCCGATGCCGATGGCGCATGCGACCGCGCCTACTACGCCATGTTCGATGCCTCGCGCGCCGCGCTGCTGGCTGCCGGGCACGATATCGGCAAGACGCACCGTGGCGTGCTCAACGCCTTCAACGACCTCCTCGTGAAGGACGGCCCGATCCCCAAAGAAGCGGGTCGCCTGCTCAAGCACGCCGAAGCCTTTCGATACGTCGCCGACTACAGCGACGGCACCGTCGATCTGGCTGACGCCCATAATATGGTCGAGCAAGCCCAGTCATTCGTGATCACCATTCGCTCCATCCTGGAGCGTCCTGATCCGGGTGCTGGGCAGGCTCCGGGGATGATGAGGCCGTGATGAGCTACGAGCCGGCCAAGGAACAGCGACGCACCCGAAGGGGGCGAATGGGCGATGTTCGTCGGGCATCAAAACGACGACGCCGGGCCGGAGAAGAACTACGGCGCGAACATGTCAACACGGATGCGGCCCATCGAGGGAGGCAGATCTGGGCCTTCCTGCGCAGCCAAACCCGGATAGCCGTGCCGATGTCAGACAGAATGGAATCCTCGTCGTCTGAAGGGTATCAGGCAGATGCGGAAGCCAGCCGGCGAACACCATGCCCGCTGCCCGCGCCATCATGCCATGGCGCGAGGTGCCCTAAATCGACCAGCGGCCGGACGCGGGCGGCAACAAGCTCCGCCTCTTGCGGCGACAGGGCCCGGCCGTAGCCGGCACCGACGGTGCCGCTTTCGTGCCCAAACACTTTGTTGGCCAGTTCGTCGCCGATATTGGCGGCGCGCAGCATCTGTCGAAAACTGTGCCGGAGAGAGTAGAGAACGAGGTCGGGCGCCTCGGCGACGTGCTTGCGGATATAGCGGTTGAGGTATTTCGACCACGCCGCCGCCGTGCGCGGCTCGGCGCCTGGCTGAACCAGCCGCCTTCCGCGTTCCGCCTGCCGCCTTGCCCAGGCGGGCAGGCCAAGGCGAATAAGATCGGGCAGCAAGGGCACCAGCCTCGGGGCGGCGCGGGTCTTCGTGCCGGCCTGGCGCAAATCAAGGCAAAGGGTGCCGCCAACCGGAACCAGAATCGCCGGGGCCTCGGTGATTTCCTCCGTCCGTGCCCCCGTCAGCGCCGCGATCAGGAGGAACCACGCCGCGGCCTCGGTGTCTTCCTCGCCGGTCCAGGCACGGAAAAGCGGGCTGTGGAATAAAAGATTCTGCTCGGCGGCGGTGAAGGCCCGCCTCGTGTCGCCGGCCATCAGTTCTTCCCGGGTCTTGTCGCGGCCCCTCACGTCGCCGAACCGGTCGTCGGTCGCATGCCCGGCGGCGACCGCCCAGGAAAGAAAGCTCTTGATATGGCCGAGGCTGCGCAAAATGCTTTTGTGATGCAGCGCGCCGCCGCGCGGGTTGGGCTTGTCGCGGAGGTGATCGGCAAAAAGCTTCACATCCCCCCGCCGGACGGCCGCGATCGGCTTGTCGCCGATCAGCCCCTTCCAGATGGTGAAGGCTTGGTTGTAGCTCCAGAGCGTTTTCGGGGTCAGGCCCGGCCGGTCGGCAAAGAACGCTTCGCACAGCGTATGCCACGCCGGAGACGGCGCGGACGCGGGCTCCAGGATCGGTCCGCCCCCCTCCACCGGCACCCTTGGAATGGCGCCGGCCGGCGGGTCCAGGGGCGCGGGCGGGCGGAGGATGGCCATGATTTCCGCCTCACCGCTTGCCGGTGACGCATCCTCATCCCGCCATTGCTGCTGTAGCGTCGTGATGAGATCACGAAGCTCCGCCTCATAATGCTGGCGCAGTCGGGCCTGGTCGGCCTCATAACGCCGGCCGAGTTCGAACGCCGCCTGCGCGAGGGTGGCATCCCTCGCGGCAAGCAGTCCAGCGGCGCGCAAATCGTCTCTCATCCTGAGATCAAGGATGTGGAGATGCCTGGCAAGGATAAAGTAGAATTTGGCGGCGCGGATTTTCGCCGCCCGCGCATCAATGGTCAGCAGGGATCCGATGACATGGGTCCGGCCCAAAATCGCCGCCAGCGCGCCGGGCAAGCGGGCCCGGAAATAATAGGTCTGGCGTCGCCTCTCGACGTAGGAACACACCGCCATCACGGCCTCCCGCGTGTGTCACAAGCGTGTGTCACATTCGCGGGACGACACAGAAAATATTTAGCGATTTCAATATGTTGGGAAGGCTGGCGTCCCGTAGGGGATTCGAACCCCTGTTACCGCCGTGAGAGGGCGGTGTCCTAGGCCTCTAGACGAACGGGACCGCGTCGTCGAGTGATTAGGCGATGATCGCGCCGACTGCAAGCGCTGACGGCGTTTCGGGGCCGGGCAATCGTCTCAATCCGGCGGCTCGGGCGGCGCCCCTCAGGCGGGGGTGAACATCGGCACGGGCGGGCCGCCTTCGCTGTCCTGGAACACCAGTTTCACCTCCTGGCCGATCCGCAAATGGTCGAAATCGCAGTCGATCAGGTTGGTCAGCAGCGTGACACCCTCGGCGAGGGTGACATAGGCGATGGCGTAGGGGGTCTCGGCGCGGCGCATCACGCTGTAGGCATAGATTTTTCCGCGGCCCGACACCTCCCGCCAGCCCGTCGCCGGCTTGAAGCAGAACGGGCACAGCGCGCGGGGATAGTGATGCAGCTTGCTGCAATGGCCGCATTCGCGGATCGCGAGCTTCCCGGAAGCCGCCGCCGCCCAATAGGCGCTGGTCTCGGGGTTCGCCTCGGGGGCAGGAATTTTACGCCGTGTGCTCATCGTCATCGTCCCGCCCTCATTCCCGTTCCATGATCAGGGTCGCGCTGCCATGGCGGAGCCCGAGCGAGCCGCCAGTGCCGTGCGCCAGCGCCAGGGCGCAGTTCTTCACCTGCACCGCCGGATGTGCCTCGCCGCGCAATTGCCGCACCGCCTCGATCACCTTGGTCATGCCGCCACGATTGGCGGGGTGATTGTTACACAATCCGCCGCCATCGGTGTTGAAAGGCAATTTGCCGACCCCAGAGATCAGGTTGCCGTCGGCAACGAACCGCCCGCCCATGCCCTTCTCGCAAAAGCCGAGATCCTCGATCTGCATCAGGACGGTGATGGTGAAGCTGTCATAGATCGAGGCGTATTGGATGTCGCCCGGCGCAACGCCGGCTTCGGCGAAGGCGCGCGGGCCGGACCAGGCGGCGCCGGAGAAGGTGAGATCGACCTCACCGCCGAACTGTCCCTTGACCGCCTCGCCGACCCCGAGAATCTTCACGCGCGGCCGGTTGAGGCTTTTGGCGATCTCGGGATGGGCGACGATCAAAGCGCCGCCGCCATCGGTGATGACGCAGCAATCGAGCCGATGCAGCGGATCGGCGATCATCGGCGAAGCGAGCACGTCGGCAACCGTTACCACCTCGCGAAGCAGCGCGTGCGGGTTGTGCTGGGCGTGATGCGAGGCGGCGACTTTGATCCAGGCGAGTTGCTCGCTGGTCGTGCCGAATTGATGCATGTGCCGCATCGCGCACATCGCGTACATGTTCGCGACCGTCGGCGCATACGGGTATTCGAACTGGATTTCCGGGATACCAGGGTTGCCGGCGCGCGGCGCGGTGCCGGTCGCCATGCCTTCGCTACGCGGCCGCCCGGCGAGGGTGATCAGCGCGACCCGGCATTTCCCGAGCGCGATCGCCTCGGCCGCATGAGCGACGTGGATGAGATAGGAGGAGCCGCCGGTGTCGGTCGAATCGACATGGCGGACGCGGAGATTGAGATAATCGACCATCGAGAGCGGCCCCATGCCCGGCGCATCACCGGCGCAGAAATAGCCGTCGACGTCGTCCTTGCCGAGCCCGGCATCGGCGAGCGCGCCGAGCGCCACTTCGGCGTGGAGCTGGGCCAGGGATTTATCGGGCGCTTTGCGCGTCGGGTGCTCATAGGCGCCGACGATATAAGCCTTGCCATTAATGCTCACGACGCTGTCCGTTCCTCTCGTTTCCTCGCGGGGGTGAGGCTAGGAGGCGGGGTCTCGCGGTGTCAAGGACGGCTCGGCGCGGACCAGCCGGGCGCGGGCGTGGGCGGGGGAAACGGCTTGCCTCGGGCTCCTTGCTGTTGCAAAGACAGCGCGTGACGAAACGGGCGCACCCGCCGCTCCCCTGGGGTGCGCCGTGACAGAGAGGCGCACCGTGCAGACCGCTTCCCCCGCCTCCGACCGGATTTTGATCCTCGATTTCGGCAGCCAGGTGACGCAGCTCATCGCGCGGCGGGTGCGCGAGAGCGGCGTCTATTGCGAAATCTGGCCCTATAACGCGGACCCGGCGCGGATCGCCGCTTTCGGGGCGCGCGGTTTCATCCTCTCCGGCGGCCCGGCCAGCGTCACCGAAGGTGCTGCGCCGCGGGCGCCGGAAACCGTGTTCACCGCCGGCGTCCCGGTGCTCGGCATCTGCTATGGCGAGCAGACGATGTGCGCCCAGCTCGGCGGCGAGGTCGCGGGCAGCGACCACCGCGAGTTCGGCCGTGCCTTCGTCGATATCACCGGCGATTGCGCGCTCTTCGCTGGGGTCTGGCGGCGCGGCGGGCGTGAGCAGGTATGGATGAGCCATGGCGACCGTGTGGTGCGCCTGCCCCCCGGCTTCCGCACCGTCGCCACCAGCGAGGGCGCGCCGTTTGCCGCCATCGCCGATGATGAGCGGCGATTCTACGGCGTGCAGTTCCACCCCGAGGTGATGCATACGCCGCACGGCGCGGCGCTGCTGCGCAATTTCACCCATGCCGTCGCCGGCTGTGGCGGGACGTGGACGATGGCCGGATTCCGCGATCAGGCGATCACCCGCCTGCGCGCCGAGATCGGCCCCGGGCGGGTGATCTGCGGCCTCTCGGGCGGGGTCGATTCGGCGGTTGCTGCGGCCCTCATCCACGCCGCGATCGGCGATCAACTGACCTGCATCTTCGTCGATCACGGGCTGCTCCGCGCCGGCGAGGCCGAGCAGGTCGTGCGAACCTTTCGTGACCAATTGGCGATCCCGCTCGTCCATCGTGACGCCTCGGCGCTGTTCCTCGCCGCCCTCGACGGCGTCGCGGATCCCGAGATCAAGCGCAAAACCATCGGCCGCCTGTTCATCGACGTCTTCGAGGAGGAGGCAGCCCAACTCGGCGGCGCCGAATATCTCGCGCAAGGCACGCTTTATCCCGATGTCATCGAAAGCGTGAGCTTCATCGGCGGCCCCAGCGTCACCATCAAATCGCACCATAATGTCGGTGGTCTGCCCGAGCGGATGCGGCTCAAGCTGGTCGAACCGCTTCGGGAATTGTTCAAGGACGAGGTGCGGGCGCTGGGGCGCGAACTCGGCCTGCCGGCGGAAATGATCGGCCGCCACCCTTTCCCCGGCCCCGGCCTCGCCATCCGCATCCCCGGCGCCATCAGCGCCGAGAAACTCGCCATCCTCCGCCAGGCCGACGCGATCTTCCTCGAGGAAATCCGCACCAATGGGCTCTATGACGCGATCTGGCAGGCGTTCGCGGTGCTGCTTCCGGTGCGCAGCGTCGGCGTGATGGGCGATGGCCGCTCCTACGATTTTGCCTGCGCACTTCGCGCCGTGACCTCGACCGATGGCATGACCGCCGATGTCTACCCCTTCGATCCCGCCTTCCTCTCACGCGTCGCCGGGCGGATCGTCGGCGAGGTGCGCGGCATCAACCGCGTCACCTACGACATCACCAGCAAACCCCCCGGCACGATCGAGTGGGAGTGATTTTTGCCCTTCTGGCCACACCCAAGAACACGCCATCATACGCCTTAAGACGCTGAAATATATAGAAAATACGACCTATACGTTTCGCGGTCTATCAGTGCCTCGCTCACTGCAAACAGTCGGCGCGCGGTCAGCTTTCCTGAGCGGCGGCGGCGGCGAGGCTCGCCTCCAGCGGATCGGTGGGTTGTTCGCCGGTCCCGGGTGGAGCCTCGGGCTCCTCGGTCTCGCTTCCGAACGGGCGTCGCGGCGGCTGATTATGCGGGCCGCTCTGCTGCGCCGCCTGGGTCATGGCATTGAGAATGCGGAAATAATGCTCGCCGTACTGGAAATAGCTCTCGGCCATCACCCGATCACCGGCGCTGGCTGCGTCGCGGCCAAGCTGGATATATTTTTCGTGGAGTTGCTGCGCCGTGCCGCGCACACGAAGATCCGGCCCGTTGCTGTCAAAGACGTGGTTGCGATTGAGCGGCACGCCGCCCTGGTGATGCCGGACCACGCCGCCATTGCCATTGCCGCGGTGATTACGTCCGCGCATCCGTTTGATATTCATACCGACATCATGCTTTCCTGTTCACGCGCCCGGCGTGCCGGCCACCAGGCCACACGCCGCCGCCGCACGCGGCCCATCAGAAGACCCTATCGACTTGGCTTCCACACCGTTTCCATGGCGACGGCCGGCAGAGCGAAACGATTTCGGTCTGGTTACGGCAATCCGTAGCCACGGCGGCAGAGCGGCCGAAACAGCGCGCCCGCGTACGATGCCGCGCTAAATTACCCGCCTTGAGACGCGGCGCCAATAGATTTTTTTTACCCGCCCCTCATTTTCCTGCGAATTGCAGCTATTCGGTTACGTCCGGCGCCAAAACCAGAGCCCGCGGGATGCCACCGAGATCTGGCGCGAGTGCGCGCACCGCGAGCCCCCGCGCCGCCGCCAGCGCCGTGACCGCGTCCGCCTGCCCGACGCCGAGTTCGAGGATCGCAACCCCGCCCGGAGCCAGAAGCGGCGCCAGATCGGCGATCACCGCGCGATAGGCGTCAAGCCCATCGGCGCCGCCATCCAGTGCCGCCTGCGGCTCGAAACGCGCAACCTCCGGGGCCAGGCCACCAATCATCCCGGTTTCGATATAGGGCGGATTGCAGAGAACGAGATCAAACCCGCCGCGCACCGCGCGTGCCCAATCGCCACACAGGAAAGCCGTCCGTTCAGAGAGATCAAGAGCCGTAGCATTGGCGGCGGCGGTTGCCAGCGCGTCCGGCGAGAGATCGACCCCAATCCCGAAAGCGGCCGGAAATTCGTGCAGGGCGGCGAGCAGCAGACAGCCGCTGCCGGTGCCGAGATCGAGCACGAACCGCACCGCCCGGCGATCCGGCCACGCCGCGAGCGCCGCGGTGATCAGGGTTTCGCTGTCCGGGCGCGGGATCAGCGTCGCCGGCGAGACCGCGAAGGAAAGGTCCCAAAACTCGCGCCGGCCAAGAAGCTGAGCGAGCGGTTCGTGCCCGGCGCGACGGGCGAGCAAGGCGGGAAAGCCGGGCGCGGCGATGGCGATGGCCAACGGTGCGGCGCGTTCGCGGATCAGGGTCGCTTGGTCGCACCCAAGCGCATGGCCGAGCAGCAGACGGGCCTCCAGCGCCGGGCTCTCGATCCCCGCCGCCGCGAGCCGCGCCGCCGCCTCGGCGACAACCCGGGCGAGCGGTGGATCAGTTCCCGCCGCCGCTTCCCGAGGGGGCCAATTTGTCGTGGATTTTGTTGCCCCATTCATCGAGCTTCTCGCCGGTCTTGCGCGCCGCCTTGTCAAGGGCGGAGCCGGTTTTCTCGGCGGCCTTGCCAACCGCCCGGCCGGCATCATTGCCCCATTCATCGAGCTTCTGCCCGGCTTTCTGCATCGGACCGTCATCGGCGCGGACGGTGTGGGGCAGCAATAGAAGGCTCGGGATCATGGCCGCAACCGGCCATAGCCTGGATTTGCTCATCGCAAGCCTCCCTGATCAGCCGTCCGCAGCGAACGGTGCCGCCGCCGCCAGCGCGGCGGGGGCGGGCATTGCCGCGCCGCCCTCTTCGCCGCAGGCGAGGTAACGGCCAAGCACTTCATCTGGCGTGCCGTCTTCCACGATGCTGCCCTTTTCCAGCCAGATCACCCGATTACACCAGCGCGCCACGATCTCGTGAGCATGGCTCGACAGCACCAGGATTTCGGCGCCGCGCACCAAGGTTTCAAGGCGTACCCGCGCCTTATCCATGAATCCGGCATCACCGGCGAGGAACCATTCATCCATCATCAGCACCTCGGGATGAATGGCGGTCGCCAGCGCGAAGCCGAGCCGCACCACCATGCCCGAGCTGTAGGTGCGCACCGGCAGGTCAACGAACTCGTCGAGCGCGGCGAAATCGCGCACATCCTCCTCGAGCCGCCTTATCTCCGCCCGGCCGAGCCCCGCGAAGAGGCCGCGGAGCGCGATGTTTTCGCGCCCTGTAAGATCGGGATTCATGCCGAGATTGGGATCGAGCAGCGCGTTGAGGCTGCCGCAAACGCGGACATGGCCGCGCACCGGCTCGTAAATCCCGGCGAGCGTCCTGAGCAGCGTGGTCTTGCCGGCACCATTGCTGCCGACGAGGCCGAGCCGGTCGCCAGCGGCGAGATGAAAGGAAACGTCGCGCAAGCCCTGCACGACGACGCGCTTTTGCGCGTCCTTGCCGATCCGCCCGCCGGAAGCGGCCGCGAACATGGCCCGCTTCAGGCTGCGGGCGCTCCCATGGTAGAGCGGAAAATCGACCGAGACATGATCGGCGTCGATGGTTGCCATGGGCTCAGACCCAAAACGCGAGACGGCCGCGCACCCGCACGAAAAGCAGCCAGGACAGCACCACCAGCAGCGCCGAATAACCGACCGCCGAGCCCCAGACGGCCTCCCCCGGAATTTCGCCGAGCAATGGGGCGCGGACGATTTCAAACAGCGTGTAGAATGGATTGAGGGGCAGAAAGCGGGCGCCGTGATGGATCAGCTCGGGGCGCCAGATCACCGGGCTGATGAAAAACGCGATCTGCATGACACTGGCGACGATCGGCGGGATATCGCGGAAGCGGGCGCAGAGCGCGGCGAGCGTCATCGTGACCGCCAGCGAATCGACCAGCCAGAGCAGCGCCCCAGGCAGCGCCAGGAGAGCGTGATAGCCGGGCCATGTGTCGAAGATCGCGAAGACCACCGCGATCACGATGATGTTATGGCCGAGCACGATCAGATTACGCAGAACGATCCGCCCGCCATAGAGGCTGAACGGCATGCGAATGGCGCGGATCATGCTGTCGTTCTGGGTGAAGCCGAGACAGGCCTCGGCCACCAGGGTCTGCAGATAGCCCCACAGCACCAGCGAGAGGGCGAGAAAGGGGAGATAATCGTGCAGCACCATCTTGAACAGCGTCGAATAAAGAAA
>JAJZBM010000005.1 GCA_021798915.1 Pseudomonadota bacterium
CCAGGGAGGATCCAGAAACTCACCGTCTGACCCCAGCAGATACGATTGTAGTGCCACTCCGCCTTTTGAAGCGGCGTAAGATCATGATAATACGTGCTTTATTTTCTGGGGTGCTAAATATGGGTTAGGCGATGGCCGGCGCGCGCCGGGTCCGCACGATGAGGGCTGCGAGCGAGGCGAGCAGGCAGGCAACGCCGGCGGTATAGAAAGCCGGCAGATAGCTCGCCGTGAGGCTGCGTGAGAGGCCGCCGCCATAAGCCGCCACCGCCGCGCCCATCTGATGCGCCATGAACACCCAGCCGAACACCATGCCGGCGCGCTCGCGCCCGAACGCGGCGCCGGAGAGTTTCACCGTCGGCGGCACCGTCGCCACCCAATCGAGCCCATAGAAAACCGCGAACAGCGACAGGCCGTAGAAGGAAAACGTCGAGGAGGGCAGCCAGAGCAGCGACAAGCCGCGCAACCCGTAATACCAGCCGAGCAGAAACCGGCTGTCGAAGCGATCGCTGAGCCAGCCGGAGGCAACGGTGCCGATGAAATCGAACACCCCGATCACCGCCAGCATCGACGCCGCGGTGACCTCGGGTAGGCCAAAATCATGGCAGAGCGGAATGAAATGCGTCTGCACCAGACCATTGGTGGACAGCCCGCAAACGAAGAAGGTGAAAAACAGCATCCAGAAAATCGGTGAGGCGCTGGCTTCAGACAGCGTCGCCAACGCCGCGCGGGCCGGATTGCCGAGCACCGGGCGCGGCGTCTCCACCACGCTTTCGCCATAGGCGGGAAGGCCGAGTTCACCCGGATGATCACGCCCGAGCAGGAGCATCAGGAGACTGGCAAGGGCGCAGACCACCGCTGCCGGCAGCACCGCCGCGCGCCAGCCGAGATGGGTCGCGATGAAGGCGCCGAAGGGCAGGAACAGCAATTGTCCGGTCGCGGTGCTCGCGGTCAAAAGCCCGATCACGAGGCCACGCCGGGCGACGAACCAGCGATTGGCGACCGTCGCGCCCAGCACCACCGCCGTCATCCCGGTCCCAAGCCCGACCATCACCCCCCAGCCGAGCCAGATCTGCCAAAGCCGCGTTGCCATGGCGGCGAGCGCGAGCCCGGCGATGACCAGCACCAGCGCCGCGAACACCACCCGGCGGAGGCCGAAACGCTGGAGCAAGGCGGCAGCGAACGGCCCCATCAGGCCGTAGAGCAGCAGCCGGAGCGCGAGCGGCCCGGAGATCGCAGCGGCACTCCAGCCCATCGACTGTTCGAGCGGCACGATGAGCACGCCGGGAAGGCCCATCGCCGCAGCGGTCGCCAGCATGACGAGAAAGGTCAGCCCCGCCATCAGCCAGCCATAATGGACCCCCGCTTTCGCGAGGCGCCGCGCGAGCCAAGCCGCCATCGGCTCCGATCCCTTCATGCCAAAACGCGCCCGTGATGACCGTGGCGGCGTTGCGCTTGGCTTGGCAAGCAGAAAATGTCCGGCGGCGCGCATGGCAGGTTTTCTCCCGCCTGCTATCCTGGGCGACCAACGCACCGAGTGAACGCCCATGCCGCCCAGGATCGCCGCCGTCACCATGGTCTATAACGAGCCGGATTTCCTGCCGCTCTGGTGCCGCCATTATGCCCGCCTGATCGGCGCCGCGCATTGCCACGTCATCGACCATGGCTCCGATGACGGCAGTACCGACTCACTCGGCGCGGTCAATCGCCTCCGCCTGCCGCGCTCGCCGCAGGACGATGCCCGCCGCGCCCGCTTCATCTCGCGCGTCTGCGCCGGTCTGCTGGAATGGTACGACTGGGTGATCTACACCGATGTCGATGAACTGGTGATCCCCGACCCGCGGCTCTATCCCGATCTCGCCGCGTTTTGCGCCGGCGCGCGGGCCGAGGTGATCCACGCGATCGGGCTCAATCTTCACCATCTGCCCGAGGAGCCGGCGCTGGATTTTGCGCGCCCCCTCGGGCCGCAGCGGCGCTGGGTGCGCTTCACCGGCGCGATGTGCAAGCCGGTGCTGATCCGCCGGGAGGTCGCCTGGGCGCCGGGGTTTCACGGCGCCGATGCGCCGGTTGCGTTCGCGCCGCTCTATCTCGTTCATCTGCGTTGGTGCGACCGCACGCTCGGCCTCCGCCGTCTCGCCAAGACCCGCGCCATGCCGTGGGCGGATGACGCCGCCGCGCCCTGGCAGCGGGCGCCGGACGATGCGTTCGAGGCGCTGTTTTCGGTGTTCGCCGCGATGCCGCGCCTGGAGGTGGTCGATTTCAGCCTCGCCGCCCCCCCGCTCGATGCGGCGCTCGCCGCCCTCCTCGCCACCGGAGAGGGGCGCGCCGGCCCCTATCCATTCGATCTCGATTTCAACATCGACGCCCTCTGGCCGTTGCCGGCGCGTCTTCGCGACGCGCTGCCCTGAGGCCGCTTCTATACCGAGCAGTAGCTATACCGAGCAGTAGCGCTCCTTGATCGCCGCGTCCTGGAGCAGCGCCCGCGCCCGTCCCTCATGCACGATCACCCCCTGGTCGAGGATATAGGCGCGATCGGCGATCTCCAGCGCCAGCTCGACATTCTGCTCGACCAGGAGAAGGGTGATCCCGGATTGCTTCAGGCGCGCAAACAGCGCGAACATCTCATCGACCAGCGCCGGCATGATCCCCTCCGAAGGCTCGTCGAGCATGATCATCCGCGGCCCGGCGATCATCGCCCGCGCGATCGCCAGCATCTGCTGCTCGCCGCCCGAAAGCGTCACCGCGATCTGATCGAGACGCTCGCCGAGACGCGGAAACAGTGCCGCCATCGCCGCGATCTCGCGGTTGGCATCAGCAAAGCGCCGGGTCGCGATCAGGCCGAGACGGAGATTTTCGCCGACCGTCAAACCGGGGACGATCCGCCGCTCCTCCGGCACATAAGCAAGGCCGCGGGCGAAACGGGTATGGGCGGGGCGGGCGAGGATCTCCTCCCCGGCGAACAGAACCCGGCCGCGGCGGCGCGCGATCAGCCCCATCACCGCCTTCAGCGTCGTCGTCTTGCCGGCGCCGTTGCGCCCGACGAGGCAGACGATCTCACCTGCCCCGATTTCGAGCGAGACCCCTTGCAGAACATGGCTCGGCCCGTACCAGGCGTTAAGATCATGGACGCGGAGCATCTTCAGTGCGCCCGCTGGCCGAGATAGACGCGCCGCACCTCGTCATTGGCGCGGATGTCATCAGGCGTGCCGATCGCCAGCACCTCGCCGTTATGGAGCACGAGGACGCGCTCGGCGATGCCCATCACCAGCTTCATCTTGTGTTCGACGAGAATGACGGTATGGGCGGGCACCAGGCCGGCGATCAGGGTCATCATCGCCTGGGTTTCCTCCGGGCTCATCCCTGCCGTCGGCTCATCGAGCAGGAGCAGGCGCGGGCGGCTCGCCAGCGCCAGCGCGATTTCGAGCGCCCGCTGTTCGCCATGGGCAAGACGCCCGGCGATCACACCCGCCCGGCCGCTGAGCCCGACCCGTTCGAGCAGCGCTTCGGCGCTAGCGGCGAATTGCGGGTAGGCGTTGCGCGAGCGCCAGAAATTCAACCGGATTTCACGCGCCTGCACCACCGCGCGGACATTCTCATGCACCGTGAGTTCGGGAAAGATTGAGGTGATCTGGAAGGATTTGGCGATCCCGAGAGTGGCGAAGCGATGTTGGGCAAGGCCGGTGATGTCGCGGCCCTCGAACCAAATCCGCCCCGCGCTCGGCGCCAGCGCGCCGGAGAGCAGGTTGAAATAGGTGCTTTTGCCGGCGCCGTTGGGGCCGATGATGGCAGTCAGCCGGCCGCGGTGGAATTCGCAACTGATGCCGGCGAGGGCCTGGAAGCGGCCGAAGGATTTGCCGACCTTCTCGGTGCGGAGAATGGCGGGATCCTCGTTCATGCCGGGCGCCACCGCGTCACCTGCCCCCAGAGGCCGCGCGGGAAGAACAGAACGCAGGCCATGAACACAAGACCGACCGGCAATTGCCAATGGCTCGAGATCAGGGCGACGAGATTTTGCAGGAGGAGAAACACCAGCGCGCCAATGAAGGGGCCGAAAAACGTCCCCCTGCCGCCGAGGAGGCACATCATCACCACCATGCCGGACGTGCTGTAATCCAGTGTCTCGATCGGCACGATCGCGAGATGCAGCGCCTGCAACCCGCCGGCCAGGCCAGAGAACGCGCCCGAGAGCACGAAGGCCAGCATCTTGACCGCGCGCACATCGACGCCGGAAGCGCGGGCGCGGGCCTCGTTCTCGCGCACCATCTCCATCACCGCGCCGAACGGTGAGGCGAGAAGGCGCGACAGCGCCGCGAGCGCGAGCGCGACGATCGCCGCGATCACGAAATAGCGGGTCAGGGGATCGACGAAGTCGAGCGTGAGACCGAACAAATCGATTTTGGTGAGCACGATGCCGCGCAGGCCGTTTTCGCCGCCGGTCACGCCACTCGCCTGGTAGGCGAGGTAATAGACGCATTCGGCAAGCGCCAGCGTCACCATCGCGAAATAGATGCCGCGGGTGCGGATCGCAAGCACGCCGATGATCCCGGCGATCGCCGCGCCAGCGACCAGCCCGAGCACCAGCGCGCCATACCACGGCAGACCAAGGCGAAGCAGCGCAAGCCCGGTCGCATAGGCGCCGCCGCCGAACAATGCCGCGTGACCGAAAGACAGGAGGCCGACATAGCCGTAGACGAGATTGAACCCGACCGCGAACAGGCCGTCGATCAGGACGTTGACGGCGGTTGCACGAAACGGCAGGAGAAATGGCAATACGAGCAGAAACAGCGCGGCGAGCAGCGCGCGATGGCCGGCGGCGCGGGTGAGGAAGGCCGCGCTCAACTCATCAACCCGGCGCGGCCGAAAAACCCTTGCGGCCGGATCAGCAGCACCACCGCCATCAGGACGAAGATCGCAACATCGCCGGCCTCGGGCGCGAACAACGCGGTGAGCGAGACGATGACGCCGACCAGCAATCCGGCGAGGATGGCGCCGGCGAGCGAGCCCATGCCGCCGACCACGGTGACGACGAAGGCGTCCGCTAGAATGGCGTTGCCCATCTCCGGGCTCACCCCCTGCAAGGGGGCGGCGAGCAGCCCGGCGAGCCCGGCGATCGCGGTGCCGAGCCCGAACACCAGGCGCCAGACGCGCCCGGTATCGACGCCGAGCACGCGCATGATCTCGGGATCGCGGGCGCCGGCGCGGATGATCAGGCCGAGCCGCGTGCGTTCGAGAAACAGCCACAGCAGAACCAGGATCGCGACCGTCATCGCGATCACGAACAGGCGGTAGAGCGGGAAATAGCCGATACCGATATCGACCGCGCCGGCGAGCGCATCGGGGGTATCGAATGGCAGCCCCTGGGTTCCGGCGAAAATACGGATCAGCTCGACGAGGACATAAGCGAGCCCGAAGGTGAGCAGCAGCGGATCGTCGATCCCGCGGCCGTAGAGATGGCGCACCAGCCCCCATTCCACCGCCATGCCGAGGAGCCCGGTCACGATCGGCACGGCGAGAAGGGCCAGCCAGAAATTGCCGCCGAGGGTGAGCACCAGAAACCCGGCATAGGCGCCGAGCGCGAAAAACGCGCCATGGGCGAAATTGACCACCGTCAGCATGCCGAAAATCAACGACATGCCGATCGCGAGCAGGACATAGACCGCGCCCAGCGCGAGCCCGGTGAAGATCTGCAGGGCGAGGAGGTCGAGAGAAAGCCCAGCCATCCCCGGCACTCAGCCGAGGCCCTCTTCTGCGCAGGTTTTCAGCAAATCTTCCTGCCCCGGCACGGTCGCGAGGACGGTGAAGACGTCGTCGGGCACGCTGCCATTGGCTTTCGATTCGATGATGAACACCGCCTGCACCGACTGATGGTCGCAGGTGCGATAGACTTGCGGCCCCTTATAGAAATCGTATTTCATGCCGGCGAGCGCGGCTGCAACCTTGGCGGTTTCGGTGCCGCCCGCCTTGGCAGCGGCGGTCAACACCGCGCGCACGCCGCTATAGCCGAGCGCGCCGTAATCGGAAGGCAAGTGTCCGTCATAGGCTTTGCGAAAGCGGTCATTGAACGCCTTGGCGCTCGCGACCTCGTTCTCGATGCCCCAGTAATAGGAGGTGCCGCCGAGCACGCCGGCGAAAGCCTGTGCGCCACCGGCGAGGCGCGCCGTCTGGAGCAGGATCGGGGCGACGATATGGGTCATGCGTTTGAGGCCCGAATCATGCGCCTGCTTGACGAAAATCTGCTGATCGCGCCCGAAATTGCACAGAAACACGATATCCGGCCGCAAGGCCTGCAGCCGCGGCATCAGCGTCGAGAAATCGCGGGTGCCGATCGGCATTTTGATTTCCGCCAGCTCCTCGGCGCCCATCGTCGCCCCGACGGCGCGGAATCCGGCCACCATCTCATGGCCATAAGCGTAATCGGCGGCGACATAGGCGCAGCGCTTGCCGAGCTTTTCGAACGCATAGCGTCCGACCGCGGCCGCCGTCATATGCGGGGTCATCGCCTCGTGAAACGTGGTCGGGCCCCAATCCGGGCTGTTCACGATCTGGTCGGACTGGCTGATCGAATTATATAGCACGCCGCGCTGTTTGGTGACCGTGTTGACGGCGAGCTGCACCGAGGCGGACAGGCTGCCGACGATGAAATCGACCCGGTCCTTCTCGATCAGCTCGATCGCCCGTGTTGCCGCCTCGCCGGGGTCGAGCTTGTCGTCACGCACCAAAAGCTCGGCCCGCCGTCCGCCGAGGCCGCCGGCTTGGTTGAATTCGGCGATGGCGAGCTGGGCCGCCCGTACCTGATCGGCGGCCTCGCTCGCGTAGGGTCCGGTGATCGGCACCGGGAAGCCGATGCGGATCGGCGTCTCTTCGGCGCCGCGCGTTGCGAACGGCGCTCCCGCCGCCAGCATCGCCGCGGCCCGCAACACCCCTCGCCGTCCCATGCGGCGGCCGTGTTCGGCTGACATCGTCGTCTCCCCCTCGTTTTTTGGCCATGGTTTCTTGGGAACGCACTCTATCGGAGCGAGTGCGCCGGGCACAAGGGCGGCCGCTGCGGTCAGTTGAGGAAGATTTTGCCCGGATTCAAAATGCCGTTCGGATCGAGCGCGGTTTTCAACGACCGCATCACCGCGAGCGCCTCGGCGCCGTGTTCGGCTTCCAGGAATTCGCGCTTGCCAATGCCGACCCCGTGCTCGCCGCTGCATGAGCCGCCGAGCGCCAGCGCCCGGCCGACGATCTGGCGATCGAGCGCCCAGGCGCGCGCCAGGGCGTCCGGGTCGTTTTTCGGGATCAGAATCACGGTATGGAAATTGCCGTCGCCGACATGGCCGACGATCGGCGCGGTGAGGCCGGAGGCGAGAATATCCGCCTTGGCGCCGAGCACCGCCTCGGCGAGGCGGGAGATCGGCACGATGGCGTCGGTGGTCACGCCGAAATACCCGGGCTTGAGCGCAAGCCCCGCCCAATAGAGGTCGTGGCGCGCTTTCCAGAGATGCGCCCGCTCCTCCTCGGCGACCGCCCAGCGAAACGCCGCGCCGCCGTTCTCGCCCGCGATCGCCTCGGCGAGTTCCGCCTGCTCGCGCACCCCGGCATGGCTGCCGTGGAACTCGAAAAACAGGGTCGGACGCAAGGCAAGGCCGGAGAGTTTGGAATAGGCGATCGCCGCCCCGATCGCCTCGTCATCGAGCAATTCGATGCGGGCGACCGGAATCCCGGACTGGATGATCGCGATCACGCTCGCGACGGCGCCGGCGAGATCGTCGAACTGGCAAACCGCCGCCGCCATCGCTTCCGGAATGCCGGAGAGCTTGAGCGTGATTTCGGTGATGACGCCGAGCGTCCCCTCCGAGCCGATGAAGAGCCGCGTCAGATCATAGCCGGTCGCCGATTTGCGGACGCGCCCGCCGGTCTGGATCACCCGCCCATCGGCCAGCGCGACGGTGAGGCCGAGGGTGTTTTCACGGATGGTGCCATAGCGCACCGCGTTGGTGCCCGAGGCGCGCGTCGCGCACATGCCGCCGAGCGTGCATTCGCTGCCCGGATCGACCGGGAAAAACATCCCCTGGTCACGCAGATGGGCGTTCAATTGCTGGCGCGTGACGCCGGCCTCGACGCGGCAGTCGAGATCGGCCTGGTTGACCTCGAGAATGGTCTTCATGCGCGAAAGATCGAGCGAGATGCCGCCGCGCACCGGCGTCACATGGCCTTCGAGCGAGGTGCCGGCGCCGAACGGCACGACAGGGACGCGCGCCGCATTGCAAAGCGCGAGCAGCCGCGCCGCCTCCGCGGTGGTTTCGATGAACGCGACGGCATCGGGGAGGACCGGCGGGTTGGTGTCCTCGCCATGGGCGTGCTGCTCGCGGAGTGCCGTGTTGCGCGAAAGACGCGGGCCGAGAAACGCTTCGGCGTCACGGATGACCCGGCTGATCGCGGCTTCGCTCATGGATTTTCACCCTTTCGTTGAATTGACGCCATCCGGGCGCGAGCCTAGCCTTTCCCGAGACGGAGGAAAACAGCATGGCGAACCGGTTGAAAGAGCAGTGGCGGCAAGGCAAGGCGACGGTCAATGGCTGGCTCGCCATTCCCTCGGCGTTCTCGGCCGAGGTGATGGCGCAGGCGGGCTGGGACAGCGTCACCGTCGATCTCCAGCACGGCGTGCAGGATTATCTCTCGATGATCGCCTGTTTCCAGGCGATGGAGAAACATCCGCCGCTGCCCATGGTGCGGGTGCCGTGGAACGAGCCGGGGATCATCGGCAAAGTGCTCGATGGCGGCGCCTATGGCGTCATCTGCCCGATGATCAACACCGCGGACGAAGCCCGCGCCTTCATCCGCGCCGCCAAATACCCGCCTCAGGGGGCGCGCAGCAACGGCCCGATCCGCGCCGCCCCCTATGGCGTGCAGAGTCCCTATCAGGCGACCGCCAATCAGGAAACGCTCTGCATCCCGATGATCGAGACCCGCGAGGCGCTCGATAATCTGGAGGCGATTCTCGACGTGCCAGGCATCGATGCGATCTATATCGGGCCGAGCGATCTCGGCTTCTCGCTCGGCATGACGCCGAAACTCGACCGGGAAGAGCCCGAAATCCTCAAAATCTACGAGCGCCTGATCCGTGAGACCGAAAAGCGCGGCATTTTCGCCGGGCTCCATAATCTGAGCCCCGCCTATGCCCGCCGCATGATCGGCATGGGGTTCAAGATGGTCACCATCGCCAATGATTCGGGCCTGATGTTCCAGGCGGCGCGCGCGGCGGTTCTGGCTGTGCGGGACAACACGCAGTGAGGCCACGATGACCCCCCCTGTCATTCGCCTCTCGCCCGAGGATGGCGTCGTCATCGCCCGCGTCGCCCTGCTTCCGGGAACGCCGATCGCGGACGGCGTCACCGCCAGCGAACGCATCCCCGCTGGGCACAAGGTCGCGATCCGTGCCCATGCGGCGGGCGAGCCGGTGCGGCGCTATGGCCAGATCATCGGTTTCGCGACCAGCGCCATCGCCCCTGGCCAGCACGTGCATACACAGAATTGCGGCATGGGTGATTTCGCCCGCGATTACGCTTATGGCGTCGATGCCCGCCCGACCGAGATGATCGACCCGCCGGCGAGCTTCGCGGGCATTCGCCGCCCGGACGGCCGGATCGCGACGCGCAACTATATCGGCATCCTGACCTCGGTGAACTGCTCGGCGCATGTCGCGGCGATGGTCGCCGATGCCTTCCGCCGCAATCCCTTCACCGGGGATGACCCGCTCGCCGATTTTCCCCATGTCGACGGCGTCGTCGCGCTGACCCACAAGACCGGCTGCGGCATGACCCAGAAGGAGCCGCTGGCGCTGCTGCGGCGCACCCTCGGCGGCTATGCGCGCCACGCCAATTTCTCGCATGTCATCGTGCTCGGCCTCGGCTGCGAGGTGAACCAGATCGGCGGGCTGATGGAGGAGCAGCGCCTCGCCGGGCGGCTCAAGGCGATGGACATCCAGACCATGGGCGGCACCCGCGCGACGGTCGCCGCCGGCATCGATTTCGTGCGCGAAGTGCTGGCCGAATCCAACCAGGCGCGGCGTGAGCCCGTGCCGGCGAGCGCGCTCAGGATCGCGCTCCAATGCGGCGGCTCGGACGGGTATTCCGGCATCTCCGCCAATCCGGCGCTGGGGGCGGCGAGCGATCTCGTGGTTCGTCACGGCGGCACCGTCATTCTGTCCGAAACCCCCGAGACCTATGGCGCCGAGCATCTGCTCACCCGCCGCGCCGTCTCGCGCGAGGTCGGCGAGAAGCTGGTCGCCCTGATGCGCTGGTGGGAGGACTACACTGCCCGCGAGGGCGCCGAGATGGACGCCAATCCCTCGCCCGGCAACAAAGCCGGCGGGCTCACCACCATCCTCGAAAAATCCCTGGGCGCCATGGCCAAGGCCGGCAGCACCAATCTCGTCGACGTGGTGCGCTATGCCGAGCCGGTGACCGCATCGGGCTTCGTGTTCATGGACACGCCCGGTTATGATCCGGTGGCGGCGACCGGACAGGTGGCGGGTGGCGCCAATCTCGTCTGCTTCACGACCGGCCGCGGCAGTGTGTTCGGCTGCAAGCCGGCGCCGTCGATCAAGCTCGCCACCAACACCCCGATGTTCCGCCGCATGGAAGAGGACATGGACGTCAATTGCGGCAGCGTGCTCGACGGCGCCGAGACGGTCGTCGAGTGTGGCCAGCGCATTTTCGACCTCATCCTCCGCGTCGCCTCGGGCGAGAAGACCAAAAGCGAGCAATTCGATTTCGGTGCCGCCGAATTCGCGCCCTGGCAGATCGGCGCGACGATGTAGCCAACGCCAGTGGCGGCGCCTCCCGAAGAGCCGGCGGGGGTTTCCTGTGCCGATCTCTTTTTCGGCTTTCTCGGGATCGGCTTGAGCGGCTTCGGCGGCGTGATGCCGTGGGCGCGGCGGATGGTGGTCGAAGAGCGGCGCTGGCTGGACGCGGCGTCCTTCAACGATCTTCTCGCCTTGTGCCAGTTCCTGCCGGGGCCGAACGTGATCAATCTCTCGGTCGCGCTCGGCGGGCGTTTCGCCGGCTGGCGCGGCGCGCTCGCCGCCTTCGCCGGGCTGATGCTGGCACCGATGGCGATCGTGATCGGGCTCGGCGCGCTTTACACAAACTATGGCGATCTCGCTCTCGTCCAGCATCTCTTTCGCGGCCTCGCCGCCGGCGCCTCCGGGCTGATCGTCGCGACGGCGGCGAAAATCGCCTGGCCGCTGCGGCGCGAGAAGTCAGCACTCGCCATCGCCGCTCTGGTCTGGCTCGCCGCCGCCATCTTCCGCGCCCCGCTGATCGCCGTGCTGGTGGCCGGCACCGGGCTCGGCCTGCTCGCCGGATGGCGGGCGCGATGATGCTCCCGCTCACGCTCTTCCTCACCTTCGCCGCCCTCTCGCCGCTCGCTTTCGGCGGCGGCAACACCATCCTGCCGGAGATGCAGCGTGAGGTCGTCGGCGTGCATCACTGGCTCTCGACGAGCGATTTCGTCGCCCTCTACGCCCTGGCGCAAGCGGCGCCGGGGCCGAACATGCTGGTTGCGACGCTGATCGGCTGGCGGGTCGACGGGCTGGCTGGCGCGCTCGCCGCGACCTTCGGGCTCTGTCTTCCCTCCTCGCTCCTCACCTTCGTCATCGCCGGGCTCTGGTGGCGGTTTCGCGAGGCAGGCTGGCGGCGTTGGATTCAGGCGGCGCTGGTGCCGGTGACGGTCGGGCTGGTCGGCGCGGGTGCCGCGGTGATCGCGGCGGGAACGGCGCTGGGGCCACTTACCGCCGTGCTCACTGCCCTCGTCGCGCTGCTGACGCTTGCTTCGCGCGTCAACCCGCTCTGGTTTCTCGCGGCGAGCGCTCTCGCCGGCGTGCTCGGGCTGGCCTGATCGGCGCTCAAGCCAATGGCAGGAGACTGACCTCCGGCCCGTCGAGATCGCTGCCCCACATTTTTTCGAGATTGTAGAGGCTGCGTGCTTCCGGCTTGAACAGATGGACGATGATGTCGCCGGCGTCGAGCAGCACCCAATCGGCGCCGTTGCCACCCTCGACCGGTACCCGCTTGAGCCCGGCCTCGCGCAGCTTCTCGGCGAGATGGCTCGCCATCGCCTCGATCTGGCGGTCAGCGAGGCCGGTCGCGATGACCATCCGTTCGGCGAAAGCGGCGCGGCCGGCGAGATCGAGGACGACGATGTCCTCGGCCTTGTCATCCTCGAGGCTCGCCCGGATGAGCGCACTCAGCCGGTCGAGATCGATGTCGGCGCGGCGCGGGCGGGGCGCGCGGCGCGGCGCCGGCTTGGCGGATGGGGGTTTGCCGGATGGGAGTTTGCCCCCGGGGAGTTTGCCTCCGGGGAGTTTGCTGGCGGCGGGCTTGGCGGCTTTGGCGAGGGTCGCGGCTTTGCGGGGCGTGACGCCAGGGGCGCGGCGGGCGGGGCGGCTGGGGGAAGGGGGGCGTGGAATGGCCGTTCTCCGTTCTTCGTGACATGCCTCGCGCCGCGCAGCGCGCTCGCCGAGGCGGGGTTTTGTGGCGCCTGGAGAAAAACCCAGGCCGGCGGCCGCGCCAGCGCCAGCGCCGGGGCGACGCGCGGCGGCCTCAGGGCGGCGCGCAGCGTGCGGGCGGCCTGGCTTGCGCGGGCGCGGCCATTGTACTGGGGCCGGGGATGGACGGCAAAGGGCAGCAGCCGCGCGATGGCGCGCCAGCCCCGCCAACGCGGCCATTCCTCCAGCAGATCGGCGCCCATCAGCCAGACGAAGCGCACGCGCGGGAAGCGTCGCTGCAAGGCCCGCACGGTATCGCGGGTGAAGCGGGTGCCGAGCTGCGCCTCGATCTCGGTAGCGAAGATGCGCCGGCCATCGGCGATGGCGCGGGCCGAGGCGAGGCGCTCGGCGAACGGCGCCATGCCGGCGCGCGGCTTGAGCGGATTGCCCGGCGAGACCAGAAGCCAGACCTGATCGAGGCGCAAGGCGCGGCGGAACTCCCCGGCGATCAGGCGATGGCCGGCATGGGCGGGGTTGAAAGAGCCGCCGAGCAGCCCGATGCGGCCCCGCCGCCGGTCGCCGAAACGCGGCAACGCGCCCGGCGGCGGACGCCGGCGCCCTTGGTCAGGGGCGGATCTGGCCACTGCCTTCGACGATGTAGCGGAAACTGGTGAGCTGTTCGAGCCCAACCGGACCGCGGGCATGGATCTGCCCGGTCGCGATGCCGATCTCGGCGCCGAAGCCGAATTCGCCGCCATCGCAAAATTGCGTCGAGGCGTTCCAGAGCCCGACCGCGCTGTCGATGCCGGCGAGAAAGGCTTCCGCCGCCGCGCGGTCCTCGGCGATGATTGCCTCGGTATGGGCGCTGCCATGGCGGGCGATATGGGCCAGCGCCTCGGCGACGCCGTCCACCACCTTGACCGAAAGCACCGGCGCCAGCCACTCGGTATCGAAATCCGCCGGCGCGGCGGCGGGAAGGTCGGGCAGGATCGCCCGCGCCCGGGGCTCGGCGCGGAAAGCGCAGCCGAGGGCGGCGAGATCGGCGATGATCAGCGGCAAAAGCGCCGGCGCGATGGCGGCATCGATGAGCAGTGTCTCGGTCGCGCCGCACACACCCGGGCGGCGCATCTTGGCGTTGGCGACGATGCGGCGCGCCATCGCCGGATCGGCGCTGGCATGAACGTAAGTGTGGCAGAGACCCTCGGCATGGGCGAGCACCGGCACCCGCGCCTCGCGCTGCACCCGCTCGACCAGGCTCCTGCCGCCGCGCGGAATGATGAGGTCGATCACGCCGCCACCTTCGAGCATCGCCCCGACATAGGCGCGGTCGGCCTCGGGCGCGATCTGCACCGCCGCCTCCGGCAGGCTTGCCTCCCGAAGGCCCTGCGTGATCGCGGCCTGGATCGCGCGCGCGCTTCGCAGGCTTTCCGAGCCGCCGCGCAGGATCACCGCATTGCCGGATTTGAGGCAGAGGCCGGCGGCGTCGGCGCCGACATTCGGCCGGCTCTCATAGATCATGCCGATGACGCCGATCGGGGTCGCGATGCGCCGGAAATGCAGCCCGTTCGGCCGCCGCCATTCGGCGAGTACGCGGCCGAGCGGGTCGGGCTGGGCCGCAATCTCCTCCAGCCCCGCCGCCATGGCTGCGAGCCGCGTCGGATCGAGCGCCAGCCGGTCACGAAATGCGCCCTGGCTTCCCGAGGCCGCGAGATCGGCTTCGTTGGCGGCGAGAATTTCCGCCTCCGCCGCGCGCAAGGCCAAGGCTGCGGCGCGCAAGGCGGCATTGCGCGCCTCGAGCGGCGTTGCCGCCAAAAGCCGCGTCGCCGCCCGCGCCGCGGCACCGGCCCCAGCGAGCCAGGCCAAGGCGGGTGCTGCGGCCATCTCGCGCTTGCCGTCGGCGCTCTGATCCATCGGCATCCCTCCTGCGTTCCGGCCCCGATCTTCGCCCGAAATCGCGCTCATACTAGCGCCAAATCGTCGCGGTGGATGAGTTCATCGCGCCCGCGCCAGCCGAGAATCTCGGCGATCGCCGCCGAGCGATGGCCGATGATGCGCGCCGCGTCCTCGCTCGCATAGGCGGAAAGCCCGCGCGCCAGCACCCGCCCCTCGGCATCGCGCACCAGGATCGGGTCGCCGCGCTCGAACCGCCCCTCGACCGCGGTGACGCCGGCTGGCAGCAGCGAGCGCCCGGCGGCGAGCGCGCGCGCCGCGCCGGCGTCGATGGTGACGCTCCCGAGCGGCTGGAGGCTGCCGAGCAGCCAGCGCTTGCGCGCCGAACGCCCCTCCGGTGCCGGCAGGAACCAGGTGCAGCGTCCGCTTTCGGCCAACGCTTGCAGGGGGTGCGCCGCCTCGCCGGGCGCGATCGCCATGGCGCAGCCGGCCGCGGTCGCGATGCGCGCCGCGGCGAGCTTGGTGCGCATCCCGCCGGAGGAATAACCCGGCGGCGGCGCCCCACCCATCGCCTCGATCTCCGGGGTGAGCGTCGCGACCACCGGAATATGCCGCGCCGCCGCATCGAGCCTCGGATCGGCGGTGTAGAGCCCGTCGATATCGGAGAGGAGGATGAGCTGATCGGCGCCGACCATCGCGGCGACGCGGGCGGCGAGGCGGTCATTGTCGCCGAAACGGATCTCTGCCGTCGCCACGGTGTCGTTCTCGTTGATCACCGGCACTGAGCCGAGATGGAGGAGGGTCGCGAGCGTCGCCCGGGCGTTGAGATAGCGGCGCCGGTCCTCGGTGTCGTCGAGGGTCAGGAGCAGTTGCGCGGCGATGAGCTGATGAGCGGCGAGCGCAGCACTCCAGGCGCTGGCGAGGCGGATCTGCCCGACCGCGGCGGCGGCCTGTTTTTCTTCGAGCCGCAGCCGGCGCGCGGCAAGGCCGAGGCTGCGGCGGGCAAGCGCGATGGCGCCGGAGGAGACCACGATCACCTCCACTCCGCGGGCGCGCAACGCCGCGATGTCCTCGGCCAGCGCGGCGAGCCAGGCGGTGCGCGGCGCGGCGCGGCCGGCATCCACCACCAGGGCGCTGCCGATCTTCACGACCAGCCGGCGGGCATCGTCGAGACGGGGCAGGGCCGCGTTCATCGCCGCGCCGCGTCGATGCGGTCCTTGATCGCGCGCAGCAACTCGGCCACCCCCGCGCCGCTCACCGCCGAGATCAAGGCGACCGGCGCCCCTGCCGCGCGCGCCAGGGCGCTGCGGCGCGCCGCCGCCTCGCGCGCGCTCATCGCGTCGGCCTTGGTGAGCACCAGGATTTCGGGCTTGTCCGCGAGCCCCGCGCCATAGGCCGCCAATTCGCCGCGCACCGTGCGCCAGGCGCGGACCACGTCGCCAGCCGCGCCGTCGATGAGATGGACGAGGACCGCGCAGCGCTCGACATGGCCGAGAAAGCGGTCGCCAAGCCCGGCCCCCTCATGCGCCCCTTCGATCAGGCCGGGGATATCGGCGAGGACGAATGCCTCCGCGACCCCGAGTTGCACCATGCCGAGGCCGGGGGCGAGGGTGGTGAAGGGGTAATCGGCGATTTTCGGCTTTGCTGCCGAGGCTGTGGCGAGAAAGGTCGATTTGCCGGCATTGGGCAGGCCGATCAGCCCGGCATCGGCGATCAGTTTGAGCCGGAGCCAGACCCAGCGCTCTTCGCCCGGAAACCCCTTATCGGCGCGGCGCGGCGCGCGGTTGGTGCTCGATTTGTAATGGGCGTTGCCGAATCCGCCATCGCCGCCGCGCAAGAGAACGAGGCGCATCCCCGGCCGGTCGAGATCGGCGAGCAGGGTTTCACGATCCTCGGCGAGGATTTGCGTCCCGATCGGCACCGCGATCTCGACCGCTGGCGCGTTGGCGCCGGTGCGGTCCGAGCCGGCGCCGTTGCCGCCCTTGCGGGCGCGGAAATGCTGCGTGTAGCGAAAATCGATCAGGGTATTGAGATTGGCCGCGGCGACGAACACGATATCGCCGCCGCGGCCGCCATTGCCACCATCCGGGCCGCCGAATTCGATGTATTTCTCGCGCCGGAACGCGACCACGCCATCGCCCCCGTCACCGGAGCGGAGATAGATCTTGGCCTGGTCGAGAAATTTCATGACTGTTGCACGCAAAAAGGGGCCGGCGCGCGCCGACCCCCGGATAAAGCGAGGTAATGCGCGCGGCGCTTATTCAGCGGCGGCCGGCGGCTTGTTGACCGAGACATAGACCCGTGCTTCGGCCTTGCGCTCGAAGCACACCCGGCCATCGATGAGGGCGAAAATCGTATGGTCGCGGCCGAGCCCGACATTGCGGCCGGGGCGGAACTTGGTGCCGCGCTGACGGATGATGATATTGCCGGCGCGCACTTCCTGCTCGCCGAATTTCTTGACGCCGAGGCGGCGGCCCTCGGTATCGCGCCCGTTGCGCGAGGAGCCGCCGGCTTTCTTGTGGGCCATGGTCTTTCTCCTCTCTCAGGCCGCGCTGATGGCATGCACGCGGAGCACGGTGACGTGCTGGCGATGCCCGTTCTTGCGCCGGCTGTTCTGGCGGCGGCGCTTTTTGAAGATGATCACCTTCTCCGACCGCTCCTGCGAGATCACCCGCGCCGTGACGCGCGCCCCGGCGATGGTCGGGCTGCCGATCGTCAGCGCGCCTTCGCCGCCGACCGCGAGGACATCGGTGAAGGTGACTTCATCGCCCTCGGCGGCCGGGAGTTTTTCGACCTTGAGCACGCTGTTGGGCGTCACGCGATACTGCTTGCCGCCGGTGCGGATGACTGCGAACATCTCAAAATTTCCTCAAACGCCGAGGGCTCATCCCGCCTTTTTCTGCCGCGCGACCCCGCCACGGCAAAAGACAAAACGCCCCTGGCCGCCGGATGTTCCGGCCACCGAAGGCTGCGGGTTATAGCGATGGCGCCAACGCTGTCAATGGCCCCGCCGCCGCCAACAGCGCTCTCCCCTTCCGCCGGCTATTTCGGTGCCATGCGGATCGCGCCGTCGAGGCGGATGGTCTCGCCGTTCAGCATCGGGTTGGCGATGATGTGCAGGGCGAGTGCGGCGAACTCCTCCGGCTGGCCGAGGCGGCGCGGGAAGGGGATGGAGGCGGCGAGGCTGTCTTGCACCTCCTGCGGCAGGCCGCGCAGCATCGGGGTTGCGAAAATCCCCGGCGCGATGGTGCAGACGCGGATCCCGGCGCGCGCCAGGTCGCGGGCGATCGGCAGCGTCATGCCGACGATCCCGCCCTTGGACGCGGCATAGGCGGCCTGGCCGATCTGCCCGTCGAACGCGGCGACGGACGCGGTGTTGACGATGACGCCGCGCGCGCCATCGGCGAGCGGCGAAAGCGCCTCGGCATCCGCCGCCATGAGGCGGATGAGGTTGAACGAGCCGATCAGATTGACCTCGATCACGCGGCGGAAATCCTCGAGCGGCATCGGCCCGGCCTTGCCGACCACGCGGCCCGATTTGCCGATCCCGGCGCAGTTGACGAGAATGCGCGCCGCGCCATGCTGGGCGCGGGCCTCGGCCACCGCCGCCTCGGCGCTCTCGGCGCTGGCGACGTTGCAGGCGAGTGCGATGCCGCCGATCTCGCTCGCGACCTCGGCCGCCCGCGCTGTGTTCATGTCGAGAAGCGCGACCTTGGCGCCGGCGGCGGCCAGTGCCCGCGCCGTCGCCTCGCCAAGCCCGGACGCGCCGCCGGTGACCAGGGCTGCGATGTTCTTGAGATCCATGGTTTCCTCCTTGGGTTCGTAGTCGGAGATTCCGTGGCATGCGCTCCGGCCCTGGTCAATTGCCGCGCCGGCGCGGCTGGGCTAGACGCAGCGGGCAGCAAGCTCCTGGTTTTTCGTCGAGGATCGTCGCCATGGCCGTGATGCCCGATCACTGGATCCGCCGCATGGCGGAAACCGCCCGCATGATCGACCCCTTCGTCGAAACCCAGCGCCGCGACGGGGTGATCAGCTACGGGCTGTCGTCCTATGGCTATGACGCGCGCGTCGCCCGCGCCTTCAAGATTTTCACCAATGTCGATTCCGCCGTCGTCGATCCCAAAGCCTTCAGCCCGCAGAGTTTCGTCGATCGCGACAGCGACGTCTGCATCATCCCGCCGAACAGCTTCGCGCTCGCCCATACGGTGGAATATTTCCGCATCCCGCGCGATGTCGTGGTCATCTGTCTCGGCAAATCGACCTATGCCCGCTGCGGCATCATCGTCAACGTGACGCCGCTGGAACCGGAATGGGAGGGGCAGGTGACGATCGAAATCAGCAACACGACGCCGCTTCCGGCCAAGATCTATGCCGGGGAGGGGATCTGCCAGTTCCTGTTCCTCAAGGGCGACAGCGCCTGTGAAGTGAGTTATGCCGACAAGGCAGGGAAATACATGGGCCAGCGCGGGGTCGCGCTGCCCCGGCTTTAGCGGGCCGATCGGGGAGGAGACAGCATGACGGCATCCGTGGAACCGGTGATCGGCATCATCGGCGGCTCCGGGCTTTACGATATCGCCGGGCTCGAGGCGCGGCAATGGCGCAAGGTCGAGACACCCTGGGGCGCGCCCTCCGATGAGTTGCTGTTCGGCCGCTTAGCTGGCGTGCGCTGCGTCTTTCTGCCCCGCCATGGCCGCGGCCATCGCCTGTCCCCGAGCCATCTCAATTATCGCGCCAATATCGATGCCTTGAAACGCGCCGGTTGCACCGATGTCCTGTCGCTCTCCGCGGTCGGCAGCCTGCGCGAGGATCTCCCGCCGGGGCATTTCGTCATCGTCGATCAGTTCATCGACCGCAGTTTCGCGCGCGAGAAGAGTTTCTTTGGCGAGGGCTGTGTCGCCCATGTCTCGATGGCGCATCCGGTTTGTTCGCGGCTCGGCGACGCGCTCGCGGACACGGCGCGCTGCCTTCGCCTTCCGGTGACACGCGGCGGCACCTATCTGGTGATGGAGGGGCCGCAATTCTCCACCAAGGCCGAAAGCGCGCTCTATCGCCAATGGGGCGCGAGCGTCATCGGCATGACCAACATGCCGGAGGCGAAGCTCGCCCGCGAGGCGGAGCTGTGTTACGCGACCGTCGCCATGGTCACCGATTACGATTGCTGGCACCCCGAGCATGATCACGTGACGGTGGAGGCGGTGGTGCGGGTGCTGCTGGAGAATGCCGAACACGCGCGGGGGTTGATTTCGGCGCTGGTGCCGAAGCTCGGGGTGGCGCGCCCGGCCTGCCCGGCGGGATGCGGCCACGCTCTCGATCACGCCCTGATCACCGCGCCAGAAGCGCGCGATCCGGCCCTGATGGCGAAGCTCGACGCCGTCGCCGGGCGGGTTCTGGGGGGCTGAGCGGCCGCTTCAGGCGATGAGGTTGACCAACGGGTTGGTCGTTGCGCTGCTGAAGCCGCTCGCCCCGCCGCCGATCAGGCTGACGATCGGATTGGTTCCGCCGCCGGTGCCGCTGCTCTCCTGGTTCAAGACCAGGTATTTCTGCACGAACTGATTGACGTAGCTCGGATTCTGGAATTTCGAGAGATCGACCTGCTGGCTCAGGATGCTGACCTGCTGGCTATAATTGAGAAGTCCGAATTGCATCGGCAGGCCGAGCGTGGTCTGCACCACGCCGAGCAGGGTGTTGTCGGACATCAATTCCGGGATCGTCGTCACCGCGCCGATATTGCGGGTGAAATAGAGCGCCGCCTGCATCCCCGGCATCTGCTGGTTGGCGCCGACCTCGAACTGGTTGGTGACGTAGTTCTGGACGATGCTCGCGACCGTTTTCGCGCTGGAGAGCGGCGGCGGGTTCCAGTTGGCCATCACCTGAGCGAATTGCAGATAGGCCGGGTTGGCCATCTGCTGCACCAGCGAGGTTTTCGCCGTCGGGTTCTGGGTCAGCAATTGTTTCAGAATGCCCTGCTCGTCGATCAAGCTGCTCATGCCGAAAGCGCCGAGCACCACCTGCAAGGCGCGGTAATTCTTGAGCAGCGCCTGCGGCGTGGTGAGGGTGGGGGCGACCTTCTCGAAATAGCTCACCGCGGTCTGGGTGGTCGGGTTGGCCTTGGCGGCGGCATCGGCGTATTTCGTTTCGTTTTTGATGTAAGTCTCATACATCGGGATGATCGGCAACCCGGAAATGCCCGACATGCGCTAAGTCCCTCCTCTCTCGATCGCGGCCGCAAGTTTGAACACGGCTTGCGATCAGGCGAAATGGCGCCTGGCGCCGAGACGGCGCGGATTTTTCGGACGACGCCTCATTCCATGGGATAATGCGTCGTTTTTATAAACATTGTCTTAAGCATTTTGGGTGATCCTCCCAATGGTAGCTCACAAAAAGGAGACACACCAATGTCAATGTCCATCAACACCAATGTCGGCGCTCTGGCGGCCCTGGATTCTTTGAATTCAACCTCGGAAGCGCTCAACAACACCCAGAACGTCGTCGCAAGCGGGCTCCTCGTCGGCAGCGCGAGCGACAACCCGGCCGTCTACTCGATCTCGCAGACCATGCAGGCGAATATCTCCGGCTTGACTGCGGTTCAGGACAATCTTTCCTTCGGCAACTCCGTGCTCGGGGTCGCCGCCGCCGCCGGCTCGCAGATCTCGAGCCAGCTCGCGACGCTGCAGAACACGGTCACGCAAGCGCAGCAGACCGGCATCTCGTCGGCGACGATGAATACCCAGATCGGCAATATCCTGAAAAATATAGACAATTTCGCCAATAACGCGACCTTCAACGGCGTCAACCTGCTGGCCGCCAGCGGCACCACCGGCGTTTCCACGACCAGCATGGTGATCCAGGATACGATCAATGCCGGTGGGCAGCTCACGGTGAGCAACCAGATCGGCGCGAGCACCTCGATGACACAGGCGCTCGGCCTCACCAACCTGACCGCTGCGGCGGGCGGGCAACAGTTCAGCTTCAGCAGCAGCTACGCACCGGCCGCCGGCGATTATCTCCAACTCTCCAACGGCACCAATAACTGGGTCTTCGAATTCCAGACCACGGGTGCGACGCCGGTCGCCGCGCCCAGCGGCTACACGCTCGGCACGAATGCCGGCGGCGGCACCAACTCCCTCACCAACGTGATCATGGGCACCAGCACCTCGCCGATGGCGGCGGTGGGCGCCTTGATCAGCGCCCTGCAGCAGAACGGCTTCGCCGCCTCGCTCAGCAACAGCGGCAATCTGACGATCGCCGGCAATAACCTCGCCAGCGCCGGTTCGGCCTGGGAAAAGACCGGGACCGCCTATGCCGCCGGCTCGGCTACCAACGAGGCCGGCGTCACCCAAACCGCCCTTGGCGCCGGGCAGGCGGCGATCACCATCGTCCAGGACGCCGTTTCCTCGATGAACGGCATCGCCGCGACGATCGGTGCGACGCAACAGGAGGTGACGGGGATGATGAACTTCTCCTCCTCGCTCTCGACCTCGCTCACCACCGGTTCGGGGGCCTTGATCGACGCCAACATGGCGTCCGAAAGCGCGCAATTGAACTCGCTGCAAACCAAGCAGCAGCTCGCCATCCGCACGCTCTCGATCGCCAACGCTCAGCCGCAGGTTCTCTTGAACCTGTTCCAGTAACCAACGCCTGAACAAGCGGCCGGGCCCAGGGCCCGGCCGTCTCTCGCGCGTTCCAGAATGGAAGACGGAAACCCATCATGAACCGTAATTTCGCGCAGTATGAAACGTCCCGCCGCTTCACGGCGACGGCGCAGGACAACGAAATCCTGATCTTCACCAACGCCAATGCGTTGCTCGCGCAAGCCCGGACGGCGGACAAGAAAACCCGCATCAGCGCGCTGTTCAACAATCAGCGTTTGTGGTCGGCGATCGTCAAGGATCTGGCGCTGGAAACCAATCAGCTTCCCGCCGAACTCAAGCAGAATCTCACCGAACTCGGCTTCTGGGCGATGCAGTACAGCACGCGGGCGATGGCCGAGGATCTGTCGCTCGACCCGCTGATCAACGTCAATCGCGACATGATCGAGGGGTTGCAGGCCCAGCGCGCCGCGGCCCCGCCGCCGCACGAAAGGGCGAGCGCGAACCTCGTCCAGAGCGCCGTCTGATCAGGCCTCGCCCCGGTGCAAGCACTCGCCCGGGGCGACCGCGCGCGCCGAGGGTTCCTGCGATGGCAAGCGCCGTATCCCCTGCGCCGGCAAGGCTGCCAACAATGCCGCGGCATCCGCGCCGAGCACCGGATGCCGCCAGTCCGGCGCGACATCGGCGAGTGGGGCCAGAACGAAACCCCGCTCATGGGCGCGCGGGTGCGGCAGGATCGGGTCGGGCGCGGCGCGGCGCAAACCGTCGAGATCGATGATATCGAGATCGAGGGTCCGCGCCGCATTGGCCGCGCCGCGAACGCGGCCGAACCGCGCCTCGATCGCCTGCAAAGCCGCAAGCAGCGTCTCCGGCGCGATGCGGCCGGCGAGGCGGGCGACGCCATTGATATAAGGCGGCTGGCCGGAAGGGGGCACCGGCGCGGTCTCGTACCATGGCGAGACCGCGACCAGCGCCAGCCCCGGCAGATGCCCGATTTCGGCGAGCGCGCGTTCGCAGGTCAGACGCGGCGCCATGCCGTCCGGGCCCGGCAGATTGGCCCCGATTGCGACCAGAATCATCACACTCCTCTCGCCGCCCCACTGGTGTCGCCGCTCTTTTCCACGCTCTTTTCCGCTGGGGTGGTAAGGCGTATCATGTTTGGGCTACTCATCACCCGATATCGGGATATCGTATTGCATCCAGGAAGGGATTTAAAGGCATGGATTTCGTCGCCTCCGAGCGTCTCGCTTTGTTCATCGACGGCGCCAGTCTCTATTCGGTTTCGCGCAATCTCGGGTTTGACGTCGATTATCGCAGCCTGCTGGAATTTTTCCGCACCCGCTCGCATATGATCCGCGCCTATTACTATTCGGCCCTGCTCGAGACCGAGGAATATTCTCCCCTCAAACCGCTGACCGACTGGCTCGCCTATAACGGCTATACACTGGTCACCAAGCCGGCCAAGGAATTCACCGATGCCTCCGGCCGCCGCCGCGTCAAGGGCAACATGGACATCGAGCTTGCGATTGACATGCTGGAGCTGAGCCCGCGTATCGATCATGCCGTTCTGTTCAGCGGCGATGCCGATTTCCGCCGCCTGGTGGAAGCGGTGCAGCGCCGCGGGGTGCGAGTCTCGGTGGTGTCCTCGATCCGCACCAGCCCGCCGATGGTGGCCGACGAGTTGCGCCGCCAGGCCGACCAGTTCATCGAAATCGCTGATATCGCGCCGGAATTCACCCGCCGCCAGACCGAGCCGCGCCCCCGCCCGGCCGCGCGTCATGGTGCCGACGCCTCGCCCCATGACGATGTCTGAGCCCGAGCGTCTGCCCGCGATGTCCATCCCCCCCGAGAAAGAGGCCGAGAGAGGCGCCGAGCCGGGGCGCGATTGCCCACTTTGCCCGCGCCTCGTCACCTATCGCGGCGCCAATCGCGACGCCGAACCCGCCTGGTTCAACGCCCCGGTTCCGGGTTTCGGCTCGCGCGAGGCGCGGCTCCTGGTGGTCGGCCTCGCGCCGGGCCTGCGCGGCGCCAACCGCACTGGCCGCCCTTTCACCGGCGATTTTGCCGGCGTCCTGCTCTATGAGACTCTGCTTCGTTTCGGCTTTGCCGAAGGCCGCTATGACGCGCGCGCCGATGACGGGCTCTCTCTCCGCGATTGCCGCATCGTCAACGCGGTACGCTGCGCACCGCCGGCCAATCTGCCGCTGCCGGCGGAAATCAATGCCTGCAACCCTTTCCTGGTCGCGGAACTGCAAAACATGATGCGGCTGGAGGCGGTGCTGGCGCTCGGCGTCGTCGCTCATACCGCGGTTCTCAAAGCCTGCGGCGTGCCGGTGGCGCGGTACCGCTTTCGCCATGGCAACCTTCACACTTTGCCCGATGGCCTGTTGCTCGCCGATAGCTACCACGTCTCGCGTTACAATACCTCGACCGGCCGGCTGACCAGCGGGATGTTCGAGACCGTGGTCGAGGCCCTCGCGGCCCGCCTCGCCCAGGCGGCCTGACCGGGACGCGGATCCCTTTTCCGGGATGCGGGTCTGGGGCCGCTGGCCCCAGCGGGTCCAGGGCAGCGCCCTGGCCTTGGCTTCCCCGATAAATTCCCCCCAAACCGTCACGCCTCGATCCGCACATACTCGAAATCGCCCGGTTTGTTGTCGATGCCGGCTTTCGGGGGCGCGATCCAGGTGGCGTATTCGCCGGCGGCGTAACAGGGGCGCATCAGGCTGGCGATGAAGGCGCCGTCCGCGGCGTCGGGCAGGAACTCGCCCCGCCGCGCCTGCCACGCCTCGGCGCTCAGCAGCGCCCCCGCGGGGTCGGTCTCGACCGCGGCGAACTCGCCGATGCGGCGGTTGAAGGCGACATGCGGGAGATGCAATTCGAAAGCGACGCCGAGTTTCGCGATCAGCGTGTTCCAGCGCCGCACGCCGGAGAGGCAATCGGCGACGTAATCATCGCGGAGCCGCATGTTGAGCGCCGACAGCGCCGGCACATCCGCGTTCCGGATCGCGCCATCGATCAGGCGGAGCACCGGATAGGAATCGCCGCGGAGCTGATGATCATCGGTGAGCTTGTCCTCGCGATAGCGCCCCTTGAGCCCGGCGTGGAACGCATTGGCGGCGTTGGTGCTGATTTCGTTTCCGAAAAGATCGAGGGTGAGCGAGAAATGGAGATTGAGCTTCTTCTGGATGGTCGGCAGATCGATGACACCGAGTGCGCGCACGCGCGCGATGTCGGAGGGATCGGTGATACCGGCCTCGCGCATCGCCTCGCAGGTGCGTTGAATGGTGCGCGAAATGCCGGAATCGCCGACGAACATGTGATGCGCTTCCTCGGTCAGCATGAAGCGGCAGGTGCGCGATAGCGGATCGAATCCCGATTGCGCCAGCGCCGCGAGCTGCATTTTGCCGTCACGGTCGGTGAAGAAGGTGAACATGAAAAACGAGAGCCAATCCGGCGTCGCCTCGTTGAAGGCGCCCAGCATGCGTGGCGCGTCGCGATCGCCGGAGCGGCGGCGGAGCAGGTCTTCCGCCTCCTCGCGCCCGTCGCGGCCAAAATATTTGTGCAGGAGATAGACCATCGCCCAGAGATGCCGCCCCTCCTCGACATTCACCTGAAAGAGATTGCGGAGGTCGTAGAGCGAGGGGGCGGTCGCGCCGAGATGGCGCTGCTGCTCGACCGAAGCCGGTTCGGTATCGCCCTGGATCACGATCAGGCGGCGCAGCATGGCGCGGTATTCGCCGGGCACTTCCTGCCACGCTTTCTCACCCTTATGCGCGCCGAAGGGGATGCGGCGATCGGGCACGGCGGGGGCGAGCAGGATGCCCCAGCGATATTCCGGCATGCGCACGTAATCGAATTTCGTCCAGCCCTCGGGATCGACGCCGATCGCGGTGCGGAGATAGACGAGGCTCTCCTGGAACCCCTCCGGCCCCATCGTCTTCCACCAGTCGATATAGCCGGGATGCCAGGTCTCCAGCGCCTTTTTCACCCGCGGATCGGCGTTGAGGCCGACATTGTTCGGGATCAGCCCATCATAATCGACATCCATGCCATCGGGCATTTGTCATCTCCTCCGCTGCCGCATCGCTCTTCTGCCGCGCGCGCTCAGACGCGGCGGAAATCGTAATCGGGCTGCACGCCACTGCCGTAGCGCTTCAACGCCCCCGCTTCGCCGATCGCGTTCGGGCGCTGGAACACCCAGTTCTGCCAGGCGGTGAGGCGGGCGAAGATGCGCGTCTCCATGGTCTCCGGGCCGGGGACGCGGAGATTGGCTTCCATCGCGGTCAGCGCATCGGGGGAAAAACTCGCCCGTTCCTCCAGCATCACCCGCACCTCGTCCGCCCAATCCACTTCATCGAAGCCGAGCGTGATCAGCCCCGCCGCCTCGGCCGCTTCGGCTCCGAGCGGGGTGGCCAGGAGATCGCGGGCCCGCGCGAGGCCCTCGGGATCGCCGAGAAAACGTGCCCCGAGACGGGTCAGATCATTGCCCATCGGATAGGCGCCGAAATTGAGTGGCCCGAGTGCGACCCGCGCCACTGCCTGGCCGGCATCGGCGCCGGAGAGCATGAGGGCGCGGTCGGCGGCGAGCACGAGTTCGGCGAGGGTTCCGGCAAAACAAGAGCCGGGTTCGACGAGCGCGATCACGCTGCGCGCCGTCATGTCGAGGCGTTTGAACACCCGCTTGAGATAGAGCCGGATTTCACGCACCAGCCAGTCCGCGCGGTGATCCTCGAGCAGCCGGTCACAGGCCTGCACCGCATCGAGATCGCCACGGCTGCGCAGGACCAGGGTGCCGATTTCGGGCTCGTTGGCGCGGAGATGCAAAATCGCGTCATCGAGGGCGCGGGCGAAGGCGAGCGGCCAGAAGGCGGCGCCGGCGCGATGGATGCCGGCGCGATCGGCGGGCAAATCGGTTGGGCCGTGGATGAGGAGATCGGCGCGCCGCGCCGCCCGGTCGAGGGTGACGTCGAGTGTCGGGTAATGGCGGGCGTTTTCGGAGGTTTCGCGCGCGAGCGGGGTGAGTTCGATCCCCCGCGCCGTCGCCGGGCGGTCGCTCCGCGCCGCAAACGCCTCGGCGCGGGCGGTGATGGTCGCCTCCCAGGCGCTGGGCGGCACCAGTTCATCGACCAGCCGCCAGTCCCGCGCCCGCGCGCCGCGCACCCCCTCCTCCATCAGGCAGAAGAGATCGGCGCGATCGCGGCGCAGGCGGCGCTTGTCGGTCAGCCGGGTCAGCCCGCCGGTGCCGGGGAGGACGGCGAGCAGCGCGACCTCGGGGAGGGAGACCGTCGAACGGCGATCATCGATGAGCAGGATGTGTTCGGCGGTCATCGCCAGTTCATAGCCGCCGCCGGCCGCGGTGCCGTTCACGGCGGCGAGGTAGGTTTGGCCGGAATGGGTGCTCGCATCCTCGATCGCAAGCCGCGTCTCATTGGTGAATTTACAGAAATTGACTTTATGGGCGTGCGTCGCGCCGGCGAGCATGCGGATATTGGCGCCGGCGCAGAACACCCCCGGTTTCGCCGAGCCGAGCACCACGGCGCCGATCTCGGGATGCTCAAAGCGCAGACGCTGGACCGCGTCGGCGAGTTCGATATCGACGCCGAGATCATAGGAATTGAGCTTCAATTCATAACCCTCGGCGAGGCCGCCGGCGGGATCGACATCCATGAGGAGCCGCGCGACGCGCCCCTCGCATGCGATCCGCCAATGGCGATAGCGGTCGGGATGGGTCTGGAAATCGATGTGTTTCATGGCGTTGCGATCATCGGGCCGGGCGTCCTCGCGGTGATCTCGGGAGTGGACGAAAAATATGAATTATAATGCATCATACCTGGTTAAACCCTCCATGAAAAGCATTATCATGCCTGAGGGGGCGCGCTAAAACATGCCGCCGTGAAATCCCGTATCGCCGCCACCACCCTCTCAGAGTGTGAAAATTGCGGCGCATGGCCGGCGCCGGCGATGATTTCGACCCGCGGCGGGCGCGGAAGCTCGGCCTCGGCGACGGCGATCTGCGCCAGCGTGCCGTATTCATCGGCCGCGCCCTGGATGATCAGCACCGGCGCTGTGATCGCGGGCAGCAGGGAGTCGATCCGCCAGGTGCGAAATCCGGGATCGAGCCAGGCATCGTTCCAGCCTCGGAACGCGGCCTCGACATCGCGGTGATGGCGGGCGAGGCGGGCGCGGAGATCGCCGGTCTGATATGCCGTGCGCGCCGCGGCGATGCTGGTGATCGAAACCTCTTCGACGAAAAAATGCGGCGCGATCAGAACCAGGCCGGCGATCGCGCATTCATCCGTCGGGGCGGCGGCATGGATCGCGGCGATCGAGGCGCCATCGGAATGGCCGAGCAGGATCACCCGCCGCGCCCCGATCGCCCGCAAGACGCGCGGCAAGACCTCGCGCGCTTCGTCATGCATGTAGGAAAGCGGGCGCGGCAGGGGCACGCTCGCCGATTGGCCGTAGCCGGCACGCGAATAGGCGACGATGCCACTCCCGGTCGCGGCGGCGAGACGGGCGGGAAAATCACGCCACAGGCCGACCGATCCCAGCCCCTCATGCAGCAGCACGATCTCCGACGCGCCCTTCCCCCAGCGCGCCGCCTCCAATGCCATGCCATCGGCGTCGATGGTGAACGCCTCCGCGACCACGCTCATGTCGGATCGCGCAGTTTGAAGCGCTGGATCTTGCCGGTCGCGGTTTTCGGCAATTCGGCGACGATATCGATCCAGCGCGGATATTTCCACGGCCCGGCGCGCGCCTTGACCAGCGCCTGCAATTCGGCGACGAGGTCGGGCGAGGCGGCGGCGGCGTCCTTCAGAACGATGAAGGCGCGCGGCTTGATCAGTCCGTCCGCGTCTTCATGCCCGACCACCGCCGCTTCGAGGATGGCGGGATGCTCGACCAGAGCGGCCTCGACCTCGAACGGGCTCACCCAGATGCCGCTGACCTTCATCATGTCGTCGGCGCGGCCGCGGTAATGGTAATAGCCCTCGGCGTCGCGGGCATAGGTGTCGCCGGTGCGCGTCCATTCGCCGGCGAAGGTGCGGCGGCTTTTGTCGCGCTGGTTCCAGTAACCGTCGGCGGCGGAGGCGCCGCGCACCAGCAATTCGCCCTCGGCGACCCCGCTCAGTTCATGGTCCTGCTCGTCGACCAATTTGAGATCATAGCCGGGAACGGCGCGCCCGGTGGTGCCATGGCGGATATCATCGGGGCGGTTGGAGAGGAAGATGTGCAGCATCTCGGTCGAGCCGATGCCGTCCAGGATGTCGACGCCGACCCGCGCTTTCCACTCCCGCCCGATGCGCTCGGGCAAGGGCTCGCCGGCCGAGATCGCGCGCCGGAGCCGCGGCGAGCCGGCGCCGCGGGTGAGGCCGGGATGGGCGAGGAGGGCGGCGTAGAGCGTCGGCACGCCGCCGAAAATGCTCGGCTGATGGGTAGTGAGGACGGCGAAGACCTGCTCTGGCGTCGGCCGCTCGGGAAGCAGGACGGTCGCCGCGCCGACCGCCATCGGGAAGGTCATCGCATTGCCGAGCCCATAGGCGAAAAACAGCTTGGCCGCGGAAAACATCAGATCGTCCGGGGCAATGCCGAGCACCTGGCGGCCATAGGTCTCATAGGTCGCGCGCAGACTGGCATGGACGTGTTTCGTCCCCTTCGGCGTGCTGGTCGAGCCCGAGGAATAGAGCCAAAAGGCGACCTCATCGGGTGAGGCGGCGACCAGCGGCGCCGGCGCCGCGCCGGCGAGGAAATCGGCGAGACTCTGCTGGCCGGCCGGCGCTTTGTCCGCGCCTTCCTCGGCCACCACGACGCGCGGCGGTAGCGTGAGCGTGCTCAGCGCCGGGGCGAGGGCGGGGGCGAGCGGCGCCGAGACGAGAACGAGCCCGGCCCGGCAATCGGCGAGGAGGGCGGCGAGCAGCGCCGGTGGCAGCAGGGTATTGAGCGGCACCGGCACGATCCCGGCGCGTAGGGCGCCCCAGAACGCGACCGGAAACGCGCAACTGTCCCGCAGGATCAGCGCGATCCGCTGTTCCCGGCGGAGGCCGGCGGCGGCGAGGGCGCCGGCGAACCGCGCCGCCTCGTCCCGCAGCCCGGCATAGGTCAGGCGGCGCCAGGGATCGATGAAGGCGACCCGCTCGCCGCGCCCCTCATGCGCATGGCGATCGATGAACCATGCGGCAGCATTGCCCGAAGCCTCGTCCGCACGCGTCTTTTGCGTCGATCCCTCTGGCACCCAACCCTCCCCGATTTCCCGCCTTCGCGCTGCTTGCGGCGAGAGTGCCGAGATCGGCACTATAATGCAACCAGCCGGTCGAGGCAGGACGAGATCGCCCCCTTGACTCCTTTCCACCCTTTGCCCAGATAGCGGTCACGAATTCTTCGATATCGAACAAATTCCCCCGGACAAACCGGGCAAACAGGAGCCGCGTCATGATCGATCTTCGCCCCTTCGCCGGACTCGGACGTTTCCGTAACGACTGGCTGAACGCCCGCCATCATTTCAGCTTCGGCGAGTACCACGACCCCGCGCGGATGGGGTTCGGCCCGCTCCGGGTCTGGAATGACGATGAGATCGCGGCACAGCGCGGCTTCGATCCGCACCCGCATCGGGAGATGGAGATCATCACCTATGTCCGCGAGGGTGCCATCACCCATAAGGACAGTCTCGGCAATGAAGGCCGCACCGAGGCCGGCGACGTCCAGGTGATGCATGCCGGCACCGGCATCGTGCATGCCGAATATAATCGCGAGGCGGTGCCGACGCGGCTGTTCCAGATCTGGGTGATGCCCAATCAGCGCGGCGTCACGCCGGGCTGGGGGACACGGCAATTCCCGCGCGAGGGCGGCGGTTTGCAGGTTCTCGCCAGCGGCCGGGCGGCGCATGACGGGCTCGGCGCGCTGCCGCTTTATGCCGATGCCGCGGTGCTCGCCGGGCGGCTCGGCGCCGGCGAGACGATAAGCTGTCGGTTGCCGGAGGGCGGTGGCGCCTATGTCGTCGCCGCGAGCGGCACGATCAGCGTCAATGGTGAGCGGCTCGGCACGCGCGATGGGGCTGCGATCTCGGGCGAGCGCGAGATCACCATCACCGGCGGCGAGGCGGCGGAAATCGTCCTCGTCGAACTCGGGCAGTGAAACCCAGGCAGTGAGAGGTGCCATGGCGCCAGAGGGGGGCGTTGCGCCAAGGTGACAGGCGGGGGCGCCTGGGGTAATGGGTTTTGCATCGATCCGTGCAAACCCAGAGAGCCAGGGGCCTTCCGGCCACGATGACCAGCAGCAACGATATTCGCGCCGCCTTCCTCGATTTCTTTGCCCAGAACGGCCATCAGGTGGTGGAGAGTTCGCCGCTCGTGCCGCGCAACGACCCGAGCCTGCTGTTCACCAATAGCGGCATGGTGCAGTTCAAGAACGTCTTTACCGGCCAGGAGACGCGGCCCTATCGCCGCGCCACCACGGCGCAGAAATGCGTCCGCGCCGGCGGCAAGCACAACGATCTCGACAATGTCGGCTATACCGCCCGCCATCATACGTTTTTCGAGATGCTGGGTAATTTCAGCTTCGGCGATTACTTCAAGGATGTGGCGATCGACCTCGCCTGGCGGCTGATCACCCGCGATTTCGCGCTGCCGCCCGAGCGGCTTCTGGTCACCGTCTATTCCGAGGATGAGGCGGCGGCAGATCTCTGGCGCAAGATCGCCGGTCTCCCTGAGAGCCGCATCATCCGCATCCCGACCAGCGATAATTTCTGGCGCATGGGCGATACCGGCCCCTGCGGTCCGTGCTCGGAAATCTTCTATGACCACGGTGACGCCGTCCCCGGCGGCCCGCCGGGCAGCGCCGACGCCGATGGCGACCGCTTCGTCGAGATCTGGAACCTCGTCTTCATGCAGTTCGAGGAGGATCCGCCCGGTTCGCGCCGGCCGCTGCCGCGCCCCTCGATCGATACCGGCATGGGGCTCGAACGCTTCGCCGCCATCCTCCAGGGCAAGCACGACAATTACGATACCGACACGCTCCGTGCCCTCATCCTCGCCAGCGCCGAAGCCTCCGGCCAGGCGCCGGACGGGCCGCACAAGGTGAGCCACCGCGTCATCGCCGATCATCTGCGGAGTTCCGCCTTCCTGATCGCCGATGGCGTGCTGCCCTCGAATGAGGGGCGCGGCTATGTGCTGCGCCGGATCATGCGCCGCGCCATGCGTCATGCGCATCAGATGGGCGTCGCGCAGCCGCTGCTCTGCCGCCTGGTGCCGGCGCTGGTGCGCCAGATGGGGCTCGCCTACCCCGAACTCGGCCGCGCCGAGGCGCTGATCGCCGAAACCCTGTCGCTGGAGGAGACGCGGTTCGCCGCGATGCTGGAGCGCGGGCTGCATCTTCTCGACGAGGCGGTGGCGGGGCTGGCCGAAGGCGCGGCGCTTCCCGGCGAGGTCGCCTTCCGGCTCTATGATACCTACGGTTTTCCGATCGATCTCACGGCGGACGCGCTCCGCGAACAGGGCCGCGGCGTCGATCTCGCCGGGTTCGAGGCGGCGATGGCGGGCCAGCGCGCCCGCGCCCGCGCCGCCTGGGCGGGTTCGGGGGACGCGGCGACCGAGCGGGTATGGTTCGAACTCCGCGAGAAAACCGGCGCCAGCGAATTTCTCGGCTACACGACCGAGACGGCGGATGCGACGGTTCTGGCCCTGGTTCAGGATGGCGTCCCGGTCGCCGAGGCCAGGCCCGGTGCGGAGGTCGCCGTCATTCTCAACCAGACCCCGTTTTACGGCGAAAGCGGCGGTCAGGTCGGCGATACCGGCGAGATCACCGGCGCCGAGGGCGTGCGCGTCACGATCACCGACACGCAAAAGAAACTCGGCGATCTCTTCGTCCATCTCGGCCGGGTCGAGACCGGCACCCTCCGGGTCGGCGCCGCCGTCCACGCCGAGATCGACCATGCCCGCCGCCGCGCGATCCGTTCTGCCCATTCGGCGACGCATCTCCTGCATGAGGCGCTGCGGCGCCGGCTCGGCAACCATGTGACGCAAAAAGGCAGCCTGAACGCGCCCGACCGGCTGCGTTTCGACATCAGCCATCCGCGCCCGCTGAGCGCCGAGGATCTGGCCGCGGTGGAGGCGGAGGTGAATGCCCGCATCCGCGAGAACAGTTCCGTTGCGACGCGGCTGATGACCCCGGCGGCGGCGGTCGAACTCGGCGCCATGGCGCTGTTCGGCGAAAAATACGGCGACGAGGTGCGGGTCGTGATGATGGGCGCGCCGGATGGCAACAAGCCGGCCTGGTCGATCGAACTCTGCGGCGGCACCCATGTCGGGCGCACCGGCGATATCGGCCTGTTCCGCATCGAGGCCGAGAGCGCGGTCGGCGCCGGCCTCCGCCGCATCGAGGCGGCGACCGGCGCCTTCGCGCTCGCCCTGGTTGCCGAGAACGACCAGCGCCTCGCCGCCGCGGCCGCCGCCCTCCGCACCCATCCGGCCGATCTGCCGGCGCGCGTCAACGCCCTGCTCGAAGACCGGCGCCGGCTCGAGGCCGAAATCAGCGCATTGCAAAGAAAGCTTGCGACCGGCGGCGGGGATGCGGCGATCGAGGAGGTCGGCGGGGTGAAACTCGCCGCGCGCAATCTCGGCCAGGTTGCCGCGCGCGATCTCAAGGGTCTTGCCGATGCGATCCAGAAACAAATCGGCAGCGGTATCGTCGCCTTGGTCTCCACCGCCGAGGGCAAGGCGAGCATCGTCGTTGGTGTTTCCCCTGATCTGACCGCGCGGTTCAACGCCGTCGATCTCGTGCGTGTGGCAAGCGAGGTGGTCGGCGGCAAGGGCGGTGGCGGGCGCCCCGATCTCGCGCAGGCCGGCGGGCCGGACGGTTCGCGGGCGGAAGCGGCGCTGGCGGCGATCCGCACCCGTCTCGCGGCGTGAGCGCCGCGGCCGCGCCGTTTTTCGGGCAACGCCTCCGGCGCGCCGGGCGCGGCCTGCTCGATCTCCTCCTGCCGCCGCTCTGTCTCACCTGCGACCGGCCGGTCGCGGAACTGGGGCAGTTTTGCGCGACTTGCTTTCAAGACGTGAATTTCATCACCGCGCCGTTCTGTGCCCGTTGCGGCGCGCCCTTCGTCTATGCCGCCCTCGCCGGCGGCGACGGGCTTTGCGCCCATTGCCGCCATCACCCGCCGGTTTTTTCGCGCGCCCGGGCGGCGTTTCGCTATGACGCCATGGCGCGGCGCCTGATCCTGCCGTTCAAGCATGGCGACCGCACCGAACTCGCAGCGCCGCTCGCCCGGTTCATGGCCCGCGCCGGGGCGGCGCTGCTCGCCGACGCCGATCTCCTGGTGCCGGTGCCGCTGCATCGCACCCGCCTCCTCGCCCGGCGCTATAACCAGGCGGCGCTGCTCGCCCGGGCGCTGGCGTGGCAGGCCGGGCGGGAGGTGCTTCCCGATGCGCTTCGCCGTTTGCGGGCGACGCCGATGCTGGGCGATCTCTCAGCGATCGAACGGGCGGAGACCATGGCGGACGTGATCGCGGTTCGCCCCGGCCGCCGGGCGGTGATCGCCGGACAACGGATTTTGCTGATCGATGACGTGCTGACCACGGGCGCCACCACCAATGCCTGCGCGCGGGCCTTGTTCGCGGCCGGGGCGCGCGCGGTCGATCTCCTGGTGCTCGCCCGTGTCGCCGATCCGCGCTTCCAATGACGCAAACCCGCCGTGAGCCCGCATCTTTTCTATCCCAGACCGTGTCCGCCTCTTGTCAGCCCCGCCATAAGAGAACATGTCTCGCCCATGAGCGGAGATTCGCATGCCGAAGATTGAGATCTACACCCAGGCGCTATGCCCCTATTGCGCGCGCGCCGTCCAGCTTTTGACGCGGAAGGGCGTTGCTTTCGAGGAGATCGACGCGCCTTCCGGCTCGGCGGCGCGCGCCGAGGCGATGCGTCGTTCGGGTGGGCGGGTGACGGTGCCGCAGATTTTCATCGACGGCCAGGCGATCGGCGGCTGTGATGATCTTCACGCGCTGGACGCCGCCGGCAAGCTCGATCCGCTGCTGCACAAGGCGGCCTGACCGGCGCCGCGACGATCGCCGAGCCGCGCATGATCCATTATCAGCTCCGTTGCCCGTCCGATCACGCCTTCGACGGATGGTTCAAAAACAGCGACGCCTTCGAGCGGCAGGCGGCGGAGGGGCTGCTCTCCTGTCCCCATTGCGGCGATAGCGGCGTCACCCGGGCGCTGATGGCGCCGGCGCTGGCGCGGCGCGCGGCCGCGGCACCGCCCGCCGCCGCGCCGGCGCCGAAAGCCCTCGCCGGGCCGCCATTGCCGGATCAGGTGCGCGCGGCGCTTCAGCGGCTGCGCGCCGAGATCGAGAAAAACTGCGATTACCTCGGCCCCGGCTTCGCCGACGAGGCGCGGCGCATCCATCGCGGCGAAAGTGCTGCCCGCCCGATTTATGGTGAGGCCAGCGGCGAACAGGCCGAGCAACTCGCCGAGGAAGGCATTGAGATCGCCCGCATTCCCTGGGTGCCGCGCGCCGACGGCTGATTTTGCACCGCAGCATGGTTTCGCGGCGCCGCGATCCATGGTAACCAACCGCGCCAAGCCTGAATGTCGTTGTTGAGCGGAGTTTTGTCATGCGTCTCGATGCTATCGCCATCGGCTATAATCCCCCGGACGACGTCAATGTCGTGATCGAGGTCGGGGTTGGCGGTGAGCCGGTCAAATATGAAATGGACAAGGCGGCGGGTACCCTGGTGGTTGATCGCTTTCTCCACACGCCGATGCGCTATCCCGGCAATTACGGTTTCGTCCCGCACACCTTGTCCGATGACGGCGACCCGATCGATGTTCTGATCGCCAATACCCGCCCGATCGTGCCCGGCGCGGTGATCAATGTCCGCCCGATCGGCGTCCTCAAGATGGTGGACAATGCTGGCGGCGACGAGAAAATCCTCGCCGTACCATCCCCCAGGCTGACCAAACGCTATGTCCACGTGATGAACTATACGGATCTGCCGGAAATCACCATCGGACAGATCCAGCATTTCTTCGAGCACTACAAGGATCTCGAACCCGGCAAATGGGCCAAGATCGCCGGCTGGGGAGACGCCGAGGAAGCGCGGCGGTTGATCCGGGAAGCGATCCTGCGCGAGCAGGAGGCTAAAAAGCGGCCATAGAGTCGAAACCGCGGGCGAGTTTCACCGCGCCCGTCACGGCGCGGTGCGCTGAGGCCGCCGGCGGCATGCGGTGATTTCGGCGAGGATGGAGAGCGCGATCTCCTCCGGTGTGACCGCATCGATCGCGAGGCCGGCCGGGGCGTGCAGCCGCTCCAGCCGCGTGGGGTCGACACCCTGCCCGCTCAACGCCGCGCGCAGCACCGCGACCTTGCGGCGCGAGCCGACGAACGCGACGTAGCCGGCGGAAGCGTCGAGCGCGGCCTGGAGCGCCGCCTCATCGCCGCTACCCTGGGTCGCAACGACGATATAGCGTTCGGCGGGCGCGAGGTCTCTGAACGCATAGGCGGTGAGCCGCGCATCCGGCGCCTCGAAGGCGATCTGGGATGCCTCCGGGGCGGCGGCGCGCACGAAATAGCCGAACTGGCGGGCGAGGCTCGCCAATGCCACCGCAACCGGCGAGGCGCCACAGACGAGCAACTCCGGGCGCGGCAACACCGGTTCGACGAAAACGTCCATTCCGCCTTGGCTCGGGCAGGCATTCCTCGCGAAATGAATGCCGCAACGGTCCTCCCCTGGCTGCACGCCCTGGGTTTGCAGGACGTCGAGCGGCTGGACCGACACCAGCCGCGGCCGCCCATCCGTCATCGCGGCGCGGGCCGCCTTGAGCACCGCCGCACGGGCGCAGCCGCCGCCGATCCAGCCCGCAGCGATCGCGCCATCGGCCCGGATCACCGCTTTCGCGCCGGCTTTCGCCGCGGTCAGTGAGACGGTGCGCACCACCGTTGCGACCGCGAACGGGGCCCCCGCGGTTTTCAACACGCCGATCAGAGCGAGGATGTCGTCGGCCGCATTCATCGCCATGTCTTCCCTCATAGCCGGCGCAGGGAGTCTTCCAGGGCCGCCAAACCCTCCAGCGAGCCGGCTGGCGCCAATAGGCGGAGATGGGGCAGCGCCGCCTGCATGCCCTGGGCGATCGGCGCGTCATCGGCGCGCGTCAGTACCGGATTGAGCCAGACGATGCGCCGGCAGCGCCGCCGCAGCGCCGCCATCTCGCGGCCGAGCAATGCGGGATCGCTGGTCTCGAACCCGTCGGAGACGATGAAGCAGACCGCGCGGCCGGCAAGAGCGCGCGGCGCGTGGCGGCGATTGAAAAGGCCGATCGCCTCGCCGAGACGCGTGCCGCCGCCGATCCCCTTGGCGAGCAAAGTGAGCCGGTCGAGGGCGCGCGGCCGGTCGCGATCGCGCATCGCCTCGCCGACGCTGGCTAGCCGCGTGTGGATGAGGAACACCTCCGCCTTCTCCGCCCGTCGCATTACGCCAAGCGCGAAGCGCAGGAACAGCGGGGTGTGCAGGTTCATCGAGCCGGAGACGTCGAGCAGCAGCGCGATACGGAGCGGCTGCGGGCGTGGCCGCTTCCAGACGAGTTCGAAGGGCATGCCGCCATGCCCGAGGCTTTCGCGGATCGTCTGTCGCAGGTCGAGCCGGCCGCCATGCCGCACGCGCCGCCTTTGCCGCCCATCGCGCGCCCGGAGCCGGGTGATCAGCCGGAGAGCAACCGCCTCGGCGGCGGCGAGTGCATCTGGATCGCCGAGCTGCCGCATGTCGCGCGCGGCATCGCTCGCCGTCGTGGACATGCCGCCTTGCATGGCTTCTTCGGCGCCGATCGCCTCTCCGGCTGCCATCGCCGATGCCGCTTCCGCGCCGCTGTCCCGGTGCCGCTCAGCCCGCTCGGCGGCGAGTTCGCGGAGCGAGCGCGGCCCCGGCGTTGCTGGCGGCGCGCCGCTCACCCGCACCATCTGGCGCGCGCGCCGGCCGAGGAAGGCGGCATCGAAGAGGGCATCGAAGCGTTCCCAGTCGGCGCGCCGGCCGGCGAACAGGGCGCGCAGGGCGGGGCGCAGGGTCGCGGCGCTGCGGGCGAGTGGCGAGGCGATGATGCGCGCCGCATCGGCGCTCTCGCTCATGCCGGTGGCGAAGCCGGCTTCGCGCAATGTTGCCGAAAACGCGGCGATTCGTCGGGCGATCAGGGTTTCGGCGCGCATTGCCTCACGCCACCCGGGCGATCAGGCGTGAGAACGCGATGCGATCGATCTGCGCGTGGTCCTCTTGCGTTTTGAGGAGGCAGGCGAGGGTTTCATAGAGCATCTCCGGCGCGTCACCGAGATCACGCACGCCGAGACCGAGCAGGGCTGCGACCCAATCCAGGCTTTCGGCAACCCCTGGAACCTTGCGGAGCGGCTCCTTGCGAAGGGCCGCGACCAGGCGCGCCGCCTGTCCCGCGAGATCGATGCCGAGGGTGGGCAGACGCGCGCGGAGGATCGCGACCTCGCGATCGACGGATGGATAATCGATGAAGTGATAGAGGCAGCGCCGGCGCAGCGCGTCCGATAATTCGCGGGTGCCGTTCGCGGTGAGCACGACGTGCGGGATGCTGCGCGCGCGGATCGTGCCGAGTTCCGGGATGCTCACCTGGAAATCGGACAGCAATTCGAGCAGGAAGGCTTCGAACGCCTCGTCGGCGCGGTCGAGCTCATCGATCAGCAAGACCGGCGGGCGCGCCTCGCGGATCGCGGCGAGCAAAGGGCGTTCGAGAAGATAGCGCTCGCTGAACAGGGCCTCCTCGATCTCCTCCGCGCCCTCGCGCCCGCCTGCGTCCCGTACCCCCGCGTCCCGTGCCCCCGCTTCCCGTGTCTTGATCGCCAGCAACTGGCGCTGGTAGTTCCATTCATAGAGCGCGCTCGCCTGATCGAGCCCCTCATAGCATTGCAGCCGGATCAGACGGGTATCGTGGATCGCCGCGAGCGCGGTGGCGATGGCGGTCTTGCCGACCCCGGCGGCCCCTTCGAGCAGGAGCGGCCGGCCCAGCATCGCCATCAGCAGGAGCGCGGTCGCGAGATCCTGGTCGGCGACATAGCCGGTGGCGGCGAGACGTTCGGCGATCTCTGCGCGCGTCAACACCGCCCCTCCGGTTGCGCCCCCGCGGTCATCCCTGCGCCCCGAGCGCCTCCGCCGCTTGCCACAGGCGCCAGGCATCGTGCGGCATCTGGATGTGGGTCGCGCCGAGGAAGGCGAAAGCGTCGTTCACGGCGTTCGAGAAGGCCGGCACGCCGCCGACATTCGGGCTCTCGCCGACCCCCTTGGCGCCGATCGGATGATGCGGGGAAGGGGTGACGGTGAAATCGGTCTCCCATTTCGGCGTCTCGACCGCGGTCGGCAGGAAGAAATCCAGGAACGAAGCCCCCTTCACATTGCCGATTTCGTCATAGGCGATCTCCTGGCCCATGGCGATCGCGAAGGCCTCGGTCAGCCCGCCATGCACCTGCCCCTCGATGATCATCGGGTTGATGCGCGTGCCGCAATCATCGAGCGCGTAGAAGCGGCGAATCTTCGCGACCCCGGTATCGACGTCGATGTCCATCACACAGATATAGGCGCCGAAGGGGTAGGTCATGTTCGGCGGATCATAGTAGTTGACCGCCTCCAATCCCGGCTCCAGGCCGGGCGGTGGCGCGCTATAGGCGGTCCAGGCGATGTCCTTCATCGTCTTGAACCGCTCCGGCATGCCCTTGACGCGGAAGCGGTCGATATCGAACTCCACGTCGTCGTGATGCACTTCGAGGAGGTGGGCGGCGATCATCTGCGCCTTCGCCTTGATCTTGCGGCAGGCCATGGCGGTAGCGGCGCCGGCGGTGGGCGTCGAGCGCGAACCATAGGTGCCGAGCCCGTAGGGGGCGGTATCGGTATTACCCTCCTCGATCATCACGTCATCGGCCGGGATGCCGAGTTCGGAGGCGATGATCTGGGCGTAGGTCGTCTCGTGCCCCTGCCCCTGGCTCTTGGTGCCCATGCGGGCGATCACCGCGCCCGTCGGGTGGATGCGGATTTCGGCGCTGTCGAACATCGCGATGCCGAGGATGTCGCAATTCTTCGCCGGCCCGGCGCCGACGATCTCGGTGAAGAAGGCAATCCCGATGCCCATGATCTCGCGGGTCTCGCCGCGCCGGAAGGCTTCCCGCCGCGCCGTCTGCTCGGCGCGGAGCGCGCTGTAGCCGACCGCGTCCAGCGCCTTCTGCAGGGCGGTGTGGTAGTCCCCGGAATCGTATTCCCAGCCGAGCGCGGAGTGATAGGGAAATTGCTCGCGGCGGATGAAATTGCGCATCCGGATCTCGGCCGGATCGATCCCCAGCTTGTGGGCCAGGATGTCCATGGCGCGCTCGATACAATAGGCCGCCTCGGTCACCCGGAAGGAGCAGCGATAAGCGACGCCGCCCGGCGCCTTGTTGGTGTAGACCCCGTCCACCGCGACATGCGCGATCGGAAAATCATAGGAGCCGGTGACGATGTTGAAGAAGCCGGCGGGCCATTTGGAGGGGTCGGCGCAGGCATCGAACGCGCCATGATCGGCGAGCACATGCACGCGGAGCGCCTTCACCCGGCCCTCGCGCGTCGCCGCGATTTCCGCCGTCATGTGATAGTCGCGGGCGAACGCGGTGGTGGAGAGGTTCTCGATCCGATCCTCCACCCATTTCACCGGCCGCCCGGTGACGATCGAGGCGACGATCGCGCAGACATAGCCGGGATAGACGCCGACCTTGTTGCCGAAGCCGCCACCGATATCGGGCGCGATGACGTGGATCTTGTGTTCTGGAATCCCGGAGAGAATCGCCGCCACCGTGCGCACCACATGCGGCGCCTGGAAGGTGCCCCAGACGGTAAGCTCGCCCTTGATCTTGTCGAACGAGGCGACCGACTGGCAGGTCTCCAACGGGCAGGGATGCACACGCTGATAGGAGATCAGTTCCTTGATCGTCACCTCCGCCTCGCGGAAGGCGAGATCGGTCGCCTCGCGATCGCCGATTTCCCAGGTGAAGATGTGGTTGGGGTGCTTGCGCTCGCCATGCGCGCCGGTGGTCTTGTCCTTGATGTCCTCGCGCAGGATCGGCGCATCCTCCGCCATCGCCTTGAACGGATCGACGAGCGCCGGCAGCGCCTCGTATTCCACCTCGACGAGATCGGCGGCATCGGCCGCGATATAGCGTTCGGTCGCGACGATGAAAGCGATTTCCTGGTTCTGGAACAGCACTTTGTCGCCGGCCAGAACCGCCTGGACATCGCCCGCGAGGGTCGGCATCCAGTCGAGCTTGAGCGGTTTCAGATCCTCGGCGGTCAGCACCGCGAGCACGCCCGGCACCGCTTTCGCCTTGCTGGTGTCGATCCGCTTGATGCGCGCATGGCCATAGGGCGAGCGGTGGAAATCGCCATAGAGCATGCCGGGCAGTTTGAGATCGTCGACATACTTGCCCTTGCCCTGGGTGAAGCGGACATCCTCGACCCGCTTGCGCTTGCAGCCGAGCCCCTGAAGCCGGGCCTCGCGGACCTCGCGGGTTTCGCTCATCTCGTTCATGCCGCGGCCTCCTCGAGGTTTTCGCCGTTGAGCCGTGCGGCCGCGAAGGCGATCGCCCGCACGATGTTCTGATAGCCGGTGCAGCGGCAGAGATTGCCGGCGATGCCGGCGCGGATCTCATCCTCCGAGGGGTTGGGGATCTCCTGCAGCAGCCGGTAGGCGCGCATGATCATCCCGGGCGTGCAGAAGCCGCATTGCAACCCGTGCATTTCACGAAACCCCTCCTGCAGGGGGTGGAGCGTGCCGTCCGCCGCCGCCAGACCCTCGATCGTGCGGATCGCGGCCCCTTCCGCCTGCACCGCGAAGAGTGTGCAGGATTTCACCGAACGGCCATCGAGATCGACCGTGCAGGCGCCGCAATGGGTGGTATCGCACCCGATATGGGCGCCGGTCAGGTCGAGCTGCTCGCGCAGGAAATGGATGAGCAGCGTGCGTGGTTCGACCAGCGCTTCGACCGGATCGCCGTTCACGGTGAGCGAGAGCGGGATCTTCTTCATGCCGTTCCTCCTTTCAAGCGCCGATCCGGGCCACGGCCCGGGCAAGGGCGCGCCGCGTCATCACGCCGGCCATTTTGGTGCGGTACTCCACCGGGCCACGCCCGTCGGCGGTGGGGGCGACGATCGCCTCGACCGCGCGTGCCGCCGCCGCGAAGGCGCGCTCATCGGGCGTCTCGCCGATCAGCATGGCCGCCGCCGCCTCGGCCAGAAGCGGCGTCGGGGCGAGATTGGTGAGGCCGATCGCGCAGGTCGCGATTCGTCCCGCCTCGAGGGTGAGCATCACGGCGGCGGCGGCGGTCGCGTAATCGCCGATTTTGCGCTTGAGCTTCTCATAGGCGTGGCCGTGCCCGGGTGGGGCGGCGGGAATCTGGATCGCGGTCAGGATCTCGCCCGCCGCGAGCGCGGTGACATAGGCGCCGAGATAGAAATCGCGCGCCTTCACCCGCCGCTCCCCCTTGGCCCCGGCGAGATGATAGACGGCATCGAGGCACATCATCAGCGCCGGCATGTCGTTCCCGGGATCACCGTTGGCGACGTTGCCGCCGAGCGTGCCGCAATAGCGGATCTGCGGGTCGGCGATCTGGCGCGCGGTCTCGCCGATGATCGGAAGACCAGCCGGCAGCGCCTCATGCCCGATCAGCGCCGCTTGGGTGGTGGTCGCCCCGATCACCCAGGTCTCCCCCTCGCGCCGGATGCCCTTTAGCGCCGCGATGCCGCCGAGATCGATCAGATGTTCGGGGGTCGCGAGGCGAAGCTTCATCATTGGAATGAGACTGTGGCCGCCGGCGAGCGCCCGGCCGTCTTCCGGGTGGGCGGCGAACAGCGCCACCGCCTCGGCGAGGCTTTGGGGGCGATGATAGGCGAATGGGCCCGGAATCACGGCGTTCTCCTCCCCGGATGATGATGTTGGGCCCGCAAGCCGGGCCGGTGGCCATAACCGAGTGGCCATAACCGAATGGTCGGGGACAAGTATTCAGGAGCCGGCGACCCGCCGCCAAAGCCTAATGCACGAGAGCCCGAATGCCGGGTTGGGCGCATGAAAAGCTGTGTTTGCGCATGAAATGCGTCAGATGGGCTGTCCTTCCGCGCGGGCGTCGAGCGAGGCCCGCAGCGTCGGGTAGCGGCTCCGGCTCACCGGAACCGGCAATCGGGTGCCGGCGAGCCAGGCGAGGCCGCCATCGCCGGTCCGCTCGATCGAGGTCACGGCATCGAAGGCGACCAAATGGCTGCGATGGACGCGGATGAAACGTTTGGGGTCGAGCTTCTGTTCCACCGCGCTGATCGATAATTGGCATAGGGCCTCGCCCTCGCCATCCACGAGCATCGTGTAATGCCCGTTGGCATGAACCGCGCGCAGGGCACCGACCTCGATATAGATCGTGCGGCCCTGGCGCTCGGCAGGCAGGGCGACCGCCGCACGGCGCGGCGGCGGGCCATCCGCGCCACGTGACGGGGCCGCGCCACTGACCTCGTCGGCCTGGTGTGGCAGCGTCTCCACCCCGCCTCGCCCTGCCTCCGCCCAGGACGGATCGGCGAGGGGGGGATCGGCGGGGGGCGGATCGGCGGGGGGAGACGGCACGGCGGCGAGCGCCGCCTGCGGCATCACGCCAGCGGCGCTCGCCCAGGAAAACGGCGGCGAGGGGCCGGCCGGCCGACCAACGGGTGGATCCGCGTCCCGCTCCGGGGGCAAAGCCAGCAGAAAGCCGAGCGAGATCGCGATCGCGACCGCTGCCACCGCCACGGCGAAGATCTCGGGTGACAACCCAGCGCCGGCGGCCGCCGGCGGGGCGCAGACCACCATCGTCGTGCCTTCCATCGCCGTATAATGCATCCCGGAGATGGCGAGCCCGATCAGGACCGCCGCGCTCACCGGCGGCTGGCGCGCGGTTCCGGTCCGGAGCGCCAGATGCAGGCCGAGCCCGGAGGCGGAGATCCCGACGATCGCGCTCGCGATCACATAGGCGGGGTTGTAGCTTAGGATGAAATCGGTGCTGAGCGCCGACATGCCGATGAAATGCATCCCGACGATGCCGGTGCCCATCAGCAGCGCGCCGCACAGGAAGGCGGAACGGGACAGAGGATGGTTCGCCACCAGGGCGATGGCGCCGGCGACCGCGAGGATCGCGACGAGGAAGGAGAGAAGGGTCGGATCGAGCAGGTAATGCGCGGGGGAAGGCATGCGGAGGGCCAGCATGCCGACGAAATGCATGCCCCAGATGGAGACCCCGAAGGTGATCGCCGACGCGCCGAGCAGGGCGAGACGTGCCTTACCGGCCGCCGCCCGCATGCGGGTGGCGAGGACGAGAGCAACGAACGCGCCCTGGATCGCGAGCAGGACGGGCAACAGGAAGAGCGACGGTGCGTATTGAATAGGCAACGCGGCGGCATTTCCTCTGTTGGGTGAACTCTATCATAGGGCCAAAAGCCACGCCAAGGCTCCCGCCAAGGCTCGCGTAGATGAGAAAACCGCGCGGGGTGAGGGGCGTTGTCGATGGCCGGCGCGGGGGTGGGCGACAAACGCCGCCGAAGATGGCAAGATCGCGCGCATCGTCCCGTCCTTCATGGTTCCCCGCCCGCATGCACCAGCTTCTGTTCCTGCGCCACGCCAAAGCCGCCGCCGCCAACCCTGGCGTGCCCGATGAGGCGCGGCCGCTGACGGCGCGCGGGAGCCGCGACGCGGCGGCGATCGGGGAGACGATGCGCGCCCGCGGCCTGCTCCCCGATCTCGTGCTGGTCTCCAGCGCCCGGCGCGCTCTGGAGACGCTGGCCGGGCTCGAACCCTGGGAGGAGACGCCGCTGATCGAGACCATGGCGGCGCTCTATCTCGCGAGCGCTGGGCAGATCGTCGGGATTCTGAACGAGGTCGCGGAAACCGTGCGCAGCGTGCTGGTGATCGGCCATAATCCGGGTTTGCATGACTGCGCGCTGCGTCTTGCGGATCAGCACGGCGACGGCGCCAGGGCGCGGCTGGAAGCGGGGTTGCCGACCGGAACCCTGCTCGAATTCGCCTATGGCGGCCCTTGGGCGGCGCTCGGCGCCGGGCCGGCGCGGCTGCTCCGTTTCCTCTCGCCGCGCGATCTCACCGCGGCCGACGAATGAGCGCGGCGGGGGCCGCGCAGCACGAGCCCCGGCCGGAAAGCGATGCCGCCGTCCCGGCGCGGCTCGATTGCGTCCTCGCGCCAGAGGCTGCGTCTCGGCTGGGCCGGGTTGCGGGATGGCGGGCGCTTGGGCTGCGCGGCGGGCGGTGGGCGCGCCTGGTCGAAATCTGGCATCTCGGCGCCGAAAGCGAAGCGAACGGCGCCGGTCCGGGTGCCGCGCGCCCGCCCGAAGGCCTCGTCTTCGGCGGCGTGATCGGCCGCCGCCGGCGCTATGTGAGCCGCGCCGTGCCTGGGCTCGGGCTTACCATCGCCAGCGGCGCTTTCGTTGCCGGCGCCGGCGGCGGGCGCCTCTGCCGCCTGTCACTGACCGGGCCGGCGCTCGCGGTCGCGGCGGCGGCGCGCGGGCTCGCCGAGGATTTGCCGCTCGCGGCACTTCCGGTGCCGCTTCCCGCCTTCGCCGCTCATCGCGCCCTTGGGGTCGCGCTCCCGCCGCCCGCCGATCCGACCGCCGAACTCGACGCCGCAACCCCGCTCACGCTGGCCGCAAGCCGGATCCTCGCCGCGCGCGCCGCGGTCCTGCGCGCCCATCTCGCCGCGCTCTCCGGCGTGCCGGTGCCGGCCAGCGCCGATCATGATCCCGAGCCGGTGCATCAAACCCGGGTCGCACTCCGCCGCCTGCGCGCCGCGATCGCCGCCTTCGCGCCGCTCTGCGCGCCGATGCTCGCCGAACTCCGCCAGACTCTGCGTGCGTTTGGCCGGGTTCTCGGCCCGGCGCGGGAATGGGACGTGTTCATGGGCGGGATCGGGCGCGATCTCACCCGGGCCTTCCCCGAGGATCCCGCGCCGCTGCGGCTTTTGCCGGCAGCGATCGCGCGCTGGCACGCGGCTTATGCGGCGCTTGGCGCCTGGCTCGCGGGGGACGCGGCGCGCCAGCTCGACGTCATGCTGGCGATCCTGCCGCTTCTCGTTTTGCCGCCAGGGGAGGGTGAGGCGGCGCCGGCGTTCGGCGCGTTTGCCCGCGACCGGCTGGAACGGCGGGCCCGCAAGCTCCGCCGGGTGACGACGCTTGCCGATCTCGGGCCGGAATTGCTCCATCGTCTGCGGCTGGATGCCAAGCGGCTCCGCTATCTCGGGGAAATTTTCGCGCCTTGCTTTCCGCCGCGGCGCGTGGCGCGCTTTCTCCGCCGCCTGGCTGCGCTGCAGGACCGGCTGGGGGCGATCAATGACGTCGCCACCACCGCGCGCCAGGTGCGTGAACTCGCGCCCGAAATCGCCCTCGCTGCGGATGTCGCTCCGGATTTCGCGGTCGCCCAAGGCATGGCCCTCGGCCTCGCCGCGGCCGGTGTGCCGCGCGCGACCCGCAAAGCGGCGCGGGCTTTGCAGCGTTTACAGGCGCTTAAACCATTCTGGGGATAATCACGGGATTTTGCTGCATCTGCGAAGGTTGCGTTGGCGAGGGTTTCCTTCTTATCTACACCCCAGCACCGGCCCGAGCGCCGACAAGCCAACAATCGCGCGGCCCACGCCGCCAACGGGGACATAGGGGATATCGTTATGAGCAACGCCGCCAAGAATTCCGCCGTCATCACCATTCCTGGCCATAATCAGAATGCGGAACTGCCCATGCTCGCGGGCACGATCGGACCCGAAGTTCTCGACATCCGCAAGCTCTACAACGAACTCGGGGTCTTTACCTTCGATCCCGGCTATGGCGGTACCGCGTCCTGTGAGAGCAAGATCACCTATATCGACGGCGACGAAGGGATTCTGCTCTATCGCGGCTACCCGATCGAGCAGTTGGCCGAGCATTCGACCTTCCTCGAAGCGGCTTATCTGCTGCTCAACGGGGAACTTCCCAATGACGCCGAATTCGCCGAGTTCGAGCGTGGCGTCACCCGCCATACCATGCTGCACGAGCAGTTGCGGAGCTTCTTCAATGGCTTCCGGCGCGACGCGCATCCGATGGCGGTGCTATGCGGCGTGGTCGGCGCCCTGTCGGCTTTTTATCACGACAGTCTCGACATCAATAATCCCGAGCATCGCCGCATCAGCGCCTTCCGCCTGATCGCCAAGGTGCCGACGATCGCCGCCTGGGCCTATAAATATTCGATCGGCCAGCCTTTCATGTATCCACGCAACGATCTCTCGTTCGCCGAGAATTTCCTTTACATGATGAACGCGGTCCCGGCCGAGCCGTTCAAGCCCAATCCCATTCTCTCGCGGGCGATGGACCGAATTTTGATCCTGCACGCCGACCACGAGCAGAACGCCTCGACCAGCACGGTTCGTCTCGCCGGCTCGACCGGGGCCAATCCGTTCGCCTGCATCGCTGCTGGTATCGCCAGCCTCTGGGGGCCGGCGCATGGCGGCGCCAATGAGGCGGTTTTGAAAATGCTCGAGGAGATCGGCCATGTCGATCACATTCCCGAGTTCATCGCCCGCGTCAAAGACAAGAACAGCAATGTCCGGCTGATGGGATTCGGCCATCGCGTTTACAAAAACTATGACCCACGCGCCAAGATCATGCAGCGCACCTGCCATGAGGTGCTCGGCGAACTCGGTATCAAGGACGACCCGCTGCTCGATCTCGCCATCGAGCTGGAGCGGATCGCGCTCAGTGACGAGTATTTCATCTCGAAAAAACTCTATCCCAATGTCGATTTCTATTCCGGCATCATTCTCAAGGCGATGGGTTTTCCGACCAGCATGTTCACGGTGTTGTTCGCAGTGGCGCGCACCGTTGGCTGGATCAGCCAGTGGAAAGAGATGATCGAAGATCCCTCACAGCGCATCGGCCGCCCGCGCCAGCTCTATACCGGTGCTCCGATGCGCGATTTCGTGCCCCGCAACCGCCGCGACTGAGCCTTTGGTCACGGCATAAAAGCGCTTCTTTTTCTGAAGAAAAAGAAGCAAAAAGACTTTATCCGGTTTTCCGGAATGGGCAGTGCCACCGGCACTGCCCAACCGGCAAAAGTTTTGGTTCTTTTTTTAAAAAAGAACCGAGTTTTCTCAACTCGTCGCGTGAGTGACGAATTTGGTGTTGAAATAAGCCTCGATCGCGTCTGTGCCGCCTTCCGAGCCGAAGCCCGAATCCTTGATGCCGCCGAACGGCACTTCCGGCAAAGCGAGGCCGTGATGGTTGATCGACATCATGCCCGCTTCCACCCGCTCCCCGATCATCGCCGCGGTCCGCGCCGAGCTGGTATAGGAGTAGGAGGCGAGCCCATAGGGCAAACGGTTCGCTTCGGTGATCGCGTCCTCGACCTCGCGGAAGGGGCGGATTATGGCGACCGGGCCGAAGGGTTCCTCGTTCATGATGCGGGCGTCGAGCGCAACGTCGGTCAACACGGTCGGCGCGAAGAAATACCCTTTATTCCCCACCCGTTCGCCGCCGGTGACCACCCGCGCCCCTTTCTGCGCCGCGTCCTGGACGAGGGTTTCCATCGCTTGCACTCGCCGCGCATGGGCGAGCGGACCCATGCGGGTTGCCTTGTCGAGCCCGTCGCCGAGCTTGAGTGCCTTGGCGGCGGCGGTGAATCCCGCGACGAAACGGTCATAGACCGCTTCCTGGATCAGAAACCGCGTCGGCGCGACGCAGACCTGCCCGGCATTGCGGAATTTATTGGCGCTCAGGATCGAGATCGCGCGGTCGAGATCGGCGTCATCGAAAACGATCGCCGGCGCATGCCCGCCAAGCTCCATGGTGATCCGCTTCATGTGCTGGCCGGCCAGGGCGGCGAGCTGCTTGCCGACCGCGGTCGAGCCGGTGAAGGAGATTTTGCGGATCACCGGATGCGGAATGAGATAGTCCGAAATCTCCGCCGGCACCCCGAAGACGAGATTGACCACCCCCGCCGGCACGCCGGCATCGGCGAAGGCGCGGATCAGCGCGGCACAGGAAGCCGGGGTTTCCTCCGGCCCCTTGACGATGATCGAGCAGCCGGCGGCCAAAGCGAGTGAAATCTTCCGCACCGCCTGGTTGATCGGGAAGTTCCACGGCGTGAAGGCGGCGACCGGTCCCACCGGCTCCTTGAAGGTGAGCTGATAGATCCCCTCGGCACGGCCCGGGATCACTTGGCCGAAGCTCCGCCGCCCTTGTTCGGCGAACCAGTCGATGAGATCGCCGGCGAGAAGGGTCTCGCCCCGCGCCTCGGCGAGGGGCTTGCCTTGTTCCATGGTCATCAGCGGCGCGATGGCGTCGGCGCGCTCGCGCATCAGCTCGGCCGCCTTGTGCATCACTTTCGCCCGATCATAGGGGCTTTTGTGGCGCCAGACCGTGAAACCGTGCGCGGCGGCGGCGAGTGCCGCGTCGAGATCGGCGCGCCCGGCATGGGCGACATCGCCGATCGGCTCGGCGGTCGCCGGGTTGAGAATGGCAAGGCGCCGGCCATCGGCGCTCGGGCGCCATTCGCCGGCGATGAAGAGTTCGGTCAGGTTCGGATACATTCGCGTCTCCCTCGGATCATGTCTCGATGTCAGGTGCGCGGCGCGCGTGCCGCGGCGTTTGCCCGGGCGCGCAGGCTGCCGGCGATGCCGGCGGGAAAGAAGGTGACCACCAGCACGAAGATCAGCCCGAGCCAGAGCAGCCAGCGCTCGGGATCGAGGAGCGCCGGCAGCAGGACGATCCCTTGCGCCGCCGCGGCCAGCGCCGCGAGCAGGGGTTGCAGGTAGTATTGCGCCATGACCATCACCGTCGCCCCGAGTGCCGCGCCATAAAGCGTGCCCATGCCGCCGATCACCACCATCAGCAGAATATCGATCATCAGTGAAAAGGAAAGCGTCGTATCTGGGTTGGTATAACGAAGCTGCATCGCCATCATCGCCCCGGCCAGCGCCGCGAAGCCGGCGGCCAGCACACTCGCCAGCGCGCGATGGACGATGGTCCGGTAGCCGAGCGCCTCGGCGCGGAACGGGTTTTCCCGAATCGCCTGCAAAACCCGCCCGAACGGCGAATTGACGATGCGGAGCAGAATGAGAAAGGCGGCGAGCGTGACGGCGAAAATCAGATAATAGGCGATCACCGGGCCCGTGATGCGCAGACCCAGGATCGGCGCGGCGAAAGGGTGAAAGCCGGGCGCGATCAGGCGTGGGACGGAAAAGGTGAGGCCATCCTCGCCACCCGTGAGGCCGCGCCACTCGCTCGCCAGAACTTGCACGAAGCGGGCCAGGGCGAGGGTGATCATGGAGAAGAAAATCGCCCGTACGCGGAGCGACAGCAGCGCCATCGCCAGCGCCAGCGCGACCGAAACCGCGATCCCCGCCGCCGCCCCGAGGATGAGCGCGAGCCAGCCGCTCCCGCCCGTCAAAGCGATCGCGACGCCATAGGCGCCGAGGCCGAAAAACGTCGTCTGCGCGAAGGAGACGATGCCGGTATAGCCGAGCAGGAGGTCATAGCTCGCGGCGAGGACGATGAAGATCAGAATCCGCGCTGCCACTGCGAGCGCTTTGGTGCCCGGGAGCAGAAACGGCGCGCCGGCGAGGGCGAGCAAAATTGCCGCGAGGAGGATCGCGAGCAGCCAGTGTCCGGGGCGATCCTGGGAGAGAAGCCGCATCACGCGCCATCCATCGGCAACAGGCCGCGCGGCCGCCACAGCAGCACTATCAGCATCAAGGCGATATCGGTGCCGAGCGCGAGCTTCGGCGCGAGAAACCCGACGTAATTATTGGCGAGCCCCAACAGGAGTGAGGCCAGAAAACAGCCGCTGACCGAGCCGAGGCCGCCGATGATGACGACGATGAAGATCAGAATGATGATGTCGGCGCCAAGATCGGCGGTGACCATCCCGGCATAGAGCGCCCAGACCACGCCGCCGATCGCGGCAAGCGCGGTGCCGGCGGCGAAGACCAGGCGAAACAGGCGCTCGGCGCGAAACCCGAGCGCCTCCACCATCTCCCGGTTCTCCACCGCAGCCCGGATCAGCAGCCCGAGCCGGGTGCGGTTGAGGGCGAGATGGGTCGCGGCGTAGACCACGAGGCCGAGCAGGCAGACCATGAGCCGATAGCGCTCGACCGCCGCGCCGGCGATGATGAAACCGCCGCGCAGCGCCTCCGGCCGCGGCAAGGCGAGGGGTTCGGCGCCGAACAGCACGATCAACATCTGCTGCAAAATGATGCCGCCGCCGACGGTGATCAGAATCTGTCGGAGCGGGGCGCCGGCGACGCGGCGAATGAGCAGGCGTTCGAACACCAGCCCCAACCCGCCGCCCGCCACCGCCGCCGCCGCCAGCGCCAGCGCGACCACGCCGAGCGCCGCAGCAGCGCCGCCTCCGCTGGCCGGCAGGGCGGCGAACACCGCCGCGACGATGAAGGCGCCGAGGGTCACGAACCCGCCATGGGCGAAATTGAGCACATCCATCAGGCCGAAAATCAGCGTCAGGCCGATCGCGGCGAGAAACAGCATGCAGCCGACGGCGAGGCCGGCGACGGTGAGGGTGAGCCAGGCGGAGAATTTCATCGCCGCCAAGGCCAGCACCATCAGCGCCGGGAGCACAAGATAGGGCAGGGGGTCGCGGCCCCCGAGAGAGAGCGGCTGGCGCGCAATCGGGGTCATTGATGGCTCGCGAGGCTGAGGCCGAGAAGCCGGGTCTGCAAGGGAATATCCTTGGCCAGTGCGGCCATGTCGCCACGATACACGATGCGTCCATCCTCCATCACCGCGACATGATCGCCGAGTGCCTGCGCCATGGCGAAATTCTGTTCGACTAGCAGGATCGTGGTGCGAGCCTGCTTGAGGCCGATGAGGGCCTCGGTGAGTTGCGCAACCATCCCCGGCGCCAAGCCCTTGCTCGGCTCGTCGATGATCAGCAGACGATGCTCGGCGGCGATGGCACGCCCGATCGCCAGCATCTGTTTCTGCCCGCCGGAAAGTGTCCCGGCGCGCGCCCGCCATTTCTGGGCGAGCACCGGAAACGCCGCCATCACCGCGTCCAGCCGCGTCGGTCGCAGATCGCCGCGCCAATCCGCGAGACGAAAATTCTCGGCGACCGTGAGGCTCGCGAACACCCCCATATTCTCGGGAACATAAGCGATGCCGAGCCGCGCGATATCCGGGGTTGCGTGCGCGGTGATCTCGGCGCCGGCGAAGTGGATCATCCCGTACGAGGCGCGCCAGAGGCCGAGGATGGTGCGGAGCGCCGTCGTCTTGCCGGCGCCGTTGCGGCCAAGCAACATGCTGACCCGCCCCTCCGGCACCGCGAGATCGACGCCGTGCAGAATGTGATAGCGGCCGATATGCGTGTGTACGCCAGCAAGTTCGAGGAGTGGTATCTCGGCCATGGGTCAGACGCCATCGCCGCCGGCGCGGCCGAGATAGGCGTCTTGGACGATGGGCAGCGCCATCACCGCTTCCGGCGCGCCGTCGGCGACCATGCGCCCCTGATGGAGCACGATCACCCGGTCGGCGAGCGTGCGGATGACATCCATCTTGTGTTCGACGAGCAGCACCACTTTGTCCCGCGCGCGTTTGATGGCGGCGATGAGGGCGAGCACCGGCGGCACCTCATCGACGCTCATCCCCGCGGTCGGTTCGTCGAACATGAACACATCCGGGCGCATGGCGAGCAGCAGCGCCACTTCGAGCTTGCGCTGATCGCCATGGCTGAGGGCGCTGGCCGGAAATGCCGCCCGCGAGTTCAAGCCCACGGTTTCGAGCAGTTCGGCACTCCGCGCGTTGAGATCATGATGATCGGCGGCGAGGCTGAGCAGGCGGAAATCACGCCGCGCCTCGGCCTGCACCGCGAGGCGGATATTTTCGAGGACGGTCAGCCCCGGGAACAGATTGGTGAGCTGAAAGGCGCGGCCGAGACCGCGTCGCGCCCGCGCCGGCACGGACAAGGGGGTGATGCGCTCATCCTTGAGCCAGACCTCGCCGGCGCTCGCCCTGATCTGGCCGGAGATCAGGTTGAAGAACGTCGTCTTGCCGGCGCCGTTCGGGCCGACGATCGCGGTCAGCGTGCCGGGGAAAAACGCCGCCGAGACGCGATCGACCGCGACTTCGCCGCCGAACCGCACCGAGAGAGCCTCGGTGCGGAGAACCGCGGCGTTCGCCTCCATGGCAGCGCCCATGCCGGCTCAGCGCCCGTTCTCGATCGGCACTTTCATCTCGTCGATGGTGAATTCATGGGTGAGCTTCGGCACCGCCCAGGCGACATCCGGCTCGACCGCGATGCGGAATCCGTACATCGCTTGCAGCGCCTGGTGATCCTGCGGACGGAAGAGCATTTTTCCTTTGGGGGTGTCGAAGGCGAGGCCTTCCATCGCCGCGATCAGGGTTTCGCTATCGGTTTTGCCGTGGGTTTTCTCGACCGCCGCGACCACCGCCATCGCCGCCGCCATGCCACCGCAGGTGAAGAAATCCGGCGGCTGATGGAAGCGCTTTTCATGCTCGGCGACCAGCCAGTCATTGGCTGGGTTTTTGGGAATGTCGTAATAATAGTAGGTGGCACCTTCGAGACCGGGAAACGCCTTATAGGCGACCAGGGCGGGCAGGATATTGCCGCCGGTCGCGACCCGAATGCCGAGCCGCGCCGGGTCCATCGCCTTGATCGCGCTCAGCGGATCGCCGCCGCCGGCCCAGATCACCCAGATCACCTTGTCGCCTTTTTCATTGGCGAGGCTGTCGAAAATCCGTTGCAAGGGGGCGGTGAAATCGGTGGTGGTGGGGGGCGCGTATTCCTCATGCACCAATTTGGCGCCGGTCGCGGCCAGCGCGGTGCGGAAAGCGGCGACGCCGTCATGGCCGAAGGCATAGTCCTGCGCCAGCGTCGCGACCGTCACCCCCGGCTTGCCGATCGCGAGCGCATTGGCGATGGCGTCTTGCGAGGAGTTGCGGCTGGTGCGGAAAATGTAGCGATTCCACTTCGCCCCGGTGATGCTGTCGGCAACGGCGGGCTCGATGATCAGAACCTTCTTGTAGTCCTGCGCGACCGGCAGCATGGCCAGCGCGACGGCGGAACTGGTGCCGCCGATCGCGAGATCGACATCGTCATCGCCATAGGCCTCGGCGAGCAGATTGCGCGCGACATCGGGTTTGGTCTGGCTATCTTTTGTGATCACCACGATCTTGCGCCCGGCGACCGTCATGGTCCCGTGGGTCGCGTATTCGAGGCCAAGCTGAAACCCGGTTTCCGATTGTTTGGCATAGGCTTCGAGCGGCCCGGTGCGATCCTCGATCAGTGCGATACGAAGCGGCTGCTCCTCGGCACGAGCGATCACGGTGACCAGGCCCGCGCCAAACAACGCCAAAAGGCCAAGCAAAACCCGTCTCATCATCAAATCCTCCGAAAAATCATCCCGTGCAAGCGGGGTTGGCCGGCAGAAACGCGCCATCGCCCGGGATCGTCGCCAGGGCCTGATAGTAATCCCAGGGGGCGTGGCTTTCTTGCGGCGTTTTCACGCGATAGAGCGTGAGATCATAGATGACCCGCCCATCTGCGCGGACGCGCGCCGGATGGCCGAAATAATCGACCGGCAGCGCCCGCATGGCACGATTGGCGGCGATGGCGGCGCTGGTTTTGGCGCTCTCGCAGGCGCGGAGGTAATGCCGCGTCGCGGCGTGGATCGCGGCCTGGTTCTTGGTCGGCATCGCGTGCCGCACCGCTTTGAAACGCGCCCCGAATTGCCGCGCGCTCTCGCTCTGATCCCAGTAGAATCCGGCGGAAAACGTCAAGCCCTGGGTCAGCGCGAGGCCGAGCGCGTGGATATCGGTGATGTAGGTGAGAAAGCCGACGATCACCGGTCCACCGGTTTGCAGCAGGGCGAATTCGCGCGCCTGTTTGATGAGATTGATGAGATCGCCGCCGACCGAAGCAAGCCCGATCGCCTGCGCCCCTGAAGCCCGCGCTTGCAGAAGAAACGGTGCGAAATCACTGGCGCCGATCGCATGACGCGCGGCGCCGAGCACCTGGCCGCCATTGGCCGTGATCACCGCGCTCGCGTCGCGCTGCATGGCGCGGCCGAAGGCGTGATCGACGGTGATGAAAAACCAGCTTTTGGCGCCGCCATCGAGCACCGCTTTCGCCGTTCCCGCGGTCAGCGCGTGGGTGTCATCGGCCCAATGGGTGCTGACCGGCGTGCAGAATTTCGCGGTGAGATCGGCGGTCGCGGCGGCGGTGATCATCACCGTTTTCTGTCGCTGCTTGGCCACTTCCTGCACCGCGAGGGCGATCGCGGTCACCGGCAGATCGATGATCGCCTCGACCCCGCCCTCGTCATACCAGCGTCCGGCGATGGCGGCGGCGATGTCGGGTTTGTTCTGATGATCGGCGTGCACGATCTCGATCGGGCGGCCGAGCACGCGCCCACCGAAATCCGCCGCCGCCATTTCCGCCGCCAGCACCGAGCCCGCCCCGCCACTATCGGCATAGGGGCCGGTCTCGTCGGTGAGCACGCCGATGCGAAGCGGCGCCTCGGCAGCAGACGCGCGGGTGCCGAGGAGCGGCAGCGCGGCAAGGCCGGCGAGGGAACGGCGGGTGATCGGGAGAGAGATCATGTCAGGGTCACCGGGAGGGAAAGAAAGCCACGAAACCGCGCCCGCCCGCCACGGACGGGCGCGGCAGACAGATCATAGCGCGGGAAGCGCGTCAGAAACTGCCCGATCGCGATGCGTGCTTCCAGCCGTGCGACGGCGAGGCCGGCGCATTGATGAATGCCAAAGCCGAACGCGACATGGCGATTGGGCGTGCGCGCGAGATCGAGCCGGTCGGGGTCGGGAAATTGCGCCGGGTCGCGATTGGCGGCGCCGATGCAGAGCGTGATCAGCGCGCCTTCGGGAATGGCGACGCCGCCGATCTCGCACGCCGTGAGGGCGCGGCGATTGCCGAGCTGATTGGAACTCTCGAAGCGGAGAAATTCCTCGATCGCGCTCGCCATCAGCGTCGGATCGGCGCACAGCCGGGCGCGCTCGTCGCGGAATTCCAAGAGCGCATGGAGCGCGTTGCCGATCAGATTGGTCGTCGTCTCATGCCCGGCATTGAGTAGAAAAATGCAATTATGTAGCAATTCGCGTTCATCGAGCCGCGCGTCCTCACCCCCATCCCTCTCACCCTGAATGAGGCGGGTCAGGATGTCGCGCCCGGGGTCGCCGGGGCGGGCCCGCCGCGCCGCGATGAGATCACGAAGATAGGCGAGAAACGCCTCGACCGCGCGATTGCCGCAGGCCAGCACCTCCGCATCCGGCGCCGGCTCCAGCGCGCCGAGGATGGCGAGCGACCAGGCGCGCAACGGGCCGCGTTGGTCATGCGGGATAGCGAGCAGATTGCCGATCACCTCGACCGGAATGAGGGCCGCGAAATCGGCGATCAGATCGATCTCCCGCCGCGCCGCCGCCCGATCGAGCAGGGCGGCGACCAGGCGCTCGATCCCCGGCTCCATCTCGGCGATGACGCGCGCGGTGAGCGCGCCGGCGATCAGGCGGCGCACACGCGTATGCAGCGGCGGATCGTTGAATACCAGGCTGGTGGTGTGATGTTCGTAAAGCGGCGTTGCGCCGTATTTGGGCCGGAACTCGTCCGTTTTGTCGGAGGAGAAACGCCGCGGGTCGCGATAGACGCCAACCACGTCGGCATGCCGCGTCAGAAAATAGCTGCCATCGGGCATGCGCCGCACCGGATCATGCCGGCGCAAGGCGTGGTAGAACGGATAGGGATTTTCATAAAATGCCCGCGGCAAGGCGCGAAGATCGAAGCCGGCGAGGAAACGCGCATCATCCACTCTGGCGCTTTCCACCCTCTCGTCCACGTTTCCGCTCCCCTTCGGCGGGCACGCTACAAGCGGGGTCTCATCACGTCAATCGTATCACACGATTGCGTTACCGGTCGTGGGGCGGTCAGGCGCGGTGCCAGTCAGGCGCGGTGGATGGGATCGATCCAGGGGATGGTTTCGGGTTTCTCGACCGGTTCGATGGCGAGATTGACCACCACCGCCTCGTTATCACTCCGCACCAGAACGCATTCGAGCGTCTCATCGGGGCTCGCATTGATTTCCTGGTGCGGCACATAGGGCGGCACGAAGATGAAATCCCCCGGCCCGGCCTCGGCGGTGAATTCCAGATGCTCGCCCCAGCGCATGCGGGCCCGCCCCTTGATGACATAGATCACGCTTTCCAGCGCGCCGTGGTGATGGGCGCCGGTCTTGGCGTTGGGGTGGATGCTGACCGTGCCGGCCCAGATCTTCTGTGCGCCGACGCGGGCGAAATTGATCGCCGCCCGCCGGTCCATCCCCGGCGTCTGCGCGGTATTGGGGTCGAGGGCGTGGCCGGGGATGACCCGCACGCCGTGGGTTTTCCAATCCGGCGTGTGGTGATGGTCGTCATGCGTGTCCGCTCGGCTCATGACTTGACGATGCTCCCCGAGGCATTGGTGAGCCGTATTTTGGCGCCAAACGCGGCCGCGATCCAGCCCTGATCGCGGCGGGTGCGCCGGCCGGTCTCGGGCACCAGGGTCGCGCAGCCGAGGAAGGCGGCGAGACCGGCGAGGCTGAGCGCGAGAAACGCCGGATCATAGCCGAAATGCTGCGCGATCAGGCCGCCGATGAGGTTGGAGGCGCTGGCGCCGAGGCTGACGGCGAGGGCGACCGCGCCCTGGGCGAGGTTGACGCGCCCGGTGCCCTGCATGAGATCGGCGGCGATCAAGGCGCTCGCGACACCGAAAATGCCCGAGCCGACGCCGTCGAACGCCTGCACCGCGACCACCGCGAGCGGATCATGGAACAGCATCAGCAACAGGCCACGCAGCGGCAGCATGGCGAGCGCCACCAGGAAAATCGTCTTCCGCCCGATGCCGGCGACCACCGCGCGCCCGACCATGGCCGACGCCAACGTCATCACCATCTGTGCCGCCATGATGCAGCCGCTCATGGCGAACAGGCCGCTGCCCCGATGCGCGGCCAGCGATTCGCTCGCCAGCGGCAGCATGGCGCCGTTGCCGAGATAAAAGAGCAGGCAGACGGCGAGGAACGCGGCGAGATCGCGGCGGCGGAGAAGGGCGGCGAGCGGCGTTGCGGCCGCGCCGGGCAGGGCGTCGCCACGCGCCGCGCGGTGATCGATCTCATGCGCCGGGATCATCGCCGCCATCATCGCACTGGCGAGGGCGAACACGCTGGCGAGGATGAAAATCCAGATCAGGCCAAACAGCCAGCCGGTGACGCCGATCAGCAGCGCGGCGAGGAAATTGCCGGCATGGTTGAAGGTCTCGTTGCGGCTGACCCGTGCGGCCAAGCCGCTCCGCCCGACGAGGCCGAGGCTCAAGCCGATGGTGATCGGATGAAACACGGCGAGCGCGATGCCGAGGATGACCGAGGCGGTGAACACCGCCGTTTTGCCGGGCACCAGCGCGATCAGCAAGACGCCGAGCGCGACCATCGCCCCCGAGACCGCGAACATCAGGCGCTTGCGCGTCGTGCGATCGACCAGCACCCCGGCCGGCACCTGGCAGATCGCGCTCGCGATATTGTTGAGCGCGAAGGCGAAGCCGATCGCCCCTGGCGACCAGTGGCGCACGTTCTGGAGGAACATCGCGAAAAACGGGCTCAAGCCATCGCGCACATCGGCGAGAAAGAACAGCATCCCGTCGAGACCGCGATGGCTGCGCGCCGAGGCGGTGGGGGTTGGACTCCGCGTCAGGGCGGAAAGGGTGCGTGTCGTTGCCATGGCCGGAACCTGGCCGGCGGCAATGGCCACACTATGACCGGATCAGCCCCATTCCCGCCCCATTTCGGCGTGCGGCGCCACATTCTCGCCCCGGGTCTCCGGCACGGCCTGCGCGAACAGCGCCAGGGCGGCCAGGGAGGCGGCGGAAAGGGAAAGAAAACCAATGGGATAGCCGAAAATTTGGACGATCACGCCGGCGCCGAGATTGGAGACGGCACCACCCGCCCCGGTCGCCAGCGCGACGAGACCTTGCGCAAAGTTGATCCGCCCGCTGCCCCGCATCAGATCGGCGGCGATCAGGGGCGCGATCACGCCGAACACGCCGGCGCCGATCCCGTCCAGCACCTGCACGAGAACGATCCCGAGCGGGCTGGTCACATAGGCGAACAAAACCCCGCGGAGCGGCAGAATCACCAGGGCGACGAGGAAAATCGGCTTGCGCCCATAACCCTGGGCACTCGCGCGCCCGACGAGGAGGGCAACGCCGACCATTACCGCTTGCGCAACCAGGATACAGGCGCTCATCGCCGCCGCGTCGCTGCCGGGATGGGTCGCCGCCAGAACCTGCCCGGCGAGCGGCAGCATCGCGGCATTGCCGAGGTGAAACAGCGCGACCGTCAGCAGAAACACCGCAAATCCGGGCCGCCGCAGCGCATCCCCGAGCGAAAGCGCCGGCGCGCCGGGTTCGGGCCTGCCGCGCGCGCGATCGTGATCGATCGCGTGTCCGGGGATCAGCGCCGCGGCCACCGCACTCGCCAGAGCGTAGCCACAGGCGAGATAGAAAATCCACGCGAGGCCGAGAAAATGCGTCACCGCGATGATCGTCAGCGCGCCACAGAAATTGCCGGCGTGATTGAACCCTTCATTGCGGCTGATCCGCGCTGCGAGACGCCGCGGCCCGACCAGGCCGAGGCTGAGCCCGATCAATCCGGGGCCGAGAAAAGCGCCCGCAGCACCCAGGATCACCGCGGCCGGTAAGACCGCCGCCGGGCGCGGCGCCAACACGATCAACAACGTCCCGAACCCGACGACGAGACCGGCGCCGGCGAGCAGCAGGCGCTTGCAGCGCAGCGCATCGACCAGGAGCCCGGCCGGGATCAGGGCCAGCGCCGTCGCGATGTTGCTCGCCGCCAGCGCCGCGCCGATCATCGCGGGCTGCCACTCTGCCGCCCCCTTGAGGAACACCGCGAGATAGGGGCCGATGCCGTCCCGCATATCGGCCATCAGAAACGCGAGCCAGTCGAGCGCCCGCGCGCCGCGCCGGGTGGCGGCGTGTGATGTCGGCTCGGCAACGCGGCGGGAAATCTCGGTCACGGTCGCGGCGCAGGGGAGATTTGCTGCACATCCATCACCCGGCCATAGGGGGTCGTCAGCCCCATGCCGCTTGCCGACATCATCGCGCCGGGTGCGAGGGAGGCGGCATCGGCCGCGGCTTGCGGCGGCGGCAGATGGATCTGCGTGCCATCCTCCAGCATCGCCCCGTTGAGATCACCGCGCGGGCCATAGAGTGACAGGCGCACCCGACCTTGCGCCATCATCGGCTGGGGCGGGCCGGCAAAAGGCGGGAATGGCGCGAGACCAGGGCCGGGCGGGCCGGTATCGACGATCGTCTGGCCGGTCGCGCTATCGGTGATGGACACCGCCTGCACCACCGGCACCGCATAGGCGCGCAGGCCGCGCACCGAGACCGTGTCTCCGATGCGCACCCCCTGCATCAGGGCCCGGCCGAGATGGGGCGGCAAATGCGCTTGCGTCCCATCGGCCAGGATGACGCCATCGATATCCCCACGTGGCGTGAGGCTGAATGCCGTGACCTGTCCGCTGAGTTCCGGCCATTGCTGAACATTGCCGCCGGGCGCCGGCGGCGCCAAGGGCGCTGCCATCGGCGGTGGCGGCGGTGGCTGGGCGAACGCGGTTCCGATGCCGAGAGCCAGACCGGCCATGGCCAGAACACGAGCCACTGAAACACGAGCCACTGATCGTTGCATGATCGTTGTCTCCTCTCATCGCGGGCTTGGATCTCCAAACCCCAGCGAGAGAGAGCAAAACCCGGGCCAAAGATGAAGTCATTGGGAATATTGATTTTTGAAATCACGAGGCCTCGGCGGCATCAGGTTTTCCGGACAGGGTGTGTCCGGATCGCGGACAAATCCCCGTCCCGATCCCCGTCCCGATCCCCGTCCCGATCCCCGTCCCGATCCCCGTCCCGATCCCCTGCCCGATCCCTGGCCAGGCCATAGCGGCGCATTTTGGTATAGAGGAGCTGGCGATGGATGCCGAGACGCCGCGCCGCCTCCACCCGGTTGTCATGCGACTCCAAAAGTGCCTGGCGGATCATCGACGCCTCCAGCCGTGCCACCGCGCCGGGGAGATCGCATGCCTCGGTTTCATGGCGCGTCATCACTTTTTCCGGCGCGAGAAAGGCGAATGCTTCGGCTGGGATCACCGGCCCTGGCGTCAGCACCGCCGCCCGCTCCATGGCGTTGCGCAATTCGCGCACATTGCCCGGCCAGGGATGGGCAAGCAGACGCGCCGCCGCCGCTGGTTCCAGCCGCTTGCCGCTGCCGGTGAGGGCAAGGAAATGCTCGGCGAGCGGCACGATATCGGCAAGCCGCTCGCGGAGCGGCGGCAAAGCGAGCGGCACGACCCCGATCCGGTAATAGAGATCTTCGCGAAACCGTCCCTCGGTGATTTCGGCGCGCAGATCACGATGGGTCGCGGCGAGGATGCGGACATCGAGCGGCGTCGTCCGCCCGCCGAGCGGCGCCACTTCGCGGGTTTCCAGCACCCGCAGCAGCTTGGCCTGCAAAAGCGGCGCCATGTCACCGATTTCATCGAGCAGGATGGTGCCGCCTTCGGCTGTGCGAAACGCGCCCTCACGGTCGGCATGGGCGCCGGTGAAGGCGCCACGAACATGGCCGAAAAGCTCGCTTTCCAGCAATTCGGCCGGGATGGCCGCGCAGTTGATGGCGATGAATGGCCGCCGGCCGCGTCGACCGTGGCGATGGATCGCGCGTGCGACGACCTCTTTGCCGGTTCCGGTCTCGCCGGTGATCAGCACCGTCGTCTCCTGATCGGCGAGGCGGCCGATGGTTTTTTGCACTTCCCGCATCGCGGCGCTGGCGCCGATGAAATCGTCTTCCACCGAAGGTGCCGGTGAAGGGGGCGGCGGCGCGATCGCCAGCATGCGGGCGAGTAGGGCGGCGAGGTCGGCGCGCCCGATCGGTTTGGCGAGATGATCGACGGCGCCGAGCCGCATCGCCTCGATGGTGTTGGCGCTGGTGGGAACGGCGGTGATGATGGCGACCGGCGGCGGCGTTTCGCGGGCGCGAATGTGACGCAGCACGTCCAGCCCATCCATCCCCGGCATGCGCAAATCGAGCAGCACCGCCTCACAAGCGTTTTCGGCGAGCCAGGCCAGCGCCGCCCGACCCTCGGCGGCGGCGATCGGCACGTGGCCGAGATCGCTCACCGTCTCGACGAGGCTTTCACGCAGCCCGTCATCATCGTCGACGATCAGGATTCTGGCCATGTGGCGGGATCATGCCATGGCAGAACCAGCGCGAATACCGCGCCACCCTGTGCGCCACCCTGCGTGCCACCCTGCGCGCCACCGGGATCGAGCAGGGCGAGCACGCCACCTTGCGCCGTCGCCATCTCGCGGGCGATGGCGAGCCCAAGCCCAGTGCCCTCGGGCCGCCCGGTGACGAAGGGTTCGAATAGGGTCGCGCGGAGGTCTTCGGCGATGCCGGGGCCGGTGTCGGCGACGCGAAAAACCAGGGTTTCCGCTTCCCGATCGGCGCGCAGGCCAACGCACCCACCCGGCGGCGTGTGGCGGATCGCGTTGTCGATGAGCGCGGCAAGCGCCCGCCGGGTCAGCGCCGGGTCGAAGACGGCGCACGAGGCCGATCCTTGCTGCTGCAGCCGCACCGAGGCGCGGGCAGCGATCTCGCTTTGCTCGGTCAGGAGGGCGGCGAGAAATCGGCCGAGATCGACCCGCCGGGGGTGCGGCTCGTGCCGCTGGGTCAGGCCAAGAATTTCGCCAACGAGACGATCGAGGCGGGCGATCTGGCCGAGAATGGCCGCCAGCGCCCCCCGTGCGCGCGAGGTTTCCGGCGCCGGATCGCACGCCAAGGCGTTTTCGGCTTTCAACCGCATGACCGCCAGCGGGTTGCGGATTTCATGGGCGATGCCGGCCGCAACCCGGCCCAGAGCCGCCAGCCGTTCGGCTTCGGTGGCCCGGCGGGCCAGCGCCGCCGCTTCCTCCCGGGCGCGGGCGAGGCGCGCTCCGGCTTCATTGAGCGCGGCGAGGATACGATCGAGATCACGCTCCCCGGTTGCCGGCAAAACGGGAAGATCGGCGATGTCATGAGCACGGAGCGCCGCCTCGATCCTGCCGACATGCCGCCCGAAACCACGCGCCAGCCGCCATAGCCACAGCGACAGCAGAAGAACCAGCAATAGCAGCGCGGTGAGCGCCATTTGCAGGCGGGCGAAAGCCGGCGTCGCCTCGACCCGCGTCATCACCCAGACACTCGCCCCAGCCGGCGCGGCGCCGGGGAGCGGTCGGGCGTAGAGGAGCAGCGTCTGCCGCCGGCCAATGTCGCGCCGCGTGACCGGCGCGCGTGCCGACGCCGCCTCGGCATTGATCGCGGCGATGGTGGCGCTTTCCGCGGCCGGCAGATCGGTCTTGGCGCCACTCCCTTCATAGGTCGGGAAAGCATAGGCGAGAGAGCCGCGGCTCTGCTGCCAGATTCCGCCCTCCACCCCCTCGGCGCCGGCCAGGGCAGCGCGGACGACATCATCGAGCCCGCGCAGAAAGCGGGGATCGTCCGGCACCTGGCTCAGCCCGGTCACATAGAACGCGTAAGCGCCGACGAGGCGCTCGGCGGCGTGCGCGAGACCGATTTCCGCCTCGGCGGTGCGCGCCGCGGTCGAGCTGCGATAAAGTGCGACCATCAACACCGCGACCAGCCCCGCAACCGCGAGCGAGAACAGCCAGAGCAGAAACAGCCGGCCGCGGAGTGAACGGACAGTGCCTACCAGGGAAGCGTCTCGCCCTGATAATCGAGATAGGCGACCCCGCCCTTGCCGTGGTGGCGGGTGATGGTGGTGGCGAGGCCCTTGGTGCTGGTCTCGACATCGAGCGGCGCTTGCGGCCCGCCCATATCGGTCCGCACCCAGCCGGGATGGAGGAGCAGGATGGTCCGGCCCTGATTCGCCTCGTGGGCGGCGAAGCATTTCGCGGCCATGTTCAGCGCCGCCTTGCTCACCCGATAAAGCTCATAGCCGCCAGTGCATTGCGCGATGCTGCCGAGGATCGAGGTCATGAACCCGATCGTCCCGCCTTTCGCCACCAGCCCGGAAAGCGCCTCGGCGGTTCGCACCGGGTTGATCGCGTTGGTGAACAGAACGCGGGTGATTTCGGCGTCGGCGACCTTGGCGAGCGGCATCTCCGGCGGGCTCGAGACGCCGGCATTGACGAAGAGACAATCGAAGGTCTCGCCGGCCAGCCGCCCGGCCAGCGCCGCCACCTGCTCCGGATGGTCGATATCGACCTTTTCCAGCCGCAATGCTTGCGGATGGGCGCGATGGACCTCCTCCAGCCCCGCCGCTTCTCCCCGCCGGGTTGCGACGATGTCCGCGCCGCGCACCAGAAATTGCCGGGTAAGCCCGAGGCCGAGGCCGCGCGAGGCGCCGACGATCAATATCTTCATGCCAGAATCCCTCTCCGATCACCGAGCCGGACTTGGATCGGTCTCCGGTCGCGGATTGAAATCCAAAGGCGGCGCATTGTCGATGCCGGTTGCGGCGAAGCCGGGCTGGAGATCGACCGGCACGACGCCGATGGCACGGCAACCGGCGCCGCCGTCGAGCGGCAGGGCAGCAAAACGCGCCGGCGCGATGGTGGCGTAATCGGGCGGCAGCGGTGGCACGCGGCCTTCGAGGCGGCCGGGGTCGAAAGCCGACAGCAGATCGCCCTCCTCGGGCACGCCGTCATCTTTCGGACCAAGCCAGGGCTGGCCGAATTTTTCCACCCCCATCCGCCGCGCCGCCGCCTCCTCGGGGAGAGTGGCGAGCGGCGGCAGACGATAGAGATGGTCGAAGAATTTGATCACGGAATTTTGATCGCCGATCTCATGCGAGACGATATGGGCGCGGGCATAGGGCGAGATCAGGATCAGCGGCACGCGCGGCCCGCGCGCCAGCGCCGCGCCATCCGGCCCGGTCTCGAGGAGATGCGGCGGGACGTGGTCATAAGTGCCGCCGCCCTCGTCGAAGGTGATGATGATCGCGCTTTCGCCCCAATAGGGGCTGGCGGCGATGGCGTTGACCTCACGCGCGAGCAGGGCGTCGCTGATCTCGGAATCGGCGTAGCCGGGATGGTCGTCATCGCCGCGGAATTTCTTTTGCACCATGGGGTCGGGATCGGCCGGGTGCAGGCCAGCGATGTTGGCGAACCCGCCACGCACATAGAAGACGCCGCCGGCGCGCGGCAGGCGTTGTGCCGTGACATCGGCGAAGAAATCGCCGAGCCCGTGCATATGGTTTGCCATCTCCGGATTATTGGCGACGTAGCCGAAATATTGCGGCCCGTTATGGTGCCAGACATAGGAGAGATGCGCGCCCGCCGCCGGCGCGTCCGCGGCGTCCGTCACCTCGTGGTCATAGCCTTCCTGATACCAGCCCCAGGGCAGGGCGGCATGCCCGGCCTGCGCGATCGCCGGGATGTCACCGCCGATATCGGCGAGATCGCGCGCCGGATCGCGATCGGCGCGGGTGATCGCGGTGATGTCATGCCCCGCGAAGGTGAGCGGTAGCGTCGCGTAGGTTTGGTTGATTTGCGGTGGGGTTTTGTAGCGTGGATTGCCGGGTGTCGCGCTCTGATGATCGTCGGTCGAGCCCCAGAATGGCGGTGGATTGCCGGCCATCGGCACGCCCGGGCTCGCATAGCCGCCACCCTTGGGCGCCTCCTCCGGGTGTTTCACCCATTGCGTCTCGCCGCTTTGTCCGGCGATCAGGGCGACGGCGTTGGGCGCCGACGGGGTCAGGCTATGCTGAAAAAACGCATCGAACAGCACGAAGCGCGCGGCATAGTTCCAGAGGAACGGGATCGTGTCGCAATCGACATGGGCCAGCGGCAGAAGCCCGTGCTGATAGGCGCGGCGGGAGGGGTTTTCGCCCGATTTCGTGTATTTCATCTCCTCGGTCAGCGCGAAACGATCCATCGCCGCGGCGCCATCGGTGATGTGCAGTTTGGCGAGCAGGACGGCGTGGCTGTGATCCATATCGTCGAGATCGGCGGCGAAATCACGCGGGCCGATGCGGAAGGGATGGATCAGCTTGGTGGTGCCATCGGGGGTGACGATCGGCTGGAAAAAACCGGGTGTGGCCGAGGGTTTTTGGCTATAGAGCCCGCGTGCTCCGGGAAAACTACCGAAATAGGCATCGAAGGCGCGGTTTTCCTGATAGAGGACGAAGACATATTTCACCCGCCGACGAAGCGCCGCCCACAACGCCGCCGGCGCGCCAGGCGGGGTATGCGTGAGATACGGGATGACCGCGGGCGCCGGGTCGGGCTGGGGGGTGATGTTCGTGCCTTCCTGCGCGAAGGCGGCGCGACACATCAGTGCATTGACGACCATTCCCGCCAGGATCATGTGACGCATTATGCCATTCCTCATTTGGCCATTCTCCTTTTGGCCATCCCGAAAACGATGACGTTATGCCATCCCCCTCGGCGCGCGGCATGTGACGATTTTGTGTCGGCGGCGCCCGAACGTCGCCTCGCTCACTTCATCGCGGCAGGGGCTGGCGTTGCGGGTAACCCTTTCGTGTCCCGCAAATCGGCGCTGTCGAAATTGGCGCCGCCGGTCTTTGCTCCGGTGAAATCGGCGCCGCGCAGATAGGCTCCGGTGAAATCGGCCCCGGTGAGATCGGCGCCGGCGAAGGTGGCGCCGTCGAGCCGGGCGAAGCGAAGCAGGACATGGGCAAGCCCGGTGCCGGTGAAATTCGCGCCCCGCAAATCGGCGCTGGCGAATTCGGTGCGCAACAAACCCATGGACTGGTTGTGCATATCGGCGCTCATCAGGGCGTGGCTGAAATTGGCGCCGGCCATGTCATCGAAGCTGAAATGCACCGTCATCGTGGCGCCGGAGAGATCAGCGCCGACGAAATTGGCTGCTTCCGCGCGGCTGTTATCCATCGCCGTCGAGGTCACCATGGTCTGCAACGTCGCGCCATGAAGATTGGCATGGTTAAAATTGGCGCGGATGATCCAGGCGAAGGTAAGATCGGCTCCGGCGAGATCGGCCCCGGTGAGATCGGCGCCGACCAGCTTGACCCCGTGCAGATTGGCGCGGGCAAGTTTGGCGCCATGGAGATCGGCACCGGAAAAATCGAGCCCGGTCAGATCATCGCCCGCCATATCCCGCCCGGCGAGGCGGAGCTTGCCGCCGACCGGCGTCGCCGCGACCAGCGCCCGCACCTCCGCGCCGGTCAAATGGCTCTGCGCGAAACCGCCGTCGGAGAAGGGCATGAACACCGCGAGCCAGAGCGGAAACCAGCAGGATCTACTTGCAAGTGAGCGCATGACCATTCCTTTTCCCATGCGGTGGTGGAGGATAGCGGGCCGGGGATTTCTCATCCCCGGCCATGCGCGACGGCTGCGAGAACCGGCGTCATTCGAAGGCGCAACCGGCTTTGAAACCGAGCACGCGGAAGAACGCCGCCGCCGGGCAGAAACCGGTGAAGCTCGATTGCAGCAGGTTGAGGCCGATGAAGACAGTAAACAAGAGGAAATACTGGCTGACGAAATAGGTCAGCGCGACGCTGAGCAGAACCATGAGGCCGGCAAAGCGGAACACGGCGCGATCAATCGACATGAGACACTCCTCGGTGGTGAAGGTTCAGGCTTTTTCCTTGAGCTTGTGAAGGTCGAGCTGCTTGAGCAGGAAGCGCTCGTAAAACGGCTCGCTAGTGCCACCGCGCATCTTGCGGAGGAAATATTTCTCGAAACCGACTTTCGCGAGATGCACCCAGGTTCCCTTGGCCGCCCAATTGGTGTTGCGCGGCGGGATCTGCGGCTTGGCGACGAAGGCGACGCCGCCATCACCGAAATCGGCAAGGCAAATCGCATTCCACGTCGCCCGCGCCGAAGGCTCGCGCCCGCGCAGCAAGGCGCCGATGTTTTCCGCCGTCGCGGTCACCATCGATTCGATCATGAACCCGGTTTTCGGAACCCCGACCGCAACCGGCGTCGGGCCGGTCGGCGGAATCGCGACGCAAACCCCGATCCCGAACACGTTGCGGAAGGTCGGGTTGCGCTGATGCTCGTCGATCAGCACGAAGCCGCGCGGATTGACCAGTTTTTCGACCCCGCGCAGTGCCGGAACGCCGCGGAACGCCGGCAGCATCATCGAAAACTTGAACGGCAGATCGTGGGTTTTTTTGAGAGTTCCGTCCTCGCCGATCTCCTCGACATGCATCATGCCGACCTCGGCGGAGGCCATTTTGGCGTTGGTGATCCATTTGATGTGCCGGTCACGGAATTCGCTCTCCAGCAAGCCCTTGGTATCACCGACGCCATCGAGCCCGAGATGGCCGATATAGGGCTCGGCGGTGACGAAGGTCATCGGCACGCGATCGCGGATCTTGCGCTTGCGCAATTCGGTATCGAGAATCAGCGCGAACTCGTAGGCCGGCCCGTAGCACGACGCCCCCTGCACCGCGCCGACGATGATCGGCCCCGGGTTCTTGCAGAACGCTTCGAAGGCGGCATAGGCACGCTCGGCGTGATCGACATGGCAGATCGATTGCGTCACACCGTCCGGCCCGAGGCCCGGGATCTCGTCGAAAGCGAGATCGGGGCCGGTCGCGATCACCAGGTAATCATAGGCGAGCCGCGTCGTGTCGGTGAGTTCGAGTTCGTTGGCGGTCGGATCGATGCGCTTCGCGCCCTGATCGATGAGCCGGATGTGCTTTTTCGCCATCACCGGCGCGAGGTCGATTTCGATGTCGCGGCGCTCGCGCCAGCCGACCGCGACCCACGGGTTGGAGGGCACGAAATGGTAGTTCCGCCCCTGTCCGACCAGCGTGATGCGGTCCTCTTTGCGCAAATGCGGCAGCAATTCGAAGGCCATCAGCGTCCCGCCGAGCCCGGCGCCCAGAACCACGATCTCCGCCATGACGTTCCCCTTTTTTCAAACCATGATTTGACAATATATTCGTATCGTCGTATATACGCAAGCACGAAAATAACGAGGGCGGGGAAAAGCGTGACGGCGGTAAACATCCAAGCCATGCACCGGGCGGCGGACCGCGCGAGCGAGCTTTTGAAGGCGCTGGCGAGCCGCCATCGTCTGCTCATTCTGTGCCATCTCGCCGAGGGACAATGCTCGGTCGGCGAACTCGCGAGCGCGCTCGCGCTTCGCGATTCGACGGTCTCGCAGCACCTCGCTTTGCTTCGCCGCGATGGCCTCGTTGCCGCCGAGCGCGACGGCCAGACGATCTGGTATTCGCTGGCGAGCGGTCCGGCGCGCGACGTGCTCGACACGCTGTTCGCCATATACTGCCCCCGTGACGCCGCACCAATGCCACGCGCAAAAGCCGCGCCGACCCGCTACTGACCGCTCGTCCCTGATTTTCGCCCAATCCCAAGGCAACCCCATGCGAAATCTTCTCCTGCTGGCCCTCGGACTTCCTGGATTCGTCACCCCGGCTTGGGCGGCGGAGGAGTTTACCGTCCAATCCTCGCATCTTACGGACGAGAAAGCGGTCTTCGCGACCGTCGAAAGCCGGGACGTGGTGCCGGCGCGCACACGCATCGGCGGCACCATCGCGAGCCTTACCGTGCGCGAGGGCGATGAGGTGCAGGAGCGGCAGGTGATCGGCGTGGTCGCCGACCAGAAGCTCGGTCTCCGCATCCAGGCGCTGGATGCCGAGATCAATGGCCTCAAATCCCAGCTCGCCCAGGCCGAGGTCGATCTCGGGCGCGCCCAGGCCTTGGCCAAAGGTGGCGCGGTGTCGCGCCAGCAGCTCGATCAGGCGGCGACGACGGCGCAGGTCGCGGCAAGCTCACTCAAGGCGCGCGAGGCGGAACGCGCGCTTGCCCAACAGCAACTCGAGGAAGGACGGATCGAGGCGCCGACCAGCGGCCGCGTGCTCGCCGTGCCGCTCACCATCGGCTCGGTGGTGATGCCCGGCGATGCGGTGGCGACCGTCGCCGCCAAGGATTTCGTGCTTCGCCTCCACGTGCCCGAACGCGCGACCGGCTTTCTCAAGACGGGTGAGACGGTGCGGGTCGATGGCCGTGATCTCGGTGTCGCCGGCGCCCAATTCGGCACCGTGACCCTGATCTATCCGCGCATCGAGGATGGCAACGTCGTCGCCGATGCCGATCTCAAAGGTCTCGGCGATTATTTCGTTGGCCAGCGCATCGAGGTTTGGATTCCGGCCGGTGAACGCCACAGCTTCGTCATCCCGAGCCATCTGATCGAAACCCGTTTCGGCCTCGATTACGTCCATCGCCGCTCGCCCGACGGCGCCATCGAGACGATCCCGATTCAGCGCGGGCGGGATTTTCCGACCAAGGCCATGCCCGATGGGATCGAGATTCTTTCCGGCCTCAACGCCGGCGACGTTCTGGTGTCACGATGACCCTCGGCTTTTCCGGACGGCTTGCGCAAGCGACGATCCGCTCGCCGCTGACGCCGCTTTTTCTCCTCGCCGCCCTCGCCGCCGGCCTGATCGCGCTTCTCACCATCCCGCGCGAGGAAGACCCGCAAATCCATGTCCCGATGGTCGATATTATGGTCACGGCGAATGGTCTGGCCGCCGCCGACGTCGTCGAGCTGGTGACCAAGCCGCTCGAGACCATCGTCAAGGCGATCCCCGGCGTCGAACATGTCTATAGTCAGAGCCTCGATGATCGCGTCGTGGTGACGGCGCGTTTCGTCGTCGGCACGGGCGAAGATGACGCCGTGCTCCGGGTCAATGACAAAATCCGTGCCAATCTCGACCGCATTCCGATCGGCATTCCCCAGCCGATGATCGTCGGGCGCGGGATCAACGATGTCGGCATCGTCGTGCTGACGCTGTCGCCACGGCCGGCGGCGGCGGGGCGCTGGCGTCAGGCCGATCTCTCGCAACTCGCGAGCAAGCTGCAATCGGAACTGATCAAGGTCGATGATGTCGGGCTTAGCTACATCGCCGGCAGCGATCCAGAGGAGATCCGCGTCGAGCCCGATCCTGAAAAGCTCTCGCTCTATGGCGTCACATTGCAGCAGCTTCTGGCCAAGGTGCGTGACGCCAACCGTTCTTTCGTCGCCGGCATGGTACGCGAAGGCGGCCAGATGAATACCGTCACCGCCGGGCAGACGCTGTTTGGCATTCCCGATATCGGCCTGTTGCTGATCACCACGCGCGACGGCCGCCCGGTCTATGTGCGCGATCTCGCGCGGATCGTGGTCGGTGGTGCGGTGGTCGAAAACCATGTTTTCAACCTCGCGCCCAATGGACATGAGGGCGGGCATGCCGGCGGACAAGACGGATGGCACGAGACCCCGGCGGTCAGCCTCGCGCTCGCCAAACGTTCCGGCGCCAATGCGGTGGTGGTTGCGAACGCCATCGTCGCGCGCGTCAAAACCCTCGAAGGGCAGCTCATTCCACCCGACATCCAGGTCGAGGTGACGCGGAATTATGGTGATACCGCGAATGAGAAAGCCAATGAACTATTGTTTCATCTCGGCCTCGCGACGGTTTCGATCGTCGTTCTGATCGCGTTCGCGATCGGCTGGCGCGAAGGGGTGGTGACGCTGGTGGTGATCCCGACCACCATTCTGCTGACCTTGTTCGCCGCCGAGATGATGGGCTACACGATCAACCGCGTCTCGCTGTTCGCACTGATTTTCTCGATCGGCATTCTCGTCGATGATGCGATCGTCGTGGTCGAGAACATCGCGCGCCACTGGGCGATGGCCGATGGCCGACCGCGCATTCAGGCGGCGATCGAGGGGGTCGCCGAGGTCGGCAACCCGACCGTGGTTGCAACCTTGACGGTGATCACAGCACTTTTGCCGATGCTGTTCGTCTCCGGCCTGATGGGGCCTTACATGGCGCCGATCCCGGCCAATGCCTCGGCGGCGATGCTGTTCTCCTTCTTCATCGCCATGGTGATCGCGCCCTGGCTGATGCTCAAGCTCTCACCCGAGCGCAAAGGGCGGAAAGCGAACCATCACTCGGCGCATGCGCATGGCGAGGATCGGCTCGGCAGGCTCTATCGCCGCGTCGCCGGACCGCTGATCCGCTCGCGCCGGCTGTCATTGATCTTTCTGCTGCTGGTCGGTGCTGCGACGCTCGCGGTGTGCGTTCTCTTTTATACCGAGAACGTGACCGTGAAGCTCCTGCCGTTCGACAATAAATCCGAACTCTCGGTGCTGCTCGATCTTCCCGCCGGCGCCAGCCTCGAAGAGACCGAGCGGCGTCTGTTCGCCGCCGCCCGCATCGTCGAAACCTTGCCGGAAGTGCGCTCCATCCAGCTCTACGCCGGAACCCCGGAGCCGTTCGATTTCAACGGTCTGGTCCGCCATTATTATGCCCGCGAAAATCCCTGGCTCGGCGATTTGCATATCGTCCTCGCGCCCAAGGCCGAACGCAAGCGGCCGAGCCACACGATAGCACTCGATCTCCGGCGCAAACTCGCGCAGCTGGCGCTGCCATCGGGCGCGGTCTTGAAAGTGGTCGAAATGCCGCCCGGGCCGCCGGTACTCGCGACCCTGCTTGCCGAAATCTATGGCCCCGATGCCGCAACCCGCCGCGATGTCGCCGAAGAGGTCAAGAAAATCTTCAAATCCGTGCCATTCATCGTCGATGTAGACGATTCCTACGGCCATCGCGAACCGCGTCTCCATATCGCCATCGATCAGCCGGAGATCGATTATTTCCGTGTCAACCAGAGCGACGTCTACGACACCATCCAGGCGTTGTTCGGCGGCTTGCCGGTCGGCTACTCCTATCGCGGCGCGGAGCGGCTGCCGATCGAAATCGCGATCGGCCTGCCCAAACGCGATCTGAGCTGGAACGAAAGGCTGGCGGCGACGCCGGTTCCGGCCAATACCCTGCCCGGCGCGCGCGGCGTCGTCGAACTCGGCCAACTGGTCAGCGTCACCCGCGAACGCGGCTCACGGACGATTTTCCGCCGCGACGGCCATACCGCCGCTATGGTGACCGGGGAACTCGCCGGTGATTTCGAGGCGCCGATCTACGGTATGCTCGCAGTCGACAAGCTGATCGCCGCCCATGATTGGGGGAAACTCCCGAAACCGACGGTGAGCTTTCGCGGCCAGCCGGAAAACGAGGCGACGCCGAGCCTGCTCTGGGATGGCGAGTGGGAGATCACCTATGTCACCTTCCGCGACATGGGGGCGGCCTTCATGGTCGCCATTCTCGGGATTTACATTCTCGTCGTCGCGCAGTTTCAGAGTTTCAAGATTCCGCTGATGATTCTGACGCCGATTCCGCTCACCCTGATCGGCATCATGCTCGGCCATTGGCTGCTGGCCGCCCCCTTCACCGCGACCTCGATGATCGGCTTCATCGCCCTCGCCGGCATCATCGTGCGCAATTCCATCCTGCTGGTTGACTTCATCCGCCATGGCCGCGGCGAGAAGCCGCTGCGCGAGGTGCTGATCGATGCCGGCGCCATCCGCTTCAAGCCGATCTTGCTGACCGCGCTCTCGGCGATGATCGGTGCTGCGACCATTCTTCCCGATCCGATCTTCCAGGGCCTCGCGATCTCGCTTCTATTCGGCCTCGCCTCCTCGACACTGCTCACCGTTCTGGTGATCCCGGCGATTTATGTCGTGCTGCGCGATCCGCTCGGGCGTTGAAGGGAGAGGGAGGGGAGATAAGGGGTTCTTTTTTGAAAAAAAGAACCAAAAAACTTTATTCTGGGAGGGGGGAAGGGAGCGGGTTTTTACGTCGGTGAGGAGAGGCGGGCCGCGCTTTCCGGATCATGCGCCGGAAGATAGACCATCGGCTGGGCTGCGGCCGCCGAGACTTCGCCGAAGGCGGCGATGGTGGCGAGCGTTTTCCTTGCCGAGCGTGGATTGGGAGAAACGCCATCGACAGCGCGCGTGGCAAGTGCTGCGGCGTCGTATGACGCATCGCCGGCGATCAGAAAACGGCGCTCCGGCGTCGTCACCAGCACCGAAACATGGCCGGAAGTGTGACCCGGCGTCGGCACGATCATCACCGCGCCATCCGTGGTCAGCGCCATGGCGCGCGGGAAGGGCGCGGGCGGCGCGGCATCGAAGCGGATGAAAGCGGGGCGGAAGCCGCGTGGCAGATGGTTGAGGCAATAGCCGCGCACCTGCCCGGCGACACCTTGCGCGATCTGCCATTCGATACGCGCGACAAGCGTGCGAAGGGGCGGCAGATGCGCGAGCCCGCCGGCATGGTCGGTGTGCAGATGCGTCAGCACGACGGCGCGAAGATCGCCCGGCGCGATGCCGAGCGCCCGGAGCTGGACATCGATCGCCTGGTCGTCGGTGATCGCGAAACGCACCGCGAGGCGGAAATAAGGATGCCAGGGCGGGAAATAGCCGCGCGTCATGGCGCGCGGGCTCTCGCCGCTATCGACCAGGAACAACCCCTCCGGATGCTCGATCAGGAAGGCGTGGATCGGCAGTTCCGCGCTCCAGCCGCGTTCGAGGAACGGACGCAGGCGGCGGAACGGCGCACGCCCGATGATCTGGCTCGGGCGCACGTAAACCGAACCGGTGCGGAGCGCGTGGACGCGGATCATGCCGCGCCCTCCGCCTGCAGCGCGAGCGCCCGCGCATAGACCTCGCCGCGTGGCCGGCCGGTGAGTGCGCTGGCCCGCGCCACCGCCGCTTTCAGCGAGCCTTCCGCTAGCGCTGCCCGCAAAATGGTGTCGAGATCGGCGGCATCGGGCGGCGGCGCCGCGTCGGCGGGGGCGACGACGAGGGTGATCTCGCCGCGCGCCGGGTGCTCGGCGTAATGCGCGGCGAGCAGAGGGAGCGGGTCGCGTCGCACCTCCTCGAAACGCTTGGTCAATTCACGCGCGACGGCCGCCGGGCGGGGGCCGAGGGAGGCCGCGAGATCGGCGAGGGTCGCGGCGAGGCGATGCGGCGCTTCATGCCAGATCAGTGTCGCGCGGAGACCGGCATGCTCGGCGGCGCGCAGGGCGGCGAAGTCTCGCAATCGGGCGCTGGCGCGTGGCGGCGGAAAGCCGAGAAACAGAAAAGGGTGCGGCGGCAGGCCCGAGAGCGTGAGCGCGAGCAGCGCGGCGTTCGCGCCCGGAATCGCCGTGACCGGCAGCCCCGCCGCGATCGCCGCCCGCACCAGCCGATAGCCGGGGTCGGAGACCAAGGGCGTGCCGGCATCCGAGACCAGGGCGATTCGCTGGCCCCGGCCGAGGCGTTCGAGCAATTCCGGGATGCGCGCCGCCTCGTTATGCTCATGCAGCGCCGAAAGCGGCCGGTGGATGGCGAAGGCGCGGCACAGCCGGGTGGTGACCCTGGTATCCTCGCATAAAATGAGGTCGGCGGCGCGTAAGGCGGCAAGCGCGCGGGCACTGATATCGCCGAGGTTGCCGAGCGGCGTGGAAACCAGCACTAATCCCTTCGGTGCCGGGGATAAGCCCGGTTCGATCTCGCGGAGGAAGGGGTCGCATGCGGCTTCAGACATTCGCTCTCCTGATCAGCGGCCTCGCGACCGCGAGCCTGGCCTTGGCGGGCTGCGCCGGTTCGGGATATTCCCCCGCCCTGGGCGGAGGCAAGCCCCAGGCGCTGGCCGGCGGCGCGGCGGGCGGCAACGCTGGCGGCAACGCTGGCGGCGAGGCGGGCAAAATCGCCCTGCTGCTGCCGCTGAGCGGCGCCGATGCCGGGCTCGGCGACGCGATGCACAACGCCGCCGAACTCGCCCTCACCCCCGCCGGCTCGCCCCGGCTCGACGTCCACGATACCGCCGGCGTCCCGGCCGAGGCGGCGCGCGCGGCGGCGCAGGCGATCGCGGCCGGCGATGACATGATCCTCGGCCCGCTCACCGCGCCCGAGACCCTCGCCGTCGCCACGCCTGCGCGTGCGGCCGGGGTGCCGGTGCTGGCCTTCACCTCCGACCCCAAGGCGGCGCAGCCCGGCGTCTGGACGCTCGGCCTGACGCCAGGGGCGCAGGTGCGCCGGCTGGTCGCCGCCGCCCGCGCCGAGGGACGAACGCGCTTCATCGCCCTTCTGCCGGAGAGCGGCTATGGCCATCTCATGGCCGAGGCGCTGGCGCAGGCTTGCGCCGAAGCCGGCCTCGCGGCGCCGGGAATTTATTTCCATGGCGCCAGTATGGCGGCGATGAACCAGCTCGTGCGCACGGTGTCCGATTACGTCAATCGCCGCGGCCCGATCGAGAAACAGATCCGCGAGGCGCGCGCCAAGGGCGATCGCAAAACCGCAAACGACCTCGCCAAGCAGCCGATTCCGCCACCCCCCTTCGATGCCGTGCTGCTCGCCGATACCGGGGAACAACTCGCCGAGCTCTCCTCCCTACTGCCTTATTACGACGTCGATGCGCCCGCCGTCCGCCTGCTCGGCCCGGCGCTCTGGGCGCAGCCGGCGGCGCGGGCCGGGGCGGCGCTCAAAGGCGCCTGGTATGCCGCCCCCGACCCCGCCGCGCGTGCCGCTTTCGTGGCTGCGTACAGCGCGAAATATGGCAGTGCGCCGCCGCCGCTCGCCGATCTCGCCTATGACGCCGCGGCCCTCGCCCGCGTCGTCGCCCATGAAGGCGGATCGCGTGGCGGCGCGCTCACCGCCGGTTCAGGGTTTACCGGCGCCGATGGCCTGCTTGCCTTGCAACCCGATGGCCGGGTGCGCCGTGGCCTCGCCGTCTTCGGCCTCGACGGCAAGGTCGTCGCGCCGGCACCAACCCGGGTCGGCGAGGCCGGAAGCTGACGCCAGAGACCGCCCTGCTGCTGGCGCTGGCCGGCCTCGCTGGTCTCGTCTGGCTTTCGCTCTGGCGCGATGTCAGGCGGCTGGAAGGGACGCTCAGGGCGGCCTTGGGCGAGGGCGAATCCGGCCCGCGCCCATGGTGGCCATGGTTTCGCCGCCTCGCCGAGAGCGTCGAGCGCCTGGCGCGCGGGCGGAGTGAGCAAGCGGCGACGCGGGCCCGTCTCGCCCAGGCCGGGGCCTTGATCGTCGAACGTCTGCCCGACCCGCTGATCGTCCTCGGCGCCGATCGCGGCGTGCGGCAGGCCAATGGCGCGGCGCGCGCGGCGTTCGGCGAGGACATCGCCGCCGTGCTCCGCCATCCGACGCTGCGCGCCGCGATCGAACGCGCCTATGCCGAGCGCATGACGCAATCGGTCGTTTTCTCGCTTCCGGTGCCGGTGCAGCGCGAGGTGCGCGCCAGTGTCGTGCATCTGCTCCAGGAGTTGCCCGATGGCGGTGCGGCGATCGTGGTTCTCGCCGACCGCTCGCGCGAGCAGGCGGTGGAGCGGATGCGGGCCGATTTCGTCGCCAATGCCAGCCACGAATTGCGCACCCCGCTTGCCAGCCTGATCGGCTTCATCGACACGCTGCGCGGCCCCGCCGCCGATGACCCGGCGGCGCAGACACGCTTTCTCGGCATCATGGCCGAGCAGGCGGCGCGGATGAACCGGCTGATCGACGATCTCCTGCGCCTGTCGCGGATCGAGGTCGATGAGCATCTGCCGCCGACCGGCCGGGTCGATCTCCGCGCCCTGCTGCTGCGGCTTGCCGCGTCCTTCGAGATGCGTTTTGCGGAGCGCGGGATGCGGCTCGATCTTGCGCTTTCGGAGACGCTGCCGGAGATCGCCGGTGATCATGATCAGATCGTACAGATCGGTCAGAATCTGCTCGACAATGCCCTTAAATACGGCCGCGAGGGCGGCGTCGTGCGGCTCGTGGCGCATGACGCCGCGCCGGCGGCGCGCCCTGGGGTTGCGATCATCGTCGAGGATGACGGGCCGGGAATCCCGCGCGCCCATCTGCCGCGCCTGACGGAGCGTTTCTACCGTGTCGACAAGGGGCGCTCGCGCGCCGCCGGTGGCACCGGCCTCGGCCTTGCCATCGTCAAGCACGTGGTCAACCGCCATCGCGGCCAATTGACCATCGAGAGCGAGGAGGGGAGCTTCGCCCGTTTCACCGTCTGGCTGCCCCTCGGCGACACATCCCCGTCAGATAGCAATAACACATAACTATTCCGTTGACGCTGCCCGGCGGTCACGGCTAGACCACTGCTCGACGTCCTTGCCGCCCGATCAAAAACCCCGAACCCAGAATCAGGGCCCGCCCGATGCCGCCAGAGGCCGAAACGCCGCGCTCTTCCCTCCTCACCGTCGAAATGCGCGGCGCGGTCGCGCTTTTGCACCTCGCGCGTCCGGAAAAGCGCAACGCCCTCAACGAAGCCCTGGTCGTTGCCCTCGGCGCCTTCTTCGCCGCCCCGCCCGAGGGCGCGCGCGCGGCGGTTTTGGCCGGGCGCGGCGCGCATTTCTCCGCCGGGCTCGATCTCGCGGATATCTCCGAGCAGGACGCGACCGCCGGCCTGTTTCACAGCCGCCTCTGGCATCGGGCCTTCCGCCACATCGCGGAGGGGACGTTGCCGGTGATCGCGGCGTTGCATGGCGCGGTGATCGGCGGCGGGCTCGAACTCGCCAGCGCCTGTCATATCCGGGTCGCCGAGCGCTCCACCTATTACGCGCTCCCCGAGGGGCAGCGGGGGATTTTCGTCGGCGGCGGCGGCTCGGTGCGGCTGCCGCGCCTGATCGGCCTTGCCCGCATGACCGATATGATGCTGACCGGCCGCGTCTTCGGCGCCGAGGAAGGTCAGGCGATCGGTCTCTCCAACTACCTCGTCGATGACGGCGCCGGGCTCGCGCTGGCCCTCGATCTCGCGGCGAAAGTGGCGGCGAATGCGCCGCTGACCAATTTCGCGGTGCTGCACGCCCTGCCGCGTATCGCCGAGAGCGACCGCGAAGGCGGTTTCCTCGCCGAAAGCCTGATGGCGGCGATCGCGGCGGCCGATGCGGACGCCAAATCCCGCTTGCGTGCGTTTCTCGATGGGCGGGCGGCGAAGATCGCCCCCTGAACGATGGCGACCGTCCCCCGCTCGGGGGGGGCTGGCCGGGGTAATGCCTGGGAGGGAGGAGAAAGCATGACGGAAGCCGCAATGGTTGCGGTCGATCTCGCGGTTCCGGAGATGGCGCTCACGCGGGACGCCGACGGAACCCTCCGGGCGCGGGCGAAAACGCCGCTCGGCACCTATCCGAAGCGCCTGACCGAGCGGCTCGAACATTGGGCGGAGCATGCGCCCGATCGCGTCTTTCTCGCCGAACGCACGCCGGATGGCGCCGACTGGCGGCGTATCACCTATGGTGAGACCTGGGCGGCGGTGACAGCGATCGGCCAGGCCCTGCTCGATCGCGGGCTTTCGCCGGAGCGGCCGATTGCGATCCTGTCCGGCAACGGCATCGATCATGCGCTCCTCGGCCTTGCCGCCCTTCATGTCGGCGTGCCCTATGCGCCGATTTCGGTCGCCTATGCGACGCTGGGCGGAGATTTCGCGCGGCTCCGCCACATCCTTTCGGTGCTCACCCCCGGTTTGGTGTTCGCCGAGGACGGCGCCCGCTTCGCCCCGGCGCTGACCGCGGTGGTGCCCGCGACCGCCGAAATCGTGGTTTCGAAAAATCCTCCCGCCGGGCGGGCGGCGTCGCTTTTCGCCGCTCTCCGCGCGACCCGCCCCGGTGCCGCGGTCGCTGCGGCCGCGCATCGTGTCGGGCCGGAGACGGTCGCGAAATTCCTGTTCACCTCAGGCTCGACCGATCTGCCCAAAGGCGTCATCAACACCCAGCGCATGTTGTGCAGCAATCAGGAAATGATCCGCTCGGTGATGCGCTTTCTCGCCGACCCGCCGCCGGTGCTGCTCGACTGGTTGCCGTGGAATCACACTTTCGGCGGCAACCATAATTTCGGCATCGCCCTCTATAACGGCGGCACGCTTTACATCGATGACGGGCGGCCGGTCGCGGGCGGGATCGCGGCCACTTTGCGCAATCTCCGCGAGGTCGCGCCGAGCGTCTATTTCAATGTCCCCAAGGGTTGGGAGGAAATCGCCCTCGCCTGCCGCGACGATTCCGATCTTCGCGTGCGATTCTTCAGCCAGGCAAAGCTGTTTTTCTATGCTGGGGCGTCGCTTGCGCAGCATGTCTGGGATCTGCTCGATGACCTTGCGATCGCGACCATCGGCCGGCGCGTCACCATGTTGACCGGGCTTGGCGCGACGGAAACCGCGCCCTTCGCGCTCTGCTGTCATCCCGCTTATGCGCGCTCGGGGATGGTCGGCGTGCCGGTGCCAGGCGTCGAATTGAAGCTCGCCAAGGTCGAGGGAAAATGGGAAGCGCGGTTTCGCGGGCCGAACATCACGCCTGGCTATTGGCGCGATGCGGAGAAAACCCGCGCCGCGTTCGATGACGAGGGGTTTTATCGGAGTGGTGATGCGCTCGACTGGATCGACCCCGTAACCCCGGCGCATGGCTTTCGTTTCGATGGCCGGATCGCGGAGGATTTCAAACTTTCGAGCGGCACCTGGGTGCATGTCGGGCGACTCCGGGCGCTGCTGCTCGAACGGCTCGCGCCTTATGTCCGCGACGTGGTGATCGCAGCGCCCGATCGTGATGCGATCGGCGTGCTGGCACTTCCCGAACCCGCCGCGCGCATCGATGATCCCGCCATTCGCGCCGAAATCGCGCACCGTCTCGCCGCATTCGCGCGGGACTATCCCGCAAGTTCGATGCGGGTCGCGCGTCTCGCCTTTCTTGTCGATCCGCTCTCCGTCGATGCCGGCGAGGTCACCGACAAGGGCTCGCTCAATCAGCGCGCGATATTGCGCAACCGCCCGGCGCTGATCGATGCCCTCTATGCCGCGCCGCCGCCCGCCGGCATCATCACCGTTGAGGAGTTCGTTGCATGAGCCAGGGTCTTTTCGCGAGTTGGCCGGATGTCTGGCTGCTCGATGGAGCGCGCACGCCGTTCGTCGATTACAATGGCGCGCTCGCTCAGGTGTCGCCGACCGATCTCGGCATCAAGGCGGCGCGGGCGGCAATCGCGCGGGCCGGCATCGCCGCGACGGCGATCGGGACGGTCATCGCGGGCTCGGTCGCGCAGGCGAGTTTCGACGCCTATATGCTGCCGCGCCATATCGGGCTCTATGCCGGGCTCGCGCAGGAAACGCCGGCGCATCTCGTGCAGCGTGTCTGCGGCACCGGGATCGAGGCCTTGATGCAGGGCGCCGACGCGATCACCCATCGCGGCTTGGATGCGGCGCTTTGCGTTGGCGCCGAGAGCATGAGCCGCAACCCGATCGCAGCCTATACCCATCGCGGCGGATTTCGCTTGGGCCAAGTCGAATTCAAGGATTTTCTCTGGGAGGCACTGCTCGATCCGGCGCCGGGGCGCAGTATGGGTGAAACCGCCGAGGCCCTGGCGCGGCGTTTCGATATTTCCCGCGCCGAGGTCGATCGGTTCGCGGCGCAAAGCTTCGCGCGCGCGATCGCTGCGGCGGAATTTCGCGCCGGCGAGATCGTCCCTGTGGTCAGCGAGGTTTTTGCACGCGACGGCCTCAATGATCGCGGCATCCGGCTGGCGCGCGGGGTTGCCGAGATCGGCGCGGATACGCATGCGCGGCCATCGCCGCTCGCCGTGCTCGAGAAATTGCCGCCGGCATTCGGGGGCGTGCAGACCGGCGGCAATAGCTCGGCGATCGTCGATGGCGCGGCGGCGGCGGTGATCGGGCGCAAAGCCATGGCTGCGCATCCGCCGCTGGCGCGCATCGTGGCCGGGGTTGCGATCGGCTGCGCGCCGGAGATCATGGGCATCGGCCCGGTGCCGGCGATCGAGGCCCTGCTTGCGCGCACCGGTCTGACCCTCGCCGCGATCGACCGCGTCGAGATCAACGAGGCGTTCGGCGCGCAGGTCCTCGCCTGCGCCCGCGCCCTCGATCTCGATGAAGCGCGGCTCAACGTCAATGGCGGCGCGATCGCGATCGGCCATCCACTCGCCGCGACCGGGCTGCGTCTGACCCTGACCCTGGCGCGTGAGTTGCAACGTGCCGGGCTGCGTCGCGGCATCGCCTCGGCTTGCATCGGCGGCGGCCAGGGCATCGCCCTGTTGATCGAAAATCCCGAGATCTGATAACGCATGTTCATCAATACCATGACCCGCCTCATCGAATGGGGCGATTGCGACCCGGCCGGCATCGTGTTCTATCCGCGCTATTTCGCGATGTTCGATAGCGCGACCGCGGCCTTGTTTCAGGCCGCACTCGGGATCGACAAGGCGGCGATGCTGGCACGGTTCGCCATTGTCGGCTTCCCGATGGTCGACACGCGCGCGCAGTTTCGCGCGGCGCTCGGTTTCGGCACCGTCGTTCGCATCGAAACCTGTGTCACCACTCTCGGGCGATCGAGTTTCGGCATTCGCCACGCGCTTTTCGACGGCGAGACCCTTGCCGTCGAAGGCGAGGAGACGCGGGTTTGGACCCGGCGCGATCCCGAGAACCCGAAGCGCCTTCGTGCCGCACCTATTCCCGATGAGGTGAGGACGTGCCTCGCGCCGCCGCAGTGAGCCGCGCCAGCAGCGCGAGCAGGTTTGTCTTCCCGGCTTCGCCGAGGGCGAGGGCGAGACGCTGCTCATGCTGCCCGACCGCCGCCGCGGCGCGCGTCAGAAGGGCCGCGCCCGCTTCGGTCAGGAACAGGGCGAAGGCACGCCGGTCGCGCTCCAGGCGATCCCGGTTGACGAGGCCGCGAGCCTCCAGCCCATCGAGGAGGGGGACGAAATTGGTGCGTTTGATGCCGAGCGCCTCGGCCGCCTGGCTGCCCCGGATGCCGGGATTTTCGCGCAGCATCAGCAGCACCGAATATTGGCCGGGGCGGAGATCGAGATCGGCGACGGCGCGGTGGAAATCCTGGAAAACCGCGATCTGCGCCAGTCTCAGGGCAAAGCCGATATGGCCGGGCAAGGCGCCGAGGGAAATTTCGGGGGCGGCGGCGTTCGGTTTGCCTTTGGCGGCCGGGGCCTTGCCCGAGCCTCGTGTTTCCATCACGTCCGACATGGAACCATTCTATAGGCGCCTTCGCCCCAAGGCGACAGGCGGAAAACACCCATGCGCAAGGGAGGCGCGCCCGTCATGATGAAACATCTCTGTCTGCTCTTGGTTTTGGTGTTTTCCCCGGCCTTCGCCGGGGTGGCCGATGCTGCCGAACCGCTCAAGCTCGGCGTGCTCAATGACCTTTCCGGCGTCTATGCCGATTATCAGGGGCGCGGCTCGGTGATCGCGGCGGAAATGGCCGCTGAGGATTTTGGCGGCAATGTCGCCGGGCGTAAAATCGAGATCATCACCGGTGATCACCAGAACAAGCCGGATATCGGGCTCGCGATCGCGCGGCGCTGGTTCGATACCGAAGGAGTGGATGCGGTGCTCGATGTGCCGAATTCGGCGATCGCGCTCGCGGTTGCCGATCTCGCGCGGGAGAAGAACAAGGTCTTCATCGGCTCCGGCGCCGGCACCGCGCTGCTGACGGGGACCAAATGCTCGCCCAACACCATCCACTGGACCTTCGATACCTGGGAGGTCGGGCACGCGCTCGGCCGTGCCGTGGTTGCTGAGGGCGGCAAGAAATGGTTCTTTCTCACCGCCGATTATACGTTCGGCTATGACCTCGAAACCTCGATGACCGAGGCGGTGCGCGCGGCCGGCGGCGAGGTGATGGGCGCGGTTCGTCATCCGCTCGGCACCAGCGATTTTTCGAGCTATCTCCTGAAGGCACAGGATTCGGGCGCGGATGTGCTCGGCCTTGCCAATGCCGGTGGCGATACCGCGACCGCGATCAAGGAGGCGCATGAATTCGGCCTCACGCAAAAAATGAAAATGGCCGGCCCGATCGTCAATATCAACATCATCGAGGCGATCGGCCTGCCGAGCGCCGAAGGCTTGCTGGCGGTCACGCCCTTTTATTGGGACATGACGGCGCAAACCCGCGCTTTTGCCCAGCGCTTCAGCGCCCGCCATCCCCAGCACATCATGCCGAACGACATGCAGGCCGGGGTTTATGCCGCAACTCTCGCTTACCTCAAGGCGGTCGCGGCGCTCGCCGGCGCGAGCAGCGATGGTCGCGCGGTGGTCGCGGAGATGAAGAAGAAGCCTGCCGAAGATCCGCTGTTCGGCGAAAGCGTGATCCGCGCCGATGGCCGTGTTTTGCATCCGGTTTATCTCATGGCCGCGAAGACGCCGGCGGAAAGCCATGGCAACTGGGACTTCTTCAAACTGCTGGCGACCGTGCCGGCGGACCAGGCGTTTCGCCCGCTCGCCGACGGCCATTGCCCGCTGGTGAACTGATGGGCGCGGGCAGTGCCGCAGGCACTGCCCAACGAATAAAAGTTTTTTGGTTCTTTTTTACAAAAAAGAACGATTTTTTACCCGCGCCCTCACCCGAGCGGCGCACAGGCGCCGGCGAGCCAGCCTTGGGTCGCCGCCGGCAGGTCGGGGCCGAGTTCGGCGAGCACACGGGCGTGATAGGCATCGAGCCAACCGCGCTCGTCCGGGGTGAGCAAGGCGGGGTCGATCAGGGCGCAGTCGAAAGGGGCGAGCGTCAGGGTCTCGAAGCGTAGGAACCGGCGGCCCGCACTCATCTCCGGCGCCGGCTGCACGAGCAGGAGGTTTTCCAGCCTGATCCCGTATTCCCCGGCGGCGTAGAAGCCGGGCTCATTGGAGAGGATCATGCCCGCCGCCAGCGCGATTGGCTGCGCGGCGCGGGAAATACCGGCGGGGCCTTCATGCACCGAGAGGTAACTCCCGACACCATGGCCGGTGCCGTGGTCGTAATCGAGGCCGGCCGCCCATAGCGCGCGGCGGGCGAAGGCATCGAGATGGGGGCCGGCGACCCCTTGCGGGAAGACCGCGGTTGCGAGCCCGATATGGCCGCGCAAGACACGGGTGAAGCGGTCGCGGAGCAGCGGGGGCGGCGCGCCCGGGCCGATCCAGAGCGTGCGGGTGACATCGGTGGTGCCGTCGAGGTATTGCGCCCCGGAATCGATCAGATAGACGGTATCGACGCCGATCGCGCGGTCGCTTTCGGCGCTGACGCGGTAATGGATGATGGCGCCGTCGGGCCCCGCGGCAGTGATCGCGGGGAAGCTTTCGCCCCGGAAATGCTGGCCCTCGGCGCGGCAGGCGCGGAGCCGCTCGGCCGCCGTGATTTCGCTCTCCCCAGCGCCGTGGGCGCTCATGTGGTGGAGAAACCGGCACAGCGCCAGCCCGTCGCGCCGGTGGGCGGCGCGGGCGCCGTTCTGTTCGGTCTGGTTTTTGCGCGCTTTCGGCAATTGGCAGGGATCGGGGGCGAAGCTGATCGTGGCGCCGGCTTCGCGCAAGCGTTCGGCGAACCAGACCGGGCTCGCGCCGGGATCGACGCGCACGCGGCGCCCGGCGAGGGCGGCGAGGGCGGCCGGGAGGGCGGCGGGTTCGGCGATGGTCACCGCCGGGCCGAGCGCGGCGCGGGTCGCCGGCGGCAATTTCTTCCCGGTCATGAACAACTCGCAGCCGGCATCGGCGTGCAGAAGCGCGAAGCCGAGGGCGACCGGGGTGAACGGCACGTCATCGCCACGGAGGTTGAGCAGCCAGTTGATCGCGGCGGGGTCGCTGAGCACAGCGGCGTCCTCGCCGGCCTCGCGCAGCCGGGCGGCGATTTCAGCGCGTTTTTCCGCCGCACTCCGCCCGGCGAAGGCGAGATCGTGCGGCAGTGCCGGGGCGCGTGGCGGCGCCGGGCGATCCTGCCAGAGCGCGTCGATCGGGTTGGCGATCGCGACCAGGGTGAGGCCGGCGGCGCGGAACCGCTCGCGCTGTGTCTCGCTGATCAGCCAGGGATCGTAGCCGATCCGCCCGCCCGGTGGCGTTGCCGCCGCGAGCCAGGCCGGCGGCGGAGTCTCGGTGATGTGGTGACGTTCCCAGAGCGTGGGGTCGGTTTCGGCGGCGGCTTGCAGCGTGTAGCGGCCATCGGTGAACAGGGCGGCGCGCTCGGCGAGCACGCAGGCCAATCCGGCGCTGCCGGTGAAGCCGGTGAGCCAGGCGAGGCGCTCGGCCGAGGGCGGGACATATTCGCCGAGATGCTCGTCGGCGCGCGGCTGGAGAAAGCCGGCGAGGCCCTGGGTGGCGAGGGCGGCGCGCAAGGCGGCGAGTCGTTTCCTAAAAATTTCATAACTCACGCTATCATCATGCGCACAGATCATGACTGCCTCGCCTTCTTCGCACCTGCACAATAACCTCGGGAGAGGCATATAGGGCGCCATGAGAGGCCAGCGTGACCGGCCCTCGCTGTTCTCCGGAACAGATCCAGATGCAAGGTGAACATGCCATGACGATCGATTTTGCCCATCTCGAAATCTTCTCCCCCGGCCATTCGGTGGCCAGCGCGCCGCGGCGCGACATGGTGCGCCCGCCGCTTGCGGCGCGGCTGTTCGCGGCGATCGGGCTCGGGTTTGCCGCGGTGGCGCGCAAAATCGCCGCCCATGCCGAGCGCCGCGCGGTGTTGGAAGAACTGTCCCGGCTTTCCGACCGCGAACTCGCCGATATTGGCCTCACCCGCGGTGATCTGCTGCTGGTGTTCGACCCGGGCTTCGCCGCCCAGCGCGAGGCCGCGCGCACCGCGCACTGCCTTTCGCTGCGGGCCGCCTGAGGCGGCGTTCACGGCGGCGGCTGTGGGCGGCGCAGGATCAGCGTCGTCCACGCCCCGCAGGTCACGCGCCCGGCGAGCACCAGGCCCTGGCGGCGATGCGCCGCGAGCACCATGGTTTCCTGGCGCGCCAGGAGCCCGGCGAGAATAGCATAACCGCCCGGCGCGAGGTGGCGCGCCAGCGCCGCCGCCATGGCGCAAAGCGGGCGCGCGAGAATATTCGCGAGCACGAGATCGAAGGGCGCGGCATGGCGGAGCGGGCGCTTGCGCCAGCCATCGCCGTGTTCGACGCGCACCCGGCGCGCAAGGCCGTTTCGCCGTGCGTTCTCGGCCGCGACCCGCACCGACCAGGGGTCGATATCGCTCGCCAGCACCGGAATTGACATCGGGCGATGAAAGAGCCGCGCCGCCGCCATCGCCAAAATTCCAGAGCCGGTGCCGAGATCGAGGATACGGCGTGGGTGATGATGCCGTGCCAGCGCCGCGAGGGCGAGGAGACAGCCGCGGGTCGAGCCATGCTCGCCGGAGCCGAAAGCGAGCCCGGCATCGAGGGTGAGGGTGATGCGCCCGGGCGAATGGCGGGGCGGAAGATGGGTGCCACGCAATTCGAAGCGCTCGCCGATACGTTGCGCCGGAAAAGCCTCGCGGTTGCGCGCCAGCCAGCCGGTGGCCGGCGTCGGGAGACGGAGAAGTTCCGGCTGCTCGCCGCTGACGGTGGCGGCAAGGGCGAGGGCGAGGGTCAGGTTTTCCTCGTCCGCACCGATCGCCCGGATGCCCTCGACCCGCCAGCGATCGCCCGGGTCTTCGCGAAACCGCCCGACGCTGCGGCAAGTTTCCGCCAGAGCCGCCTCGAATAGCGGGGCGGCGGCGGCGCTGACGACGATTTGCAGGGTTTCGAGCTCTTCCACGCGCGCGGTCATGCCGGCTCCACGAATCGGTCGAGGACGTGCTTGGTGCCGGCGGCGTCGAAAGCGATCTCGAGCCGGTCGTCCTCGGCGGCGACCACGGTCCCGTGGCCGAATTTCTGATGGAAAATCCGGCTGCCGATGGCGATGCCGCGTGGACGCGCGGGAGAAACACGCGCCTCGAGGGGGAATGCCGTCGCCGGTGCCGGGCGGGCGCCGCGATGCCGATTTTGCGCCGCCGAGCCGCCACGGCGCAGCCACTCCTCGGGGATTTCGTCGAGAAACCGGCTCGGGATGCTGTCCTGCCAATTGGCGTAGATGCGGCGCTGCGCGGCGTGGAGGATGATCACCCGCCGGCGGGCGCGGGTGATGCCGACATAGGCGAGCCGGCGCTCCTCCTCCAGCGCCTTGACGCCGCCCTCATCGAGGGCGCGCGGGTTGGGAAACACGCCCTCCTCCCAGCCGGGCAGGAACACGGTGTCGAATTCCAGGCCTTTGGCGGCGTGCAGCGTCATCAGGCTGACCTTGTCGCTGGTGGCGTTTTCCTCGTTCTCCATCACCAGGGCGACGTGGTCGAGAAACCCGGCGAGGCTCTCGAAATCGGCGAGGGCGCGGATGAATTCCTTCAAATTCTCGAGCCGCCCCGGCGCCTCGGGGGATTTGTCCGCCCGCAGCATGTCGGTATAGCCGCTCTCGTCGAGCACGGCGCGCAAGGTCGCGACATGTCCCTCGCCGGCCAGCCGCGCGCGCCACTCGGCGAGATGGGCGAGCAGGCCGCGCACCCCCTCGCCGGCGCGGCCGCGCAACGCTCCCGCTTCGAGCAGCGCCGAAGCCGCGGTGGTGAGCGGAACATCCTCCGCCCGCGCGCGCTCATAGAGCGCCCGGAGCGCGACCGCCCCCACCCCCCGGCGCGGCACGTTGATGACGCGCTCGAACGCCAGATCGTCGCTGGGCTGGACCAGAAGCCTTGCATAGGCGATGGCGTCGCGGATTTCGGCGCGCTCATAAAAGCGGAGGCCGCCGACGACGCGATAGGGAATGCCGAGGGTGATCAGCCTTTCCTCGAAAGCGCGGGTCTGGAACCCGGCGCGGACCAGAATTGCCATCTCGGCCGGGCTCTCGCCGGATCGCTGCAACGCCTCGATGCGTTCGCCGACGGCGCGCGCCTCCTCCTCCGAATCCCACAGGCTGAGCACGGTCACGTTCTCGCCCGCGCCCCGCGTCTTGCCCCCGCCGGCCGCCGCGCCGTCCTCGTTGCCGGGGCGCAGCGTCTTGCCGAGACGGCCGGCGTTATGGGCGATGAGGGCACTGGCGGCGGCGAGAATCGGCGCCGTCGAGCGATAATTGCGTTCCAGGCGAATGACCTTGGCGCCGGGAAAATCCTTCTCGAAGCGGAGAATGTTTTCGACCTCGGCGCCGCGCCAGGAGTAGATGCTTTGGTCGTCATCGCCGACGCAACAAATATTCCGCCCGGCCTGTGCCAGAAGCCGGAGCCAGAGATACTGCACGACATTGGTGTCCTGGTATTCATCGACCAGGAGATAGCGGAATTGCCGATGATACTGGGCAAGAACTTCAGGATTCTCGCGCAGGATGTCGGTCACGTGCAAAAGCAGATCGCCGAAATCAGCGGCATTCAGCGCCTTGAGCCGCGCCTGATAGGCGCCGTAGAGCGCCAGCATGCGACCGCCGGCGAGATCGCCGCCCGCCGCCGGCATCACCCGCGCCGGCCCCTCGCCGCGATCCTTCCAGCGCTGGATCTGGTGCATCAGGAGCAGCGGCGGCCAGCGTTTGGCGTCGATCCGCTCGGCCTCCATCAATTGTTTGAGAAGACGAAGCTGATCATCGGTATCGAGGATGGTGAAATTGGCGGCAAGTCCGGCGAGCCCGGCATGGCGGCGCAGCAGGCGGGCGGCGAGGGCATGGAACGTGCCGAGCCACAGTCCCTCCACCGGGCGGCCGAGAATCGTCGCCACCCGCTCGCGCATCTCGCGCGCCGCCTTGTTGGTGAAGGTGACGGCGAGGATCTGCCCCGGGCTCGCCCGCCCGGTGAGCAGGATATGGGCGAAGCGGGTGGTCAGCACCCGGGTCTTGCCGGTGCCGGCGCCCGCCAGTACCAGCACCGGACCATCCAGCGTCTCGACAGCCATGCGCTGCTCGGGGTTCAGCCGCGCGAGATGCTCGGCCATCATGGGTCTCCTAGGCTTCGCCGCGTCAGGGCCGGGCAGGATTTCGGGAAAATGCTCACCAAAGGGGTATAGAACGCATGACGATGGCATCCAACCCGCGATCCCGGCGGCCGGCGCGGGCGGCATGAGGTTTCTCAAAATCCTGCTCGAAGCCTCGGCGCGGCAGGGTCGGTCGCTGCTCGCCATCGCCATTTTCGGCGGGCTGCTGATCCCGCCGCTCGCGCACGCGCTGCGCCAGGTGATTCTCCCGGAAGTGCTGGCGCTGACCACGCTGGTTCTGCTCAGGATCGACATTCCCGCCGCTTTCGCCCATCTCCGTCGGCCGGGGCGGCTTGCGCTCATCGTCGGGTTTCATCTGCTGCTCTGCCCGCTGATCGCCTTCGCGGTGGTGCGCGCGCTGCCGATCGACCATGGCATTGCCGCCGGTGTGGTGGTGTTCGCGACCGGCTGCGGCGCGCTTTCGGCGCCGGCTTTCGCGCGCCTGGTCGGGCTCGATCCGGAATTGTCGCTGCTGATGACGCTTGGCACCACGTTCCTGGTACCGCTCACCGCGCCGCCGATCGTCTTCGCGCTGACCGGAATCGACCTCGCGATCGGGCCAGTGGCGTTCATGCTGCGGCTTGCGCTCACCATCGGGCTGCCGCTGCTCGTGGCGCTCGGCTTGCGCCGCGTGATCGGCCCCGCGCGGCTCGGCGCGATCGGCGGCGCCGTCGATGGCGGGGTGGTGTGGCTGCTGGTGCTCTATGGTTTCGGCGTGATGGACGGGCTCGCTTCCCGGCTCGGCGCCGATCCGCTCTGGGTGGTCGCCGCGGCGCTCGCCGCTTTCCTTGCCGATTTCGGGCTCAATCTGATCACGGCGCTGGCGTTTTTTCCGCTCGGCCGAGCCGGCGCGGCCTCGGTCGGCCTGGTCTCGGGCAATCGCAACATGGCGCTCTATCTCGCCGTGCTGCCGGTCGGGGCCGATCCCAGGCTCGGCCTTTTTTTCGCCCTCTGCCAGTTCCCGCTCTATCTCAGCCCGTTTCTACTGCGCCCGCTTTATCGCCGGCTGATGGCGCGTCCGCTCGCGGCCTGACGCCGAGGATATGGGCGATGGCATAGGTGAGGTCGGGGCGGTTCAGGGTATAGAAATGGAATTCATCGACGCCGTTGGCCTGCAGGAGGCGCACCTGCTCGGCGGCGATCACCGCGCCGACGATGCGGCGGAGTTCGGGGTCGTCCTCGGTGCCGGCGAAGAGATGGCCGAGCCAGGCCGGAACGCTCGCCCCGCAGAGCGCGCTGAACCGCGCCGCCTGGGCGTAGTTGGAGACCGGCATGATGCCGGGGACGATCGGCGCGGTGAGGCCGGCGGCCAGTGCCCGGTCGAGAAAACGGAGATAGGTGTCGGTTTCGAAGAAATACTGGGTGATGGCGCGGGTCGCGCCGGCATCGAGCTTGCGTTTGAGATTGTCGAGATCGGCCTCCGGGCTCGATGCCTGGGGATGGGTCTCGGGATAGGCGGCGACCGAAATCTCGAACGGCGCGATGCGACGGAGCCCGGCGACGAGATCGGCGGCGTAGGCATAGCCCTCCGGATGCGGCCGATAGGGCTCGCCCGGCGGCGGATCGCCGCGCAGCGCAACGATATGGCGCACCCCCGCCGCCCAATATTGCCGGGCGATGGCGTCGATCTCGGCGCGGCTCGCGCCGATGCAGGTGAGATGCGCCGCCGGGACCAGGCTGGTTTCCTTGACGATGCGCGCGACCGTCGCATGGGTGCGGGCCTGGGTGGTGCCGCCGGCGCCGTAGGTCACCGAGACGAAATGCGGCGCGAGCCGCTCGAGGCGCCGGATGCAGAGCCAGAGCTGCGCCTCGAGGGCGGCGTTGCGGGGCGGGAAAAATTCGAAGGAGAGCAGCGGCGGCGGCTGCGCGGCATCGCGCGCCGGCAGGGCGGCGATGCGTGGGCCGGTCAGCCAGCGCTCCAGGGTTGCCGGCGATGGGGTGGCGCCGTTCGGCGGCTTGGCGGCGGCGGACATGGAATGAACTCCTCGAAAGCGCGGGAAATGCGCTGGTTTTGTTCACCAAATCGGCCGCTCCCGCAAGCGCGCGCCGCGGTAAAGCTTTACGCCGGGGCCGCGCGACCCTATTTGACCCCGAACAGCTTGGCGCCCGCGCGCCGGTGCCGGGCTTTCTGGACTGGCCCCCGGCCCCACGACAAGGATCCCCGCATGAGCCGCTGGCTTTCTCCCGTTGCGCTGCTGCTTGCCCTGCCGCTTCTCGCCGCGCTCCTCGCCGCCTGCGCCCCGCGCCCGCCGGCCGACGACAAGGAGGCGCTCGCCGATTACCGGCAGACCAACGACCCGCTGGAGCCGACCAACCGGTTTTTCTACAAGGTCAACGACCAGCTCGACGCGGTGACGCTGAAGCCGGCGGCGGAGGCCTATCGCTATGTCCTCCCCGATGGGGCGCGCGAGAGTGTCCACAACATGCTCGTCAACCTCAACGACCCGACGGTGTTCTTCAACGACGTCGTCGAGGCCGAGCCCCGGCGCGCCGGCGATACCTTGATGCGTTTCCTGATCAATTCGACGCTGGGGATTGGCGGATTTTTCGATGTCGCCAAGCACTGGGGCTATCCCAATCACGATGCCGATTTCGGCATGACCCTCGGGCTTTACGGCGTGCCGCCGGGGCCGTATCTGTTCATCCCGATTCTCGGCCCGTCCAACCCGCGCGATCTCGCCGGGTTCGGCGTCGATATCGCGGATTGGCCGTTCACCTGGATGGTCAACGGCACCACGGTCTACGCCCTGGAATGGGCCTATTACGGCCTCAACGCCGTCGATGTGCGCTCGCGCGTGCTGGATTCGCTCGATCAGGTGCAGAAAACCGCGCTCGACCCCTACGCCACCATCAGGAGCCTCTATCGCCAGCGTCGTGAAAGCCAGATCGAGGCGATCCGTAACGATCATCGCGCCACCGTGCCGGCCTGGTTCCCGGCGCCGGCGACGCAAGCCGAATAATCGGACGCTTGCCGCGCGGCGGCGCCGGTTTTTTCGAGGAAGAGAGATATGATATTGAAAAGACGTCAGATTTTTCCCATCATCGGGTTCGCGCCGGCGCTGCTGTGGCGGCAGCGGGCGCAGGCCGCCGATCCTGCCGGCTTCGTGCGCCAGGTGGGGGATCAGCTCATCGGCGTCATCAACGGCCCTGGCGCGATGGCCGACAAACGCGCCCAGATCCGCCAGATCATCGACCGTTTCGTCGATGTCGACGGTATCGGTCGCTTCTGCCTCGGCCGTTTCTGGCGCCTCGCGACGCCGCAGCAGCGGCAGGATTATCTCGCCTTGTTCCATCAGGTTCTGGTGACCAGCATTTCGGGCCATCTCGGCGAATACAAAGGGGTGCGCTACACGCTGGGGCGTGTCTCTCCGCATGATGATACGGTCTGGGTCGACACCACGATCTTCCGCCCCAACAACCCGCAGGCGGACGTGCAATGGGTGATCGCGAGCGTCGATGGCGGCCAGAAGATCGAGGATCTGGTGGTCGAAGGCACCAGCCTCCGCCTCACCCAGCGCAGCGATTACGCGGGCTTCCTCCAGCATAACGGTGACAACGTCCAGGCGCTGATCGATGCCATGCGGCGCACCCTGACGAAGGCGTCCGAAGGTTAGCAGCCTTCTCTGAGAATCAGGCCGGCGCGCGCTCGCTCCGATAAATCAGCATCTCGTAGCCGTCGCGGGTGAACGCGCCGGTCTCGCGCATGCCGATCCCGCCGAGCACCAGGCGTGAGGCGATATTATCGGCGCGCGCCACGGCGACGATCCGGGGGAGGCCCGCCTCCTCATGGGCGAAACGCAGCGCCGCCCCCGCCGCCTCGCGCGCCAGGCCCTGGCCGCGTGCTTCCGGCCACAGCGCGAAGCGGAGCGCCGGGCCGAGTCCGTCGGGCCGCGCCATGATCCCGGCGATGCCGACGAAGCGGCCATCCGCCCGCCGCCGCGCCGACCACATGCCCACCCCTGCGCGCGCCCAGAAAGCGATATCCTCGGCGAGTTCGGCCATCGTCTGCTGTGGCAGGCGGACGCCGCCGAGCATCACCGCGAACACCCGGGGATCGGCCTTGAGCGCGATCAGCGCCGGCAAATCCGCCCCGGAGACCGGGCGCAGCACCAGGCGGCCGGTGCCGAGTGTGAGCCGGCCGAGGATCGGGCGGTCGCTCATCCGCCGCCGGGCCGCCGCCCGCCGCCGCGCTCAGCGGGTGAGCGGGCGGTATTTGATGCGATGCGGTTCGGTCGCCTCCGCGCCGAGGCGGGCGCGCTTGTCTTCCTCATAGGCGGCGAAATTGCCTTCGAACCATTCGACATGGCTGTCACCCTCGAAGGCGAGGATATGGGTCGCGAGCCGATCGAGGAACCAGCGATCATGGCTGATGATCACTGCGCAGCCGGGAAATTCCGCCAGCGCCTCCTCCAGCGCGCGCAGCGTATCGACGTCGAGATCGTTGGTCGGTTCATCGAGCAGGATGACATTGGCCTCGGTTTTCAACATCTTGGCGAGATGGACCCGGTTGCGCTCGCCACCCGAGAGCACGCCGACCTTCTTCTGCTGATCGGCGCCCTTGAAGTTGAACGCGCCGACATAGGCGCGTGAGGCGACCGCGCGCTTGCCGAGATAAATCACATCGGTGCCGCCGCTGATTTCCTCCCAGACCGTCTTGTTCGCGTCCAGGCTGTCGCGGCTTTGATCGACATAGCCGAGCTTGACCGTCTCGCCGACGCGCAAACTGCCGGAATCGGGCGTCTCCTGGCCGGTGATCATGCGAAACAGGGTCGTCTTGCCGGCGCCGTTGGGGCCGATCACGCCGACGATGCCGCCCGGCGGCAGCTTGAAGCTCAACCCCTCGATCAACTCTTGGTTGCCATAGCCCTTGCGGAGATTTTCCGCCTCGATCACCGTGCCGCCGAGCCGCGGGCCTGGCGGGATGACGATCTCGGCGACGTCGCCGGCGAGTTCCTGCGATTTCGCCAGCATGTCCTCATAGCGGGCGATGCGGGCGCGATTCTTGGCCTGGCGCGCGCGGGCGCTCGCGCCGATCCATTCCTCCTCGGCGGCGAGGGCCCGTTGGCGGGCGCTTTCCTCCTTCTCCTCCTGGGCGAGACGCTTGCGCTTTTGCGCCAGCCACGAGGAGTAATTGCCCTCGAAGGGATAGCCGCGGCCGCGCTCGATTTCGAGAATCCAATTGGTGACGTTGTCCAGGAAATAGCGGTCATGGGTGACGATGATCGCCGTGCCGGCATAATCGCGGAGCGTGTGTTCGAGCCAGGCGACGCTTTCGGCGTCGAGATGGTTGGTCGGCTCGTCGAGCAGCAGGAGATCGGGTTTTTCGAGCAGGAGCCGGCAGAGGGCGACCCGGCGCTTCTCGCCGCCGGATAGCGGGCCGACGAGGGCATCCGCCGGCGGGCAGCGCAGCGCATCGAGCGCGATTTCGACCCGGCGGTCGAGATCCCAGCCCTCGCCGGCATCGATCACGCCCTGCAACTCGGCCTGCTCGGCGAGTAGCGCCTCCATGCGCGCGTCATCCATCGGCTCGGCGAAGGCATTGGAGATGTCGTTGAAGCGGGCGAGCGCGGCCTTGAGGGCGGAAAACGCCTCCTCGACGTTTTCGCCCACCGTCTTGTCGGGATCGAGCTTCGGCTCCTGGGCGAGGTAGCCGATGCGCACGCCGTCCGCAGCCCAGGCCTCGCCACCGAACTCGGTCTCGAGCCCCGCCATGATGCGGAGGAGCGTCGATTTGCCGGCACCGTTGACGCCGAGCACACCGATCTTCACCCCCGGCAGGAAGGAGAGGGTAATGCCTTTGAACACCTCACGCCCGCCTGGATAGGCTTTGGTGAGGTCTTTCATCACATAGACGTATTGATAACTCGCCATCATCGGGCTCCGGCAGGGAAGGGGGGGTTTTAGGGGGCTCCGGGTGGCGGGGCAACGGCCCTGCCCGATCTGCGCCCGGCCCGATCTGCGCCCGGCAGGACTTGAACCCGCAACCAAGCCGTTATGAGCGGCCCGCTCTAACCAGTTGAGCTACAGGCGCATGAATTCGACCATGCCGGCAAGCGGTGGGATTTGGCAAGAGGGTGCGCCGCTCCTTCGATGAGGCCGGCGGCGATTCCCACGCATGCCCCCGAGGGGATGTTCCGGCGGTCATCCCCGCCGGCGGCATAAAATGGCGGGATCAGCAAAAACCCGTCATCCACCGTCTTGCGGATGAGTTCGCTGAACAGGGCACGAATTTCATCGGCTTCGTTGAACGTCAAACGGTTGAGCCTGGCGGTGATCGCCATCGCGCGCTTGACGTTTGCCAACATGGCCGCCGATTCGGGTGTCCCGCGGTAAATCACCCTGGCACGATCATCAGGCGACATTCGCTATTTTCCCTGGCCCATGGGTGGGCGTAGCTTTCCTGCCTTCATCCGCGCCCTCAATGGATCGCGGCATACATGATCTTCTCCTCGGTGGCTTCCAGCGCCGAGAATTCCTCGACGATCTTGCCCTGACGGGCGACCAGGATACGGTCCGAGAGCGCCATGATTTCCGGCAGATAGGAGGAGATCACCACGACCGCCCGGCCCTCCTCGGCGAGACGATTGATCAGTTGATGGATCTCGGCGATGGCGCCGACATCGACCCCGCGGGTGGGCTCGTCGAAAATGATCAGATCCGGCTCCTGAACGAGCGATTTCGCGATCACCACCTTCTGCTGGTTGCCACCCGAGAGTTCGACGACCTTCACATCCCGGCTGATCGCGCGCACGTTCAATCGCTTGATCCAGGTCTCGCCGACGATCTCCGCCTCGCGCGGCGATACCCGCATCCGCCCCCGGCCGAGCCGTGCCAGCCAGCCGACATAGATATTTCGTGCGATCGACATCGTCTCGAAAAACCCCTCGACCTTGCGGTCCTCGGTGACATAGACGATGCCGTCACGCATCGCCGGCGCCGGCGTGCGGTAACGCACCCGCCGGCCATGCAGCATAACCTCGCCGCCATGGAACAGGTCGCGTTTCAGAACACCCGAGACGACCTTGAACGTCTCGGTGCGCCCGGCGCCGACCAGCCCGAAAACACCCGTGATCTGGCCTGCGAAAACAGAAAGCGAAGTGTTCTTGACCATCGGCACCATACGCAAATTCTGCACCGAGAGCACCCGCCGCCCGCTCCGGCGGGTGCTCTGCTTGCGCGCGCCATAGAGCGTTTGCGACAGATCGCGCCCGACCATCGCCTGAACGATGCGTGCGCGGTCGAAGGTGCGTGTGTCATCCGTCACCACGTGCCGACCATCGCGAAGAACCGTGATACGATCGGAAATCTGCAGCGCTTCCTCGAGCGCATGCGAGATGAAAATGACCGAAACCTCGCGCCGCTTGAGTTCGAACACCAAATCGAAGAAATATTTTTTCTCCTCCGGCGTGAGCGACGCCGTCGGTTCATCGAAGATGATGATTTTGGCGTTGTGCAGAACCGCCCGAGCAATCTCCACCATCTGTTTCTTGGCGGCGCCGAGCAGGCTGACCGTGGTGGTCGGTGCCACATCAAAATTCAGTGACTGCAAGAATTGCTGTGCGGCGATATAGATCCCGCGTTGGCGGTTGTAGAATTTTTCTCGTCCGAGAAAGAGATTCTGCGCAACCGTCATGGTCGGCACCAGGCTGTTCTCCTGAAACACCATCGCGATGCCGAGATGGCGCGCCTCGAGCGGCGTGCGCGGCGTGACCTCGCGGCCGGCGACCAGCATCTGGCCGGAGGTGAGGGTGACGACCCCGGCCATCACCTTGGTCAGCGTCGATTTGCCGGCCCCGTTTTCGCCGACCAGGGCATGGATCTCTGCTGGGTTCAAGGAAAAATCGACTTCCTCGATGGCCGGGACGCCGCCATATCGCTTGGTTGCCCGCAGCAATTCGAGGATCGGCCCACTCATGCCATGAACTCCTGTTCCAACGCGGCCACCGGCAGACATAGAATTTTTCCGCAGCCTTTGGCAAGAACGTAGAGGCTCCCCCGGCATTCGACCGCGGCAACGACGCCATGATGCGTCCCGTCGGCGCGGCTGTGCAGCGAATAGGCCGCCAGTCCGTCCGCCGCCAGCCGTATAACGAGGCCGTAAGAGCGTGGCGGGGCCCAGGGTTTCAGGATTCCCATGGTCTTGATATGGGCGCCCTGCATCGGCTCGAGAAAGGTGTGACTAGAGCCGAGCTTCGGCGCGATCCAGAAACGCGGCTCGATCTCGCGCATCATGCGCCGGCGATAGGCGGGTTCGTGCAGGACGAATTCGACGAGTTGCGTGCGCGCGATGAAGGCGGTGAGCCAGAAGCCGCCGCCGGCCGCTGGCGTCAGGCGCGAGGGATAGACCGGCAAACTCTCAAGCAGAGTCTGGCCATCGCCGTCACCGCAGGCGATGACGCGATGCGCCCAGCTTTCGCTGATCCAGGTCGCGGTGCCGGCGGCGCAGATTCCGAACGCATAGGCCAGGCCATTGGCGATCTCGCGCGTGTCCTCCGCGTGCAGGTCGAGTTGCACGGCGCGCCCACTGTGCCCACCGGACATCAGGTCGTGGCACCAACGCGCGCAAGGATGCTCGCGCGAGCCATCGGTCAGGAGCAGGCCGTGCCCATCAGCGCTGGGCGCGAGCGCATTGACGGCGGTGAACGGGCGGTTAGCGGCGCGGGTCCAATGTCTGCCGTCATGCGCACCGCCGACGATCCGCACCTCTCGCCCATCGACCGCAACCGCGAGCGCGCCGCCGGCAAGGCAGCAGAGCGCCGTCACCGCGCCGCCGAGCCGGGCGATCTCGGTCGGCTGATCGTGATCGAGGCGGAGCACGCTCTCGCCTGCCGCGACATAGACATGCGACCCGTCGGTTGCGAGATCCTCCGCGTTGTCGAGCGCAAGAAGAACCGGCGCGGTTTCCAGCACCTGATTAGGTTTCAGCGGACCATCGAAGGGTGGGATGGTGCTCGCCGCTTCGCCGCGGCCGAACAGGCGATCGGTCAGGTGCCGCAGGCGGGTGATCATGCCGTGATCCCCCAGCGCCGGTCATAGTGGACGAAATCGGGATCAGCATGCGCCAGCCGGTAGCGGCCGATGCGATTGTTCAGGATGCCGCCGAGATAGAGATGACCACGATGCTCGCGCATCGAGGTGATCATCGGATGGTTGACGCCGCCGAGATCCCAAAGCGATTCGAGGATGCGCCCCTGCTCGTCGAACTTGACGACGCAGCCGGTATTGATGTTGGGGAACAGCCATTCATCGACCGGCAAACGTTTCGCCATGCGGCGGCGAAAGCCGGGCATGCGCCACGCGAGATCGAGCGCCGGACAGCGCATGCCGACGAGAGCGAGCCAGTAATTGCCGTCGGAGGCGAGGTTGATGTTGTCCGGGTAGCCGGGGAGGTTGTCGAGCACGGTTTCCACCCGGCCGATTTTCGGCCCGGCGAACCAATAACGCTTGACGGTGCAGCCCCAGGTTTCCGCGAACAGAATCGATTGCCGGTCGCTTGTGATGCAGACCCCATTCGGGAATTTCAGGTTGCGAAGAACGGTGCGCGTCGTCTCCGTGTTCGGGTCATAGCAGATGATGCGCCCGTTTCCGCGCGCCTCCAGCCCGTCCACCGGCCATTCATGCATCTCATAGCGCACCGTCGCCTCCGAGAAGAATATCCGCCCGTCATCGGCGATGTCGAGATCATCGGCGAGCCGCAGACGGCTGTCATCGTTCACCGAGCGCAGGCTGCGATTGGTCTCGTCGGTCGCCTTCTCGACCTTGCGGTTGCGGGTGATACGATAGAGACCCATGCCGCCGACGCAGACATAAAGCGAGCGGTTGCGGTCGAACGCCATGCCGAGGGGCTGGCCGCCGATATGTGCGTACACCTCCATGCGCTCATAATCCGGTGGGAAGAAACGAATGATGTCGCCATGGCGCGAGCCGGCGTAAAGATTGTCGTCGCCGTCGAGGATGATGTCTTCGGGGGCCTCGATGCGGCCGACGCCGATCTCGGTCACGTCGCGCAGCCGGTCGTTCAGCGCGAAGGGTGTGCCGCTGTCGGGATCGGTCGCGGGGATCGGCGGCATCGCGTGATAGGTCGGGCTGACATAGACCTTGCTGATGATACGGTTGCGGTTCTTCACCCAGCGGATGTCGATCATCGCCGCGATCAGCAGAATGGATGCCAGCACCATGCGGTTGACGCCGCCAGGGGCGGAGAGCGTCGTCAGGCCATTGGTGATCAGCAGCACGATCAGCGTGCCGATCAGGGCTTTGGCGACCGACCCCTTGCCGCCGCCGAGGCTGATGCCGCCGAGAATCGCCGCGGTGAGGACGGTCACTTCCAGCCCGACACCAATATCGCCACCCACCGTGCCGAGGCGCGCGGCGAAAAACAGCGCGCCCAGCGCCGTGAGGAAGCCGCTCGCGACATAGCATTGCGCGATGGTGCGGCGAACCGGGATGCCGGAGTTGAACGCCGAACGGCGTGACCCGCCGATCGCGACGACATGCCAGCCGGGGCGGAGCCGGGTCAGGAAGACATGGCCGAAAATTGCGATCGCGGCGTAGACAAGAACGATGCTCGGAACGCCGAAAATTGTGCCGCCGCCGATGAAATTCCAGATCGGGATGTCCGGAAAAGCGGCGGCGATCTGGTTCGAATGGCCAAAAATCAACAAGTCATAGGCGGCACGATAGACGATGAGCGTGATCAGCGTGGTGATGAAGGCGCGGAGCCGAAAATAACCGATGAGAATGCCATTGACCGCGCCGAGCAACGCGCCCGCGAGCAGTGTGGCCGGGATCACCGCCCAGACCGGCCAGCCGAGCACGTCGAGGCAGAACAGCGCGCAGAAATCGGTCAGCGCGAATATCGAACCAATCGAAAGATCGATGCCGCCGACGATGATCACCAGCGACATGCCGAACACGCAAAACCCGATCTCGCAGGCCTGCCGGGCGGTATCGGCGAGACCCGCGGCGGAGAGAAAGCCCGGGATCGCCTCGCTGAACGCGGCGGCCACGATCACCAGGACGATGGCGGGAATCGCGGTTTCGGTCCATCGTTTCGACAGGATTTCGCCCACCAGGTGATCGGGCCAATACCGGTAGCGGAGGCTGACCAGTCGTTCGTTCATGGCGTTTCCCGTCGCGGCGTCGCGGAGAGTGGCAGGCAGGTTCGGCACCGATCGCGTGGGCGGTGCCGCCGAAGATGGGCGTCAGAGCATGGTCGGATCAAATCGGCGTGGTAATTTTCCGGAAAGAAGGAGGGCGCTTCCTTGTCCGAAGGAAACGAAGCAAAAACCCCCCTTCCGTTTTCCTGGAATGGCGGTGCCGAAGGCACCGTCTAGGGCTTGTTCTGCATGGCGGCGAGACTCCAGCAGGTGCCCGGCGCGTCCGCGTTCGCCTTCGTGATCGGGATGAGCGTTGTGTAGATGGAGCTTTTCGTCTCGCCCGCCTTCATGCCCGATGCGAGCAGCCACTTGATCATCGCCGCCATGTCGGCCGCCTGGGTCGGCACATCGTAGCTGACATCGAGATCGAACGCGCCCGCCTTCACCTGATCGCAGGCGCCGCGTGTCTCGCCGCCGCCGGAAGTCGCGACGAACACTTTGCCGGTAAGCCCGCCTTCCTTCACCGCCGCCGCGGTGCCGATATCCATGCCGTCCCAGAACCCGACGATGCCGCAGATATCGGGATGCTGCTTCAGCACGGTCTGCGTGATCGCCTTGGCCTTCGCTGCATCCCAATCGGCGGCCTGGCTGGAGACGACCTGGATTTCAGGGTGCTTCGCGAGCACATTCTCGACGCCCTTCAGCGTATAGGCGCTGGCCGCCGCCGAGAGAGCGCCCTGGATGATGGCGATCTTGTTGGACTTGCCCTTGCACGCATCGACGACCGCCGTGGTATCCCGCTCGCCGATTTCGGTCCAGTTGGCGCCGACGAAGACCGTGCTGCGATAGGCCGAACCCATGTTGATCTGGATGATGTAGATGCCTTCCTTCTCGGCGCGCTGCAGCAATTTCGCGTAGGTCTGCACATCGGGATTATGGACGATGATCACCGCCGGCTTCTCCGAGAGCAGCGTGGTGACGGCCTGCGCGCCGGCATTGGTGCTCCAATTGGGGTCGCGCACCTCGACCTTGACGCCGTACGGCGCGAGTTCGTGTTTTACGCCGGCGTACCAGCCCTCGGTGAGGTCGAAATTCATCGCGACCGGGACGTAGGCGACGACCTTGCCCTCGAGCGCTTTGTTGAACTGCGCCTGAAAGGGCTCATCCAGACCCTGTTGCGCGCGCGCCGGCGTTGCCGCCATCAGCGCCAGCATGCCAAAACCGGCGAACACCGGTATCGTCCATCGCATCAAACCAGCCATCACAGCCTCCCTTGCTTCGGCGACGAAAACTCCCCCGGCGTCAGATGTCGCCTTGCTGCGCCGTTTCCTCGTTGCGGGGATTGACGAAGGAATCGGCCAGGATCGCAACCAGCAGCACCAACCCCTTGATCAAATTCTGGCCGGAATAAGACACGTCCATGATGGTCATCGCATTCAGCATGGTGCCGATCAGCAGCGTGCCGATGACGACGTTGAGAACACCGCCGCGCCCGCCGGAAAGACCGATGCCGCCCAGCACGACCACCAGAATGACGTCATAGATCAGGGTCGAATTGTAGATGCGCGTCGGCATGCTGTTGACCGAGGCGGCCAAGACCAGACCCGCGAAGGCACCGACCAGGGCCGCGAGCACGTATTGTAGGACGATCGCCGGGCGGGTCGGGATGCCGGTGATGCGCGCGGCATTGGGATTATCCCCGATCGCGTAGATATACGTGCCGATCCGCGTCAACCGTAGGAACAGCATGACGGCGATGGCGGTGAGGCCGAACATGAGGATCGGCACCGGGAGGCCGGCGATCGTGCCTTGGCCGATCACGGTGAGGGCGTTCATACCCGGGCTCCACTGCACGACGTCGAGCTTGAACAGCGCAACCTGGCCCAGCCCGGCGAGGAACAGCCCGGTCGCCAGCGTCGCGAACAGCGACGGCACTTCGGCGTAGGCGATCAGCCAGCCGTTCACGAGACCGAAGGCGAGGCTGAGGGCGAAGGCGGTGAGCAGCGCGTAGGGCAGGGAATGGCCATTCTGCACCATCTGCAAAACCAGCCCCGGCGGCACTGCGAGAGACGCGACCAGCGATATGTCGATGCCGCGGCCGATCACCACCACCGCCATGCCGAGCCCAAGAATGCCGAGCACCGCGACGTTCTGGAGCAGCGTCAGCATGTTATCGGTGGTCAGAAACCCGTGCAGAAAGAGGGAGAAAAGCACGAACAGGACGGCAAACAGGGCGAAGACGATGTTTTGCTGGCTCGGTCGGAACCAGACCGCTGCCGTCACACGCCGCCCATAGGAGGGCCCATCGTTCCGGTCCCGCATGTTTCTTCTGTGTCTCTGGCCGACATTTCCCCGAAGACCGGCCTTTCCGGCCATCGCGTGAGCAGGCTACGCGGAATTTGATTGGCTTTGCAATCGCCAACCCGCTCCCGGCATCCGCGGCGAAGAAATCGCCCGGGCGCGATCACGCTGCCGCGCAACCGTTACCGTGTGGCCGAGCGGGCCGTGGCCGCGGCCGGGCGGCGGCGGCCGCCGCAGAGTGACGCCAGTAATGATACGAAAAAACCATTGACGAAGACGAATGATACAATTTACGATTAATTAATGATTTTGGTGAGCCATAACGCGCCGCCGCCTGATCCCCCCTGTTGGTATCCTGTCAACCCGCGTTCAACCCGAAGGAGACATTGCATGCGCCGCCTCGCCCTCGCCGCCGCCTTCGCCAGCTTCGCCCTTGCCGCGCCTCACGCCTGGGCTGACGCGGTCTCTAGCATCGATACCTTTACGCTCACCGGGAGCTTTGTCAGTAGCCCCCTTGTTACGACACCGTTCAGCCCCGGCGCGTTCACCCTGACCCTCACCGCCCCTTCGCAAAGCCAGACCCCTAACTCCGGCTATACTCTCGACCAAGTCTATCTGATCGCCGCCAATACCGGCACCTACACCGCCAATGGCAGCACCCAGGCCTTCAGCGGCGGCGATATCGTCGTCCAGGGCAGCACACCTGATGCGCTACAGATCATGGGGTATATCGGAACCTATCCAACTTCGGTCACTTTCACCGTGAACAGCGCAAGCGCACTCTTCACCGCAACACCCGACGCCAGCGGGACGCTTTATCAGTTCGATCCCGGAAATTATACGATCTCGAACGCCAGCGCCAACGTCAACAACGACCCGCCGATCTCGAACCCGGCGTTTAGCATCAACGGCCAGCAAAACCCGCCGCCCGGCAACCTGCCCGAGCCTGCGAGCTTTGCCCTCCTCGCCGCGCCGCTCCTCGGACTGGCGGTGTTGCGCCGCCGCCGCGCCTGACCCGCCGGTCGCGCCCAGCAATCAGGAGCGCTTTGGTTTCAGGCCGCGGTCCAGCGTTGTGCCACCGTCACCGTGTGGCCGAGCGGGCCGTGGCCGCGGCCGATGCCGGGTGCGGCGGCGATCGCGGCCTGGACATAGGCATGGGCCCGGGAAACCGCGGCGCGCAGCGTCCAGCCGGCGGCGAGCCCGGCGGCAACGGCGCTGGCGAGCGTGCAGCCGGTGCCGTGGGTATGGCGGGTCGGATGGCGGGATGCCTCGAACTCCTCGACCCCGTCGAAGGTCGCGAGCAGATCGATGACCGTCTCGCCGGGGAGATGCCCGCCCTTGAGCAATACCGCCGGCACACCGAGGGTGAGCAGCGCCGCCGCCGCGTCATGCATCGCGGCGCGATCCTGGATGCGCATCCCGGCCAGCGCCTCGGCCTCCGGGATATTCGGGGTGAGGAGGGTTGCAAACGGCAGCAAGCGGCGTTTGAAAAGCGCCATCCCATCGGCCGCCAACAGCGTCTCCCCGCCCTTGGCCAGCATCACCGGGTCGATCACCACCGGCAATTCCCGCCCCGCCGCCGCCAGCGCATCGGCCACCGCATCAATGGCGGCAACACCCCCGAGCATGCCGATCTTGATCGCATCCGCGCCCGGATCGTCGAGCGCGACGGCGATCTGGCGGGCAAGAAAATCCGCCGGCAGGGGGAAAATCTCATGGACCCGCTCGGTGTCCTGAATGGTGAGCGCAGTGATCGCCGTCGCGGCATAGGCGCCGAGCGCGGTCAGCGTCTTGATATCGGCCTGAATGCCGGCCCCGCCGCCGGAATCGGAGCCGGCGATGACCAGAACCCGGCCGATCGCCGGCCGTCCCGCGCTCATGCCGCTCAGCCCGCGCGCGAAACCGCGGCGGCCGCGGCGATCACCGCCGCAAGCTCGCCGACGACGCGCTGCACCAGCGCCTCATCCTCGGCTTCGGCCATGATGCGCAGAACCGGCTCGGTGCCGCTCGGGCGAATGAGCAGCCGGCCGCTGCCCGCCAGCGCCGCCTCCGCCTCGGCCATCGCCTTTTGCACCCCCCGCTCATCGAGCGGGGAGGGGCCGCTGAAGCGGATGCTCTCCAGCCGCTGCGGCAGCGGCGTGAAGACGTTGCACACCGCGCTCGCCGGCTGCCCGGCGGCGACCAGCACCGCGAGCACCTGAAGGGCCGCGATCAGCCCGTCGCCAGTGGTCGCGAAATCCGAGAGGATGAGATGCCCGGATTGCTCGCCGCCGATATTCATCCCGCCGGCCCGCATCCGCTCGGCGACATAGCGGTCTCCGACCTGGGTGCGGTGCAGCGCAAGCCCGAGCCCGACGAGAAACCGCTCGAGCCCGAGATTGGACATCACCGTCGCGACGATGCCGCCGCCGGCGATCTGCCCGGCGTCGCGCCAGCGCCGCGCGATCAGCGCCAGAATCTGGTCACCATCGATCAGCCGCCCGCCTTCGTCGGCGAGCACCAGGCGATCGGCGTCGCCATCGAGGGCGATGCCGAGATCGGCACCCTCCTCGCGCACCCGCGCGCAGAGCAGAGCCGGATCGGTCGAGCCGCAGCCCTGATTGATGTTGAAGCCGTTGGGGGCGACGCCGAGCGGCACCACCTGCGCGCCGAGTTCCCAAAGCACGGTCGGCGCCACGCGATAGGCGGCGCCGTGGGCGCAATCGAGCACGATCTTGAGCCCGTCCAGTCTCAGCCCGCGCGGAAAACTCGCTTTCGCGGCCTCGATGTAGCGTCCGGAAGCGTCTTCCAGCCGCGCCGCCCGGCCGAGATGATCGGGCGCCGCCATGCGGGCCGAGAGATCGCGCGCCATTAAGGCCTCGATCTCCATCTCGGTCGCGTCCGAAAGCTTGTAGCCGTCGGGATCGAAGAGCTTGATGCCGTTATCCTGATAGGGATTGTGGGAGGCCGAGATCATCACCCCGAGATCGGCGCGCAGACTGCGTGTCAACATGGCGATCGCCGGCGTCGGCAACGGCCCGACCAGGACCACGTCCATCCCGGCACCGATGAAGCCGGCGGTGAGCGCGGGCTCGATCAGATAGCCGGAAAGCCGCGTGTCCTTGCCGATGACGACGCGGTGGCGATGCTCGCCGCGGGTGAACAACACCCCCGCCGCTTGGCCGAGGCGAAGGGCGATTTCCGCCGTCATCGGCGCGACATTGGCGGTGCCCCTTATGCCGTCGGTGCCGAACAGGCGCCGGATCTTGTTCATCAACGCAACTCCTGTTTGCACTGGGTCTCGGGTGGGGAGTCTACGACATCTTTCCGCTATCGGAAAGACTATCCCAGACCCGCACCGCCTGGACGGTCTCGGCGACATCATGCACGCGAAGAATGAGCGCGCCGTGACCGAGGGCGTAGAGCCCGGCGGCGATCGAGCCCGGCGCCCGCCGCGCCGCCGCGACCTCGCCCGACGCCATCCCGACCAGACGCTTGCGCGAGACGCCGATCAGCAGCGGATAGCCGAAATTGGCGAAAAGGGCGAGGCGGCGCATGAGGTCGAGATTCTGCGTCCCTTCCTTGGCGAAACCGAAGCCGGGGTCGAGTGCGATCCGCCCTGGCGCGATTCCGGCCGCGTGCGCGGCTTGCAGATGCGCGCCGAGTTCGGCGAGCACCTCGCGCGTGACATCGCCGTAGGTGGCAAGAGATTTCATCGTCGCCGGCGTGCCACGCATATGCATCATGACCACCGCGCAATCCCGCCGCGCGATCAACGCGAGGGCATCGGGGTCATGGGTGAGGCCGGAGACGTCGTTGATGATCGCCGCCCCCGCCGCCAGCGCCGCCGCCATGGTAGCGGCGTTGCGGGTATCGGCCGAGACCAGGATCCCGCGCGCCGCCAGGGCGCGGATGACCGGGACGATGCGGCGCTGCTCCTCCTCCGGCGCGACCGCCTCGGCGCCGGGGCGGGTGCTTTCGCCGCCGACATCGATGATCGCGGCGCCGGCCTCGGCCATCGCCTGCCCGGCCGCGATCGCCGCCAGGGGATCGAAATGCCGCCCGCCATCGCTGAAACTATCGGGGGTGACGTTGAGGATCCCCATCACCGCCGGCCGGTCGGCGGGCAGGCCGGCCCAGGGCGGCGGCTTTGCCGTCAGGCGCGCCCGCGTCGGCGCGAAATCGTCCGGAATGGCGGCGACCGGGACGAGGCGTGCCCCGGTTTCGTCAATCAGCCGGGCGAGGGTGAAGGCGAGCCGGCCGCCGGCGAGCGGCAGCGCCAAGCCCTGCCCGATCGCGTCCACCGCTGCCTCGCCATCGAGCAGGCCGAGAGGTTCGATCAACCGCACGCCGGAGCGCCAGGTCAGCAGCGCCGGGTCAGCCGGGCAGCGGCGCCGGGCCGAGGCCGCCGGGCGGCGTTGCCGGCGGCACCGGGCGTACCGTCGTCGGCACCGAGGCGCGGCGGCCATCCCCCGCCGCCTCGTCGGCGAGCTTGCGGATCACTTTCTCGCCGCGCAGCACGGTCCGGATCTCATCGCCGGAGAGGGTCTCGTATTCGAGCAGTCCCTGCGCCAGGCGGTGCAATTCATCGATATGATCGGTGAGGATTTTTTTGGCGCTGGCATAGGCATTGTCGATGATGCGCTTGATCTCGGCGTCGATCGCGCGCGCCGTTGCCTCGGAAATGTTCTTCTGCTGCGTCATCGAATAGCCGAGAAACACTTCCTGGCTGTTGTCGCCATAGGCGATCATGCCGAGGGCATCGCTCATGCCCCATTCGGTGACCATGCGCCGCGTCTGGCTGGTCGCCATCTTGATATCGCCGGCGGCGCCGTTGGAGACGTTGTCGGGGCCGAAGATGATCTCTTCGGCGGCACGCCCGCCCATCGCCATGGTGAGTTCGGCGAGCAGTTTCGAGCGGCTCTTGGAGTAGCGATCACCCTCGGGCAGGCTCATGACGAGGCCAAGGGCACGGCCGCGCGGGATGATCGTCGCCTTGTGGACGGGATCGCATTCCGGCTGATGCAGCGCGCAGAGGGCGTGGCCGCCCTCATGGTAGGCGGTCATGCGCTTCTCGTCGTCGCTCATCACCAGGCTGCGCCGCTCGGCGCCCATCATCACCTTGTCCTTGGCGTTCTCGAACTCCGTCATCGAGACGATGCGCCGGCCATTGCGCGCGGCGAGCAATGCCGCCTCGTTGACCAGATTGGCGAGATCGGCGCCCGAGAAACCCGGCGTGCCACGCGCGATGACGCGGGGATCGACGTCGCTCGCCAGCGGAACCTTGCGCATGTGGACGCGAAGGATTTTCTCGCGCCCGTTCACGTCCGGGTTCGGCACCACCACCTGGCGGTCGAAGCGCCCGGGGCGGAGCAGCGCCGGGTCGAGGACATCGGGGCGGTTGGTCGCGGCGATCAGGATCACGCCCTCGTTCGACTCGAACCCGTCCATCTCGACCAGAAGCTGGTTCAGCGTCTGCTCACGCTCGTCATTGCCGCCGCCGAGCCCGGCGCCGCGATGGCGGCCGACCGCGTCGATTTCGTCGATGAAGATGATGCAGGGGGCGTTCTTCTTGCCCTGCTCGAACATGTCACGCACCCGGGACGCGCCGACGCCGACGAACATCTCAACGAAATCCGAGCCCGAGATGGTGAAGAACGGCACATTGGCCTCGCCGGCGATGGCGCGCGCGAGCAACGTCTTGCCGGTGCCCGGCGGGCCGACGAGCAGGCAGCCTTTCGGGATCTTGCCGCCGAGGCGCTGGAATTTCTGCGGATCCTTGAGGAATTCGACGATTTCCTGCAACTCGTCCTTGGCCTCGTCGATGCCGGCGACATCCTCGAAGGTGACGCGGCCCTGCTTTTCGGTCAGCAGCCGGGCGCGCGACTTGCCAAACCCCATGGCGCGGCCGCCGCCGGCCTGCATCTGGCGCATGAAGAACACCCAGACGCCGATCAGAAGCAGCATCGGGAACCAGGACAGCAGATAATGCAGCAGCGGGTTGACGTCGCTATCCTCGGGCTTGGCGATCACCCGCACCCCCTTGTCGGTCAGCCGCCCGACCAGGGTCGGGTCTTCCGGGGTATAGGTCTGGAAGGCGCGGCCATCGGCGAGCTGGCCGGTGACGGTGCGGCCCTGGATCACCACGTCGCGGACATGGCCGGCATTGACGTCGGCGATGAAGTCCGAATAGGCGACCTGGTTTGCCGCCTGCCGCCCCGAATTCGGCTGAAAGAGGTTGAACAGCACCACGAGAAGCAGCGCGATCACCACCCAGAGCGCCAGATTACGTCCGAAATTGCTCATTCTGATCCGATCCTGGGGCCTCAACCTGGCCCGAAACCCGGCCCGCCATAACCGCCCCGACCCCGCGCGAGCCATACTCCGGGCCGGTCTCGCCAAAGGACATAGGATGCCGGCGTGGGTTTGGCATCCCCAATCGGCATCGAAACGCCACAATCCTGCCTCTGCCGGGTTGAGATATGGTCAATTTTCCTCCACGGCCGCGGCGAGCGGGGCGAAAAACACCGGATACCGCGCCGCGACCGCAGCGTCCGGCCATGCAAGATGCGGCACGATCAGCCACTCCGCAAGCCGCAGCGCTGGCAGGCCGGGCAAAACCGCCGCTGGCAGATGGCGCGCGGCGGGAAAGCGCCGGCGCCCGACCCTCCCCAAGGGGCCCCAGCGCGCCCCTTCCGGCAAGGCTGGGGTGGCGCCGAGGCGAAACCGTCCGTCCCATAGCGCCCCCGGCCGCGCGGCGATGGCCTCCGCCAGCCCTGCCGGCTCGCGGACGAGCAGGAAACCGTCTCGAAACCGCCCCGTCCCATGCCGCCCGGCCGGCAGGAGGCGCACCCCGGCGAGGGTCGCCGGACGAGGCGCCGCAGCCAGGGCGGAGACGGCATGGCCCGGCGGCGGATAGGGCCGGCCACCGATCATGCGGAGCAGGGAAGCGAGCGCCTCTGGCGCGATCGCGCCCGGCGCGAGCAGGGCGTAGCCTTCCGGAAACAGCGCCGCGCGCGTGGCCAGGGTCGCGGCGATGGCGTCCTTGCCGGCCGCGCGTGCCGCACGCCGGGCGCCCGCGGCAGCGGCCAGCCCGGCGGCGCGGGCCGGCATCGCGGCAAGCGGGCGGAGCCGGGCGCGGAGCGTGCGCGGATCGGCGTTGGAGGGATCCTCGACCCAGTCGATCCCGGCGGCACGCAAGCTGGCGCGAAGCCGCCCGGGCGGGACCGTGAGCAGCGGGCGGAGCAGCGCGACTTCGCCGCCCGGCGCCAGCCGCCACGCCGCCATGCCGGCGAGCCCGGCTGGGCCGCTCGCCGAGAGTGCGCGCATCAGCAGCGTCTCCGCCTGATCGCCGGCGTGATGGCCGAGCAACAGATGCGCCGCCCCGCCGCCCGCCGTCGCCGCCACCAGCGCCGCCAAGCGCGCTTCCCGCGCCCGCGCGGCCAGACCCGGCCCGGCGGCCAATCCATCGAGCCGGATCGACCGCGCGGCGATCCCGCGCCCGGCCAGCCGCGCGCAGGTCAATGCCGCCTCCGCCGCCGATTGCGGACGAAGACCGTGATCGATGACCAGCGCGAAAACTTCGCCCCCCCGAGCCTTCGCCCAGCGCGCCGCGAACAGCGCGAGGGCGAGACTATCGGCGCCCCCCGAAACCGCCAGCGCAAGCCGCGGCGGCGCGCCGAACGGCCCGAGCGGCGCCATCAGCGCGGCGAATTCCTCCTCCCCGAGCGGCGCCGAGGAAGGCTCAGCCGCAGGCGGCATGCTGACGCAGGGTCTGCGCGCGATCACGCAACCCCTGGCGCGCGGCAGGGAACTCCTTGGCGAATTTGGCGAGTGTCGCGCAGGCGGCGGGCTTGGCGTTGATCGCGGTCAGGGATTCCGCGAGGCCGAGCAACGCCTCCGGCGCGCGCGGGCCGGTTGGCGCGGCCTTGTAGGTGTCATCGAAGGCGAGCGCGGCCTTTTGGAACTGGTGCTGCGCCGCGAGCGACTGCCCGAGCAGGAAGCGCGCATCGACCACGTGCCCGCCCTTGAGGGCCAGCGCCTGCTCGGCTGAATCCTCGGCGCTGGCATAATCGTGGCGGGCGAAGGCGGCTCGGCCGTCCTGGAGCAGGGAATCGGCGGTTGGTTTCGCCGGTTTCGCGGCCCCCTCCTTGCCCGCGCCCTCCTTGCCCGCGGCTGACGGCGCTGGCGGCGGCACCGGCAAGGTGCCGAGCGGCGCCGGTGGCGGGCTCGTGCTCGGCGGAATTTTGTCCGCCGCCGCCTCGGCGGGCGGGCTCGCGGCCGGGTGCTTGCCGCCTTCGAGCGTATCGACGCGGAAGCCGAGATCGTCGATCTTCTTGCCGAGATCGGCGTTCTGCTGTGCTACCTGGTTGCTCAACTCATCGACATGGCCGCGCAACTGTCGCATCTGGTCCTCGAGCAGGCTGACCCGGTCGAGAAGCTGGGTCAGGATATCGCTGTTCGAAGCATTGACCGCGGGGGTTGCGTGTTTCGCGCTGCCGAGGGCGGAGCCGCCCTTGTTGCCGGTCTTTTGCAGTGCGTCGAGATCATGACGAAGCGAGAGAATCTCGTTTTGCAGTTCGATCGCCTCGCGGCTCTCCATCTGGGCGCGGGCGATGAGCGGCGCGCCGCACAGCCCAACCGCCAACGCGCCGCACAGCCATCGTTTCGTCATGCCGACCATCCCCGCTTTTCCGTCTCGCGAAGGTTTCGGCGTTTAAAACAAACCGGTCCTCGAATCAAACTGGCGCCCTGTCGGCGCCATGAAGCACCGCGCCAGAAACCGGGGCAAAACAAAACCGGCGGCCCCGAGGCCGCCGGCTTTTCAGAATGGCTTTCAATCTCTCCGGCGGGAGACGATCACGCCCGCCGCCGGTTCGACTCTCGGCCAATTCAGGCGCGCATCGCCGCAGGGCGACGCGCGTGGGATCACTTGACCGCGGTGATGGCGTTCCGGTTCTGCGCCCAAGCCTGCTCGTTGTCACCCATCGCGGTCGGGCGATCCTTGCCGTAGCTGATGGTGGTGATGCGCGAGGCGGCGATGCCCTGGGCGACGAGGAAGTCGCGCGCGGCGTTGGCGCGGCGCTGGCCGAGGGCGAGGTTGTATTCCTCGGTGCCGCGATCGTCACAATTGCCGGCGAGCTGCACCTGCACTTGCGGGTATTTCTTCAGCCACTCGGCCTGGCGGGTGAGGGTCGCCTTCGCCTCGTCACTCAGGTTGGATTTGTCGAAGGCATAGAACACGCGATCACCGACATTCTGGACGAGATCCTGCTCGCTGCCAGGAACCGGGCCGGACGGCGCGACGGCGCCGGACCCGGTGGAAGCGGTGGTCGGGGTGGGGGTCTGGTTACACGCCGCCAGCAGCGCGACGGCGGCAAAGGCGCCAAGAATTTTGATATTCATTGTCTTCTGTCCCTGGGTCTGGGTGCCTAGCGATTACCTATGTGCCTCGCGGCGCAACGTTTGTGTCGCCAGAGTCGAAACCGACTCTCGCCAACACACTCATGCCGCATACTCCACCGTTTCGATCGCGGTCAAGCGATCTTCCCGTTATCACTAAGAAATTCATGTCTGTGTTGCAAAATCAGGCGCCGAGCGGCGACCAGGCGGGGTCGGTGGCGTCGGTCGGGGTCGTCGCCACGCGCTCGCCGAAACCGGTGATATCGACGCTGACCAGGCGCGCGGAGTAGCCATTGCCGCGCGAATCGCGCGCCGGGGTCTCGCGCCAGAACATGATCACCCGGCCGTTGGGGCAGAAAGTCGGCCCCTCGACGGCGAAACCTTGCGAGAGAATCCGCTCGCCGCTGCCATCGGGGTGCATGACGCCGATGCTCCAAGTGTCGCCGCCGAGCCTGGTATAGGCGATGAGGTCGCCGCGCGGCGACCATACCGGCGTTGCGTAGCGGCCGGCGCCGAAGCTGATGCGCCGGACATTGGAGCCATCGGCGTTCATGATATAGAGCTGCTGATCGCCGCCGCGATCCGAGTTGAACACGATCTGGCTGCCGTCCGGGCTGTAGCACGGGCTGGTGTCGATCGCCCCGCCGGGATTGGTGAGCTGCGTCTCGCGCCCGCCATCGAGATCGACGACATAGATGTTCGAGCCGCTGCCCCGTGTTTCCGAGAGGATGACCTTGCTGCCATCGGGGCTGAAGCGCGGCGCGAAGGTCATGCCGCGCCATTCGCCGAGCATCCGCTGGCGGCCCGAGCCGAGGTCGAAGATATAGACCCGGGGGCGATTATTGGCATAACTCATGAACGCGATCTCGTCCCGGGTCGGGTGAAAGCGCGGCGTCAGCACGAGCCAGGAGCCATCCGAGAGAAAGCGGTTATTGGCGCCGTCCTGGTCCATGATGGCGAGGCGCTTGACGCGCCGGTTACGCGGCCCGGTGCCGGAGATATAGATCACCCGGCTGTCGAAATAGCCTTTCTCGCCGAGCAGCCGGGCATAGATGACATCGGCGATGATGTGGCTGATCCGCCGCCAATTGGCCTCGCCGGTGGTATAGGCGGTGCCCTGGATCTGCTGCTCGGGCAGCACGTCCCAGAGGCGGAACTCGACGCGGACCTGGCTGCCGCTCGTCTGCACCCGGCCGGTGACCAGGGCCTGCGCCCCGATCGCCTTCCAGTCGGCCCATTTCGGCACGTCGCCCATCGTGGCGGCGGCCTGGATGAAGCTGGCCGGATCGAGCGGCTTGAACAGGCCGCAATTGGCGAGATCGGCGGTCACCACCGCCGCCATGTCGCGGCCGAGATTGGGGTTGGATGCGGTGCCGCCGGTGAAGCTCGGGATGGCGATCGGGATGGGGGCGGCGCGGGCGCGGTTGACATCGATCACCGCGCTCGCCGCCCCGGGCTTGCCGGCCGGGGCCGCCGGCGCCGGTGCCTGCTGTGCTGCGGCCGGCAACACCAGCGTGCTGGCCGCCGCCGCGCCGATCAGGCCGCGCCGGCCGAGCCCGGGCGGGGGAAGGAATTCGCTGCCGATGATGCTCATGGGTCTGGCTCCTCGCTCAGGGTATCGAGCGGATATCAGGGACTGAAGCGGAAATCGAGGCTCCGCGACTGGCCGACCATGTTCTTGGGTAGCGGCAGGTTGGCGCAATGCGGATCGAGAACGGCACGAATCGCGCGCTCGGCGAAGGCCCGGAATTCGGGGTCGCTCATGCGGCCGAGATCACTGCCGGCGACCTTGGCGACGCGGGCGGTGCCATTGGCGTCGGTGACGACCTGAAGATGCACCTGCATCTGGCCGGCATCCTTGGCGCCGGGATCATAGGTCCAGCATTCGCGCACGTGATCGCCGATCGAGGCGCGCTGATCGGCGGTGAGCGCGCTGGTATCCGTCCCTTCCCGCGCGCCGCCGCCCTTGGGGGCGCCGCCGGCTTGCGGGTTGGCGCGCGCCTTGGGTGGGGTGGTCTGTTTCTGTAACGCCCGCAATTTCTCGAGCGTCGCCTCCAGAGCGTCGCTCTCGGGGGCGACATTCTTGGTCGGGTTGGGCTGGCTGGTCGCGCTTTGCGGCGGTGGCGCCGGCACAGGCGGCACCGGAAGCGGCGGTTGCGGCCGCGCCGCCTGCGCCTGCGGCGGCGTCGGCGCGGGTGGCGCGGGCGGCGGTTTCACGGTCTCGGGCAAGGCTTCGGGCGAGATTTGCGGCGGTGGCAGCGGCGGGCTCGGCGGCGCCGGCGCGGTCGCGGCCGGCGCGGGCGGCGGCGGTGGCGGTGGTGGGGGTGGCGGCGGCGGTGCCTCGATCGGCGCCGGTTTTGGCGGTGTCGGCGCCGGCGGCGCCTCCTTCACTTCCGGCATCGGCGCCGGCGCCGGCACTTCGCCGGGGGTGGTCGATTTCTGGCTCGGCTGCGCCGGGCCGACGAAATCCATGCTGACCGCGGTTTCCTCCGGCTCTTCCGGCAAGTGCCGCGCCGGAAGGCCGAGCAACAGCAGCGCCGCCAGCGTCAGATGCAGGGCGACCGAAATGGCGGCGCCGCGTTTGAGTTCGAACTCCATACTGCCCCGACATATCCCGCAGACGGGAGTGCCTCAGCCGCGCCCGGGCTTGCCCGGCGGCGCTTTCGGCGACCCTGCCGGTGATGCGGCATTCGGCGACGCGGCATTCGGTGACGCGGCATTGGGTGACGCGGCGGAGGGCTGCTCGGCGAGGAGGGCGACCTTGCTGAACCCACCCTGGGTGATGGTGCCCATCACCTGCATCACCAGGCCATAGCTCACCGCGCGGTCACCGCGGACGAAAATCCGCCGCTCGGGGTTGTTTTGCGAGATCGCTTCCAGCTTGGCGACGAGATCGGGCAGTTCCACCTGGCTGTCCTGGAGATAGATATGGCCCTCGGCGTTGATGGTGACGGTGAGCGGCTGGCTGTCGCTGTTCAAGGGTTTGGCGTCGGTTTTCGGCAGATCGACATCGACGCCCGAGGTCATCAGCGGCGCCGTGACCATGAAAATGATCAAAAGCACCAGCATGACGTCGACCAGCGGCGTGACGTTGATTTCGGCCAGCGGGCGGTAGCGGCCGCGCCCCTTGCCGTTGCCGGCGATGAAAGCGGCCATGCTCAGGCGCGCTCCTCGGATTGGCGCGACAGGATGGCCCCGAACTCGGCCCCGAACCCTTCGAGACGCGAGGCGAAGCGGGCGAGATCGGTGCTGATCTTGTTATAGGCGAGCACCGCCGGAATGGCCGCGACGAGGCCGATCGCGGTCGCGAACAGCGCCTCGGCGATGCCCGGGGCGACCACCGAGAGATTGGTGTTATGCATCGCGGCGATCGCCGAGAAGCTGTGCATGATGCCCCAGACGGTGCCGAACAGGCCGATGAACGGCGCCGTCGAGCCCACCGAGGCGAGAAAGATCATCCAGCGTTCGAGGCGTTCCATCTCGCGCTGGATGGTGACGGTCATCGCCCGATCGACCCGTTCACGCACCCCCGAGCGACTGGCATCGGCGCCGGCGACGCGCAGACTCCGCCGCCATTCCGCCATCGCCGCGCCGAACACGGCGGCGATCGGGTTGGTCGGCTTCGCGCCTTCCTGTTCGAACAACTCATCGAGGCTGCCGCCCGACCAGAACCGGTCCTCGAACCGGTCGGCGGCGCGGCCGACCCGGCGCAGCGTCATATATTTCTCGAATACGATCGCCCATACCCAGATGCTGGCCGCGAGCAGCAGCAGCATGACGAATTTGACGATGATATCGGCCTGCATGAAGAGGCCCCAAAGCGAGAGATCCGCCCCCGCCGCCGCCAGATTGGCGGCATCCACTGCCCGATCCACTCAACCCACTCCCTGATGATGCCTCAGATTACGTCCCACGCGCTCGCTCAAGCCCGGCCCGCCACCAGCGCCGCCATTGCATCCCGCCATTCCGCCGGCAAGCGCTGCGGGCGCTGGTCGTGGCATCCGACGCAAGCCAGCGAAACCGTCAGCCAAACCAGCGCCGCCGTCTCGCCCTGGCGGTAGAAACCCTGGCGCAGCAAAGCCGAGGCACCGCCCACCGCCAGCACCTCGGTTTCGACGACGAGCAGGTCATCGAGCCGCGCCGGACGCAGATAATCCAGTTTCGCCCGCCGCACCACGAAGAACATGCCATGCCGGGCCACCAATGCGGCGTGCGGAAAGCCGAGATCGCGCAGACACTCGCTCCGCGCCCGCTCGGCGAAGCGGAGATAGGTCGCGTGATAGACGATGCCGCCGGCATCCGTATCCTCGAAATAGACCCGCACCTCATAGCGATGTTTTTTGTCGTCGAACATTACTTTATTCCGACAATTCATTCATCTTCGCCAAGACCTTCCTCCTCGGCACGGGAATCGAGCGCCAGCAGATCGGGCTCCGCTTGCGGCGGCGTGAGGCCGAGATGCCGCCAGCCCGGGCGCCCGAGCATCCGCCCGCGCGAGGTGCGCAAAACCAGCCCCTCCTGGATGAGATAGGGCTCGATCACATCTTCGATGGTATCGCGCGCCTCGGCCAGCGCCGCCGCCAGCGTCTCCACCCCGACCGGCCCGCCGGCGTGATGCTCGGCGATGCGGCGGAGATAGCGGCGATCCATGGCGTCGAGCCCGAGGTGATCGACATCGAGCCGGGTGAGTGCCGCGTCGGTCGCGGCGCGGTCGATCGGGTCGGTGCCGGCGACGGCGGCGAAATCGCGGAGCCGCCGCAAAAGCCGGCCGGCGATGCGGGGTGTGCCGCGTGCCCGCCGCGCGATCTCGCCCGCCGCCTCCGCGCTGAGCCGCATCCCGAGGCGCGCGCCGGCGCGGGCGACGATCCGCTCCAGCTCTTCGGGTGTGTAGAAAACCAGCCGCAGCGGAATCCCGAAGCGGTCGCGGAGCGGGGTCGCGAGCAGCCCAGCGCGGGTGGTCGCGGCGACCAGGGTGAAGGGCGGCAGGTCGATGCGCACGCTGCGCGCCGCTGGCCCCTCACCGATGATCAGATCGAGCTGGAAATCCTCCATCGCCGGGTAGAGAACCTCCTCGATCGCCGGCTGGAGACGGTGGATCTCATCGATGAACAACACATCGCGCGGCTGGAGATTGGTCAGGATCGCGGCGAGATCGCCGGCGCGCTGGATGACCGGCCCCGAGGTCGCACGAAACCCGACCCCGAGTTCGCGCGCGACGATCTGCGCGAGCGTCGTCTTGCCGAGTCCCGGCGGGCCATGCAGCAGCACGTGATCCAGCGCCTCGCCGCGCGCCTGAGCGGCGGCGATGAAGACGGCGAGATTCTCCCGGCTGGTCTTCTGGCCGACGAAATCGGCGAGAAGGCGCGGGCGGAGGCTGGCCTCGGCGGCATCCTCGGGGGTGCTGCGCGGCGAAAGGAGAGGGGGGTCGGCGGTCATCGCCCGCTCACCGCGCCAAAAGCCGGAGGCTCGCGCGGATCAGGGCGTCGAGACCGGAAGCCGCGCCGAGATCCTCAGCCGCGCGTGCCACCGCCGCCTGGGCGTCGGCGCGCCGGTAGCCGAGATTGACGAGCGCCGAAAGCGCATCGCCGGCGTCGCCGTCTGTGACCGCGGGGAGGGCGCCGCCGCCCGCTTCCGCCGGCATCGCGCCGGCGCGCTCGCGGAGTTCGGTCACCAGACGCGCCGCGAGCTTGGCGCCGACCCCCGGCGCGCGGGTCAGCGCGGCGCGATCGCCGGCGGCGATGGCGGCGATCAGCGCGGATGGCGGCAACGTCGCGAGAATGGCGAGTGCGAGCTTCGCCCCCACCCCCTGCACCGTCGTCAGCAGGCGAAACCAATCGCGCTCGGCGGCCTCGGCGAAGCCGTAGAGCACCAGCGCGTCCTCGCGGAGATGGGTTTCGATCAGCAGCGTCGTGACCGCCGGCGGCGGGGCGAGCGCGGCCAATGTCGGCGTCGCGGCATGGACGAGATAGCCGACCCCGCCGACATCGATGACACAGTGATCGGCGGCGCGCGTCACCACCACCCCGGTGAGCCGCGCGATCACGAAGCTTGCGCCCAGGTGAGGCGGCTGGCGCGATGATGGGCGTGGCAGATCGCGACCGCCAGCGCATCGGCGGCGTCGAGCCGGGTCGGCGTTGCCCCGGGCAATAGCCGGCGGACCATCATCGCGACCTGCTCCTTGCTCGCCCCGCCCGTGCCGACCACCGAGCGCTTGACCGTCTTCGCGCCATATTCGGCGACCGCGATGCCGGCCAGCGCCGGGGCGAGCAGCACGATCCCGCGGGCATAGCCGAGTTTCAGCGTCGCCTGGCCGTTGCGGTTGACATAGGTTTCCTCGACCGCTGCCTCCTCCGGCCGGTGGGCGGCGATCAGCGCCGCCAGCGCATCATGCAGCGCCCGGAGCCGCATCGCCACCGGTGCCTCGGCGCTGGTCGCGATCACGCCATCGGCGAGATGGATCAGGCGGCTGCCCTCCTGCCCGATCATTCCCCAGCCGGTGAAGCGCAGCCCGGGATCGAGGCCGAGGACACGGAGCATCAGGCCGAGAGCTTCCGCATCACCGCCTCGGGGATGTCGAAATTGGCGTAGACGTTCTGCACGTCGTCGCTTTCCTCCAAGGCATCGAGCAGTTTCAGCACGCTCGCCGCTTTTTCCTCGTCGAGCGTGACCAGGGTGTCCGGCCGCCATTCGATCCGCGCCGTCTCGGGCGCGCCGAAGCGGGCCTCTAGCGCGTCACGGACGGCGAAGAAATCCTCGATCCCGGTGGTGATCTCGTGGCCTTCGCCGTCGCTCACCACATTCTCCGCGCCGGCTTCGATCGCCGCCTCCAGCATGGCGTCATCATCGGCGACGCGTTTGGGATAGCGCACCACACCGCTCCGGGTGAACAGGAACGCGACCGCATTGGTCTCGGCGAGCGCGCCGCCATGTTTGGCGAAAGCCGAGCGGATGTCGGAGGCGGTGCGGTTGCGGTTGTCGGTCAGCGCCTCGACGATCACCGCAACCCCGGCCGGGCCGTAACCCTCATAGCGGATCTCGGCGAAATCCTCGCCGCCGCCGCCGCCGGTCGCCTTCTTGATCGCCCGCTCGATGGTATCGCGCGGCATATTCGCCTCGCGCGCAGCGGCGCAAGCGGCGCGGAGACGCGGATTGGACGCCGGGTCGGGCAGGCCGGCACGGGCGGAGACGGTGATTTCGCGGATCAGCTTCGCGAATTGCCGCGCCCGGCGGGCATCTTGCGCCCCCTTGCGGTGCATGATGTTCTTGAATTGCGAATGTCCGGCCATCGCCGCGCCTTTACCTCAGCTTCGGGGAATGCGAGGCGCTTTTAGCAGCGCCGGCGGGCGCGGGGAATGCCCAACGGAAGACGCCGGGGAAAGCCTGCCGGTAAGGGCAAAAAGAGGAAAGAATTTGTTCTTTTTTGAAAAAAAGAACCAAAAAACTTTAATCCGTTGAGCAGTGCCTGCGGCACAACAACACCAAGAAAACAGAATAAAGTCTTTTTGCTTCTTTTTCTTCAGAAAAAGAAGAGTTTTTATTTCTTTGATTTAATCATTCCTGATCAAATCCGGCCAGCGTGCGCCATTCCGCCTCGCTCAGCGTCGCAACGCCGAGTTCCGCCGCCCTCCGAGCTTTCGAGCCCGCATCGAGGCCGAGCACGACGTAATCGGTGCGCCGTGAGACGCTGTCGGTCACCTTGGCGCCGAGCGCCTCGGCCCGCGTCTTGGCCTCGGCGCGGGTCATGGTGGTGAGCGTGCCGGTGAAGACGATCAGCTTGCCGGCGATCGCCGAATCGCCCCCCCCCATCGGCGCCGCGTCCTCGATTTCCAAAAGCCCGGCGAGATCGTCGAGCACCGCGCGGTTGCGCTCTTCGGCGAAGAAATCGACCAGTTCCTCGGCGATCGCGGGGCCGATGCCGAGAATATTGCCCAACGTGCTGCGCGCCTCCGAGCCCACCACCTGGGCCGCGGTCATCTCTGCCCGCCAGTGGCCAAAACTGCCGTAATGGCGGGCGAGCAGCTTCGCCGTTGTCTCCCCGACACGGCGGATGCCGAGCGCGAAAAGGAAGCGGGCGAGCGGAATGCGCCGTCGCGCGGCGATGGCGGCGATCAATTTCCGCGCCGAAACCTCGCCCCAGCCCTCTCTTGCTGCGATCTCGGCTTCATGCGCGGCGAGGCGGAAAATATCGGCGGGGCCGCGGATCAGCCCGTCCTCGTAGAATTCGGCGACGGTTTTCTCGCCCATCCCCTCGATGTCGAAGGCGCCGCGGGCGCAGAAATGCACCAGCCGCTCGACCGCCTGCGCGGGACAGATCAGCCCGCCGGTGCAGCGCCGCGCGACTTCCCCGGCCACCCGCACGGCATGGCTGCCGCAGGCCGGGCAGCGGTCGGGAAAGACGAAAGCTGCGGCGTCGCGCGGGCGTTTTGCCATGATCACGGCGACGATCTGGGGGATGACATCGCCGGCCCGCTCGACCACCACGGTATCGCCGACGCGGATATCCTTGCGCGCGATTTCATCCTCGTTGTGCAAGCTCGCGCGCGAGACCAGGACGCCGCCGACATTGACCGGCTGAAGCACGGCAACCGGCGTCAAGGCGCCGGTGCGCCCGACCTGGATGCGAATCGCTTCGAGTCGCGTCTCGGCCCGCTCGGCGGGGAATTTCCAGGCGATCGCCCAGCGCGGATCACGCCCGGCGAAACCCAGCCGGCGCTGCCAGGCGAGATCGTCGATTTTGTAGACCACGCCGTCGATATCGTAGGCGAGCGCGGCGCGCAGCGCGGCCATTTCGGCCTGAAAGTCGCGCGCCTCGGCCTCGCTTTTGAGCCGGCGCGACAGCGGGTTGACGGCGAACCCCCACGCCCCGAGCCGCGCGAGATAATCGGCATGGGTTTCGGCGACCGGCTCGCTCGCTTCCCCCATCGCATAGGCGAAAAAGGACAGTTTGCGCCCGGCGGTGATGTTTGCATCGAGCTGGCGCAGTGAGCCGGCAGCGGCGTTGCGCGGATTGGCGAAGAGCTTGCGCCCGGCGCGTTCCTGTTCGGCGTTGAGGGCGAGGAAATCGGCCTTGGTCATGAACACTTCGCCGCGAATTTCGATCAGCGCCGGCGCCGCGCCCGCCAGCCGCGCCGGAATCGCGGCCAGGGTGCGGAGATTGGCGGTGACGTCCTCGCCCTCGATGCCATCGCCGCGCGTCGCGCCATGCGTGAGGGTGCCGTTTTCGTAGGTCAGCGAAATCGACAGCCCATCGATCTTCGGCTCACCGACGAACTCGAGCCCGGCATCCTCGGCGAGCCCGAGAAAGCGGCGCACGCGGGCGCAGAATTCGGCGAAATCGGCGTCCGAGAAGACATTGCCGAGCGAGAGCATGGGCTGCAGATGGCGGCGCTTGGCGAAGCCCGCGGCGGGGACCGCGCCGAGGCGCCGGTTGGGGCTGTCGGCGCGGACGAGATCGGGAAACCGCGCCTCGATCGCGCTATTGCGGGCGCGGAGCGCGTCATAGACGGCGTCGGTGACCTCCGGCGCGTCGTCCTGATAATAGGCGGCATCCAGCCGCGCGATCTCGACGGCGAGAGCGGCGAGTTCCGCCGCCGCCGCCGCCGCCGTCAGGGTCTCGACCGGCGGGCGCTCGCTCATGCCGCACCCAGGAGGTCGTCGGCGGCGGCGCGGGCGGCCTCGGTGATGGTTTCGCCGGCCAGCATGCGGGCGATCTCCTCGCGCCGCGCCTGCCCGGCGAGCGGCGCGATCACCGTGCTCGCGCGGCCACGGGCAAGCGTTTTCGCGACCTGGAGATGGCGCGTCCCGCGCGCCGCGACCTGCGGGCTGTGCGTGACCACCAGCACTTGCACCCCATCAGCGACGCGGGCCAGACGCTCGCCGACGGCCGCCGCCGTCGCGCCGCCGACCCCGGCATCGACCTCGTCGAAAATCAGCGTCCGGGCCGGCGAAAACCGCGCCAGCACCACTTTCAGCGCCAGCATCAACCGCGACATCTCGCCGCCCGAGGCGATGCGGGCGAGCGGTCCCGGCGTCTCGCCGGGGTTGGTCGCGATCAGAAAACGCACCGCCTCGGTCCCGAAGGCGCCGAAGCCGGATTCCGCAAGCGGCGTGATTTCGACCATGAAGCGGGCGGCGGCGAATTTGAGCGGGGTCAGCTCGCGCGCGATCGCCCGCTCCAGCCGCCGCCCCGCTTCCGCCCGCCTCTCCGCAAGCCGTGCCGCCGCCTCGAGATAGGCCGCCCGCGCCGCGACCGCCCGCGCCGCCAGCGTCGCCAGCCGCGCCTCGGCCTCCGCGAGCGAGGCGCGGCGGCGGCGCAGATCGTCGAGCAGGGCGGGGAGTTCCGCGACCGTCACCTGATGCTTGCGCGCCGCGGCGCGGAGCGCGAAGAGCCGCTCCTCGGCCATTTCCAATTGGCGCGGATCGACGGCGAGTGCCGCCAGCGCCGCTTCCAGAAGCGTCTCCGCCTCCGCGACCGCTTCCTCGGCACGGCCGATCGCGGCCAGGATGGCGGCGCGGGACGCGGCCTCCTCGGCGCCGGCATTGGTCTCCTCGGCGGCCTCGGCCGATGGCTGGCGTCGCGCCGCGCGTTCGATCGCGCGGGCGCAAGCGCGGAGCGCGGCGGCGGGGCCGGCCTGGCGGCGATCGCGCGGGGTGAGTTCGGCGAGCGCCGCCGCTAGCGCTTCCGCCTCGCGCACCTGCTGCTGCAAATCCTGACGCGCGCCGGCCAGATGCGCCTCCTCGTCCGGCGCCGGGGCGAGGGCGGCAAGCTCGGCCTCGGCATGGGCGAGCCAGTCCTGATCGCGCGCCGCCGCCGCCAGCGCCGCTTTCGCCGCCTCCTCCTCGAGGAGAACCGCCCGCCAGTGCCGCCAGGCCTCGGCAACCGCGTCGCGCAAACCCGCCGCGCCGCCGAAATCATCGAGGAGGGCGGCGTGGGAGGCGGGATCGGTGAGCCCGATCTGCTCGTGCTGGCCCTGCACCTCGACCAGCAACGCGCCAAGGCTGCGCAGCAATGCGACCCCGACCGGCTGGTCGTCGATGAAGGCGCGGGAGCGGCCCTCGCGTGAGACGACGCGGCGGAGCATGATCTCGGCGCCGCTCTCGAGCCCCTGATCGGCGAGGAAAGCACGCGCCGGATGCGCCGGCGGCGGCGCGAAAATCGCCGTGACGCTCGCCTGCTCGGCGCCGGCGCGGACCATCGCGCCCTCGGCGCGCGCGCCAAGCGCGAGGCCGAGACTGTCGAGCAGGATCGATTTGCCGGCGCCGGTCTCGCCGGTCAGCACGGTGAGGCCGGCATCGAAATCGAGATCGAGCCGCTCGATCAGCACCACGTCACGGATCGAGAGGGCGCTCAGCATGCGTGCGGGCGGTGCGGCCGCGGGTCAAAAAATCCAGCCGAAGACGCGTTGGAAAAACCCGGAATTATCCGCCTCCCCCACTGGTTTGCCGGAGACCTGATGATCATCGACGAGCAGATTCCAGCTATCGCGATACCATTCGCTGTTCGGATAATTGTGCTGGAGGACGCTCGCCGTCTTTTTCGCCTGATCGGGCATGCCGAGCAGCATGTAGATTTCGGTCAGCCGATAGAGCGCTTCCGGCGCCATATTGGTCATCTGGTAATCCTGCACCACCCGTTGATAGCGGTTGATGGCAGCGGCATAGAGACCCTGGCCCTCATACCAGCGCCCGATCGACATTTCCTGGCCGGCGAGATGGTCGAGGCAGAGATCGATCTTGAAGCGGGCGTCGCGGGCATAGGCGCTGTCGGGGAAGCGGTTGACGACCTCCTTGAGGGCGGCGAGGGCGAGCTGGGTGTTTTTCTGATCGCGCTGGACATCGACGATCTGCTCGTAAAAATCGAGGGCGCGGAGGTAATAGGCGTAGGCGATGTCCTTGCTGGTCGGGTGGAGCTGGATGAAGCGATCGAGGGTCGCCGAGGAATCGCTGAATTTGCCGCTGGCGTATTGTGCATAGGCGTCCATCAACTGAGCGCTCGCGGCCCAGGCGGAATAGGGATAGTTGGATTGCAACTGGTCGAAGCGCTTGGTCGCGATCGTGTAACGGCCGGCGTTCAACGCATCGAGACCCTGATTGTAAAGCTGCTCGACCGGGATTTTGGAGACGTCCTCATCGTTGCTCGACGTCGAACAGGCGGCGAGGGCCGCGATGGCGAACAGGAGCAGCCCGGGGCCGAAGGGCGGGCGGAAAGCGGGCGTCCGATCACGACATTGGCGGGGTGTCATCGCCCCCTCCCATAGCCGAACCCGTCCCGCTCGTCATGTCTTTTCACGGGATCGGGACCGATCACGCAGTCAGGGCTGGCGCAGAAACAGCCCGATGGTCAGCGCGACACCGATCAGCACGACACCGATGCGGAGTTTCCGATCATCGACCCGGCGCAGCAGCCAGGCGCCGACCTGGCCGCCGGCGATGGCGCCGATGCCGAGGCTGATCGCCGCCCGCCAATGAACCTCGCCGCCGCCGGCGAAAACCAGAACCGCCGCCGCGTTCATCGCCGCCGCCAGGGCGTTTTTCGTCGCACCCGCCTGACGGAGGGCAAGGCCTGCGAGGGTCAGCACGGCGAGCATCAGAAACCCGATGCCGCCACCGAAATACCCGCCATAGATTGCGATCACGAACTGCGCCGCGCCGGCGCCGAGGCGGCCGATATTCACCGTCCTCTGCTGGCGGCGGCGAAAACTGCCCCAGGCGAAGACCGAGGTTGCGAACAGGACGAGAAACGGCACCAGGCGCGCAAAAAATCGCGGCGGTGTCGCAAGCAGGAGCAGCGCCCCGACCACCCCGCCAGCCAGGCTGATCCCGACCAGCAGCGGAAACGACAATCCCGCGCCCCCGGCAACGTCACGCCGCCCGGCGAGCCCGGTCGTCACCTGGCCGGGAAAAAGTGCGACGGTCGAGGTGATATTGGCCGCCCGCGCATCCATCCCGGCGAGCAAAAGCGCCGGGAAGGTCAGGAATGACCCACCCCCGGCCAACGCATTCTGCACCCCGGCGGCAAAGCCGACGACCAGCAGCAGTAGCAATAACATCCAATCAGACGGCATATCTCTCCCCCCCGGCCCCTTTTGCCAGGGCGAGGGATGGTTGTTCAACCCATGGAGGAAGGAAAGCAGGGAATAGTTCTTTTTTGAAAAAAAGAACCAAAAAACTTTTATCTGTTGGGCAGTGCCTACGGCACTGCCCATGCCGGAGGCGAGGCAACAGAAAAAAACCAGAATAAAGTCTTTTTGCTTCTTTTTCTTCAGAAAAAGAAGATTTTTTTTTGCCCTTGAGGGAGAAAGCGAGAAGGTTTTTATTGCTGGCTTGTTACGCTATTTCACGCCGCGGCGGAAAGGCGAGACGACGCCGGCGCAACCTCGGCCCAGGCGCCTTCGCTCGCGAACAGAGCCCGGAGCAGGCGATTGTTGAGAGCGTGACCGGAGCAATGGGCGACGAAACGCCCGCGCAGTGTCGCCCCGGCCAGGGCAAGATCGCCGACCGCATCCAAAAGCTTGTGACGGACGAATTCATCCGGCGCGCGCAAGCCCCCCGGGTTGAGCACCCGCGCGCCATCGACCACCACCGCATTATCGAGGCTGCCACCACGGGCGCGGCCGCTGGCGCGCAGCCCCTCGATCTCGGCGGCGAGGGTGAAGGTGCGGGCATGCGCCAATTCCTGGCGAAACCCGTCCTCGGTGAGGCGCAGCCGCAACGATTGGCGCCCGATCGCTGGTGCGTCGAAGGCAATGGAGAACGCCATTTCCAGCTCACCCGCCATCGCCGCCTCGGCGCCATGGGCAGGGGCGCCATGAGCAGAAGCGTCGTGGACGGGCAGGAGGGCGGCACAGGCGCCGCCGGTGCGAACCTCGATCGGGCGGAGGATTTCGATCACCCGCCGCGGCGCCTCCTGCTCGACCACCCCGGCGCAATCGATGAGAAAGACGAAAGGCGCGGCGGAACCATCGAGAATCGGGATTTCCGGCCCATCGACCTCGATCACGGCATTGTCGATGCCGCAGCCGGCGAGCGCCGCCATGACATGCTCGATGGTGCCGATGGTGACCTCAGGCCGATCGGCGGCGGCGATTTCGGTGCAGAGACGGGTATCGGCAACGGCATCGAAGCGCGCCGGGATCTCGACGCCGAGATCGCCGCGGCGGAACCGAATCCCGGTTCCCGCTGCCGCCGGGTGGAGGGTGAGCGCAACCTCGCGCCCGCCATGCAGCCCGACACCGACACAGCCGATGGAGTCCTTGAGCGTCCGCTGCCGGGGCAGCGTCCGCCGCCCGGACAGACCGCGATGGCTGGCGGCCGCCGGCACTGCGCCACGCGGCCCCGAACCACGAGGGCCCGAACCACGCGGCCCCGAACCACGCGGTAACGGGCCTTGCGGCAACGGGCCTTGCGGCAGAGCGCGGGGCGGCAGGGTGTCGGTCAAAAAATCCATCGTTCCCATTCGATCTCGTTCACGTGCCGCGAAAAGCCACGGCAAACCCGGCCTACCCGCCGGTACGGAACATCAGATACGTGTCCCGCCCCCTCAAGCTAAGCAGCTTCGGGGGGCGGCGCCAGTCAATCATTATTTCTGATTGTTTCCCGACAACATCCTATTTTTGCAGTATTTTTGCCACAGAATCGGCGCAATTCACGAGGTCTGGCGGCGCAGGAAGGTCGGGATCTCGATGCCGATATCCTCCTCCCCGGCCGGGCGCACGCTGGCCCGCGGCATGTCATGCGCCGTTTCCTCGGCATGGCGCTCGCGCCCGGCCGTGGTCAGCGGCGAGGTGTCTGCCTCGGTGGCGCGGGCGGCTTGAAAATTGCGGCGAAGCGCGCCGGTCACGGTGCCAAAGAGGCTCGGGCGCGGCGGCGGGGGGACGGCCTGCGGCCTGGCCTGAATCGGGGCCTGGGGTTGCGCTTGCATCGGCGCCTGGGGCGCGGCCTGGGGTGGGGCCACGAACAAGCCGCGTGGTTCGATCCGCCGCCCCTCGGCGCCTGCTGGGCGTGTATCGGCTGGGCGTGTATCGGCCGGGCGTGTATCGGCTGGGCGTGTATCGGCTGGGCGCGCCTCGGCCGCACGCGACGCCGGCTCGAAGCGCGGCGCGGGCTCGAAACGCGGCGCTTCCTGTCTGCGGCCGTCCTCCTCGGCATACGCCGCCGCGACCGCTGGCGCCGGCACGATCGGCGCCATGCCGTTGCGCGGCGGCAGCGACGACGCCCGGGCAGCGGCCTGCGGCTGTGGCATCTCGGCGGCCACCGCCGTTGCCGCCTCGGCTTCCGTATAACCACCGCCGACCGCGACCAGCCGCGGCCGCTCGGCCGCCGCCTCGCGCGGCGTATCGATCCCGGTCGCGACCACCGAGACGCGGATGCGCCCGTTCAGGGATTCGTCCACCGCCGAGCCGAAGATGATGTTCGCGTCCTCGTCCACCTCCTCGCGGATGCGGTTGGCGGCATGATCGACCTCGAACAGCGTCATGTCATCGCCGCCGGTGATGTTGATCAGGAGGCCGCGCGCCCCGGCCATGCTGGTATCCTCGAGCAGCGGGTTGTTGATCGCCGCCTCGGCGGCGCGCACCGCGCGGTTTTCGCCGTCGGCCTCGCCGGTGCCCATCATCGCTTTGCCCATCTCGGCCATCACCGTCCGGATATCGGCGAAATCGAGATTGACGAGGCCCGGCACCACCATGAGATCGGTAACGCCGCGCACCCCCATGTAGAGCACGTGATCGGCCATTTTGAAGGCTTCCCGGAAGCTGGTGCGCTCATTGGCTAAGCGGAACAGATTCTGGTTCGGGATGACGATCAGAGTATCGACATATTCCTGCAATTCCTCGATCCCGAGTTCGGCGGCGCGCGCCCGGCGCGGCCCCTCGAAGGAGAATGGCTTGGTCACCACGCCGACGGTGAGGATGTTGCGCTCGCGGGCCATGCGGGCGATCACCGGCGCTGCCCCCGTGCCGGTGCCGCCGCCCATGCCGGCGGTGATGAACACCATGTGGGCGCCGTCGAGATGGCGATAGAGTTCCTCCGCCGCTTCTTCCGCCGCGGCGCGGCCGATCTCGGGCTTGGCGCCGGCGCCGAGCCCCTGGGTGATATGCGGGCCGAGCTGCACCCGGCGATCGGCCCGCGAATGCAGGAGCTGCTGCGCGTCGGTGTTGGCGACGACGAAATCCACCCCCTGGAGGTTGAGGGAGATCATGTTGTCGACCGCATTGGTGCCGCCGCCACCAACCCCGATGACGGTGATCCGGGGTGTGAAATCGGTGTGCAGATGCTGCGGAACGGTGAGGTTCAGGGTCATTGGGACATCTCCCCCTTTAATGGCTGGATGCGGCAAGGTTGGATGAAAAGCGCGTCTGGCATCAGACACGCTCACGCAGGAAATCGATCAGGCGGCGGAGCCTGCCGGCCGGCCGCTCGAGAGCGAGGTCGAGATCGGGAAGGCCGCGCCCGGCGCCGCCCGCATAGGCGAGCAGGCCGGCGGCGGTGGCGATGCCGGGGCCGCTCATCAGATCGGGGAGGCCGCGCAGCTTGAGCGGCCGGCCGAGCCGCACCTGGCGCCCGAGAATCCGCGCCGCCAGTTCCCGCGCGCCGGGAAGCTGGCAGGCGCCACCGGTCAGCACCACGCGATGGCCGGCATCGCGGGCCAGCCCGGCGCCGTCGAGACGCTCTTTGACGAGTTCGAAGGTCTCCTCGAGGCGCGGGCGGATGATGCTGATCACCATGCTGCGCGGCACCTTGACGATATGCTGTTCATCCTCGCCGATCAGCGGCACGGGGAGGAATTCGCGCTCATCGTCCGGGCTCGCCTCGACATTGCCGTAAAGCGCCTTGAGCCGTTCGGCGTGGCTGATCGGGGTCGAGAGCAGGCGCGCGATGTCGTTCGTCACATGCACCCCGCCGATCGGCAGCATCGCCGTGTGCAGCACCTGGTTTTCGGCGAACACGGCGAGCCCGGTGGTGCCGCCGCCCATGTCGATCAGGGTCGCGCCGAGTTCGCGCTCATCGGCGACCAGCGTCGCGAGCCCTGACGCCAGCGGCGCCGAAACCAGCTCGGCGATGGCGAGATCGACGCGGGCGAGACAGGCGGTGAGATTGCGGAGCGCCGTCACCGTGGCGTCGATGATATGGAGACGCGCACCCAATGTTTCGCAATGCATGCCGCGCGGATCATTGATGCCGCCGGTTTCATCGGCGGCGAAGGCGAGCGGCAGGGCGTGGATGGTCTCGCGCCCCTCGGAGGCGGCGCGGGCGCGCCCCTCGGCGACGATGCGGCGGATATCGGCGGCCACCACCGCCCGCCCGCCGATCGGCCATTGAACATTGAATAGCCGGCTTTCCGGCGCGCCGCAGGAGAGATTAACGGTCACGTCGCGGAGGTGAGTATCGGCCATGTCCTCGGCCTCGGCGACGCATTTGCGGATCGCCCGCTCGGTCGCGTCGAGATCGACGATGCCGCCATTTCTCACCCCGCGCGCCTGGAGATGGGCGCAGCCGAGCACGCGGAGCGCGCCGTCGCTCTCCACCCGGCCGATAAGGCAGACGATCTTGGTCGAGCCGATGTCGAGCACGCCGAACGGCCCGGCGCGATAGGGGCGCGCCCGCGGCGGCGGATCGGCCGGCGCCGGCGTCGGCGGGCGGCCGGAGCCGAGGAAACGCCCCGAAGAAAGATCGTTCATGCGTCCCTCCCGCTCATGTCGGTCTTCCGCTGGCCGCCGCCTCGCCATGCGGCGCCGGTGGGGCCTTCCCCGCGTCGCCCGCCGGCGTGGCCCCCGGGCGCGGGCGCAGAATCAGCCGGTCGGGGGCACGGAGATCGACGGCTGCGAATGGCCGGTCGAGCAGCGCGTGGTCGGTTTGCAGCACGGCGAGCCGCGCCAGCGCCTCCGCCTCGTGCCCCTCCGGCAACAGCACATCGGCGCCATTGGCGAGGCGCAGATTCCACCGCCGCCCGCCGATTCTGACCAAGGCCGCGAGCCGCGCCCGGATCTCCGGATAGCGGTCGAGCAGATCGAGAATGGCGGCGGCATGCGCCGGCGCGTCCGCGCCCACCACCAGCGGCAGGGTCTTGAAATTCGCGACCCCCTCATCGGCGACCTCGCGCCCGGCGCGATCGATCAGCGTGAAACGCCCCTGCGTCTGCCACACCGCGAACGGCCGCCGCTCGGTCAGGCGGACGACGATGGTCCCCGGCAGATGCCGCTCCACCGTCGCCTGCTGCACCCAGGCGAGGCTTTCGAGGCGGGCGCGCATGGCGGTGAGCGAGACGCCGAGAAGCGGATCGCCGGGGACGACGCCGATCGCGGCGCGCAGCAGCGGCTCCGGCGTATTGCCGCGCCCTTCCACCTCCACCGCCCGCACGCGCAGCCCGAGCCGCGCCGCGAGCCCGTCGGCCCAGGCGCCGCGCGGGGCGAGGCTGTCGCCCTCCCGGCCGTATGCCGCCTGGTCATGCCCCTCATGGCCACGGAGCGCGAGGGCGAGCACGAGGATGGCGCCGAGCGCCCCGCCCGCGAATGCCAGCCGCCGCAGCGTCCGGCGCCAGCGGCGGAGCATGAGCTTCCAGCGCGCCGGCCGCTGCCCGGCCGCCCGCCCGCCTGCCGCCCGTCCCGTGGCGGTCTTCAGACGCGGCATGCGGCCTGCTCCACCATCCAGGCGCAAAGCGCGGGGAAATCCATGCCGGCGAGCGCCGCCTGCTCGGGCAACAGCGAGGTCGCGGTCATTCCCGGCTGGGTATTGACCTCGAGCAGCACCAGCCGGCCGGGCTCGCCGGCGGTATCGTCGTAGCGAAAATCGGCGCGGCTCGCCCCGCGGCAGCCGAGCGCGCGATGGGCGGCGAGCGCCAGCGCCCGTGCCTCCTCGAACGCCGCCGGTGCGATCCGCGCCGGCAGCACGTGGCGCGAGCCGCCGGTCGTGTATTTCGCCTGATAATCATAGAACCCGGCGGCGGGGACGATTTCGGTGACGGTGAGGGCGCGTTCGCCGAGCACGCCGACCGTGACCTCGCGCCCGGGGATGAAGGCCTCGACCAGGGCGCGGTCGCCAAAGCGCCAGTTCGCGGCGATCTCGGCGCGCCGATTATCGCCGGCGGCAACGATCGCGACGCCGACCGAGGAGCCCTCCCCGAGCGGTTTCACGACATAGGGCGGGGGCAGCGGGTCGCTGGCGGCGAGTTCGGCACGGGTCACCACCCGCCCCGGCGCGATCGGCAGGCCGGCGGCGGCAAACACCCGCCGCGCTGCTTCCTTGTCCATGGCCAGGGCCGAGGCGAGCACGCCGGAATGGGTGTAGGGGATGCCGAGCCATTCGAGCACGCCCTGGATCGCGCCATCCTCGCCGAAACGCCCGTGCAGCGCGTTGAAAACCACGTCCGGGGCGGGGGTGAGGGCGGCGATGACGGCGCCGAGATCGGGCCCGACCTCGACCGGCACCACCGCGAACCCGGCCGCGGCGAGCGCGGCCATGACCTGCCGGCCGGAGGTCAGGCTCACCTCGCGTTCGGCCGAAATCCCGCCATGGAGCACCGCGACCCGGGTCATCGCCGCCCCTTCAGCATCCCTGGGGGCATCCCTGGGGGCACCCCGGGTGGCATCCCGAGCGGCACGCCCAGGCGGCGGATCTCCCAGGCGAGCGAAACGCCGGTCGCGGCCAGCACCCGCGCCCGCACCGTCTCGCCGAGCGCCTCGATCTCGGCCGCCCGGGCGCCGCCGGTATTGATCAGGAAATTGCAGTGTTGTTCGGAGACTTGCGCAGCACCCTGGCGCAGGCCGCGGCAGCCGGCGGCGTCGATCAGTTCCCAGGCCTTGAGCGTGCTTTCCGGCGGCGCCGGATTGCGGAAGGTGGAGCCGCCGGTGCGCGCCCGGAGCGGCTGCGTCGCCGCGCGCCGGGCACGGATCTCGGTGATCCGCGCGGCGATGGCGGCCGGCGCCTCGGGCCGGGCGCGAAGCCGCGCCGCCACCACCACGGCGCCCGCCGGGAGCGCCGCATGGCGATAGGCGAAAGCGAGGTCGGCGGCGCCGAGGCGGCGGATTTCGCCGCCGGCGAGCACGATATCGGCCCAATCGAGCACGCTCGCGATGTCGCTCCCGTAGCAGCCGGCATTCATCGCGACCGCCCCGCCGATGGTGCCGGGGATGCCGGCGAGAAATTCCAGCCCGCCGCGCCCGGCGGCGGCGGCGGCCTCGGCCAGCGTCGCGTCCAGAACGGCGGCGCCGGCGACGACGCCATCGCCATCGAAGGCGATCCCGCCAAAGCCGCGCCCGAGGCGAATGACCACACCGGGCAGACCGCCGTCACGGATGATGACGTTGGAGGCGGCGCCGAGCACCCAAAACGGCATCGCCTCCGGGAGGGCGGCGAGGAGTGCTGCGAGATCCTCGGCGTCGATCGGCCGCGCGAGCCATTCCGCCGCGCCGCCGACCCGAAACCAGGTCTGCGGCGCAAGCGCGGCGCCGGGCTGAACGCGGCCGCGAAACCGGTGCGGCGGCGCGAAAGGGGCGAGGATTTCGGCCGCCATCATGGCGCCTCCTCTCCCCCCGGCCGGCGATTTTGCGCCGCTTGCAGCGCCGCGAGCTGCGCCGGCAGCGCATTCGCCCAGGCGGTGATGGTGCCGGCGCCGAGGCAGACGACGAAATCACCCGGCCGGGCGATGGCGTTGACCATCTCGGCGAGGTGCTCGGGGGCCGGCAGCGGCACGACGCTGCGATGGCCGCTGGCGCGCAGACCCTCCACCAGCGCGTCGCGGTCGATGCCGGGGATCGGCGCCTCGCCGGCGGCATAGACATCGGCGACGATCACCGTTCCGGCATCGTTGAGCGAGGTGCAGAAATCCTCGAACAAGGCCTGCAGACGCGAAAACCGGTGCGGCTGCACCACCGCGATGACATCGCGCGCCCCGGCCTGGCGGGCTGCTTTCAGCACCGCCGCGATCTCCACCGGATGATGGCCGTAATCATCGATGATCGTGATCCCGCCGGCCTCGCCGACCCGCGAGAACCGGCGCTTGACGCCACGGAAGGCGGCGAGCGCGCTTTTCAGCGTCGCCTCCGGAATCTCCATCTCGATCCCGATGGCGAGGGCGGCGAGCGCGTTCTGGACATTGTGACGCCCGAGCATGGGCAGCCGGAACGGGCCGAGGCGGCGGGCGTGATCGCGCGCCCGGTCGGTCGCGACGACCTCGAAGGTCGCGCCGAGCTTGTCGGCCACCAAGCGCTCGGCGCGGATATCGGCCTGCGGCGAAAATCCATAGGTGATGACGCGATGATCCCCGAGCCGCGAGATCATCTGCTGCACCGCCGGATGATCGACGCAGAGCACCGCGAAGCCGTAGAACGGGATATTGCCGACGAACTGGTCGTAGCCGGCGATCATCGCCTCCTGCGTGCCCCAATGGTCGAGATGCTCGGGGTCCATGTTGGTGACCACCGCGACCACCGCCGGCAGGCGGAGGAAGCTGCCGTCGCTCTCATCGGCCTCGACCACCATCCATTCGCCGGCGCCGAGCCGCGTGTTGGTGCCGTAGGCGTTGATGATGCCGCCATTGATCACCGTCGGGTCGAGGCGTGCGGCTTCGAGCACGGCGGCGATCAGGCTCGTCGTCGTCGTCTTGCCATGCGTGCCGCCGACCGCGATCGACCATCGGAGGCGCATCAGCTCGGCCAGCATTTCGGCCCGCCGTACCACCGGAATGAAACGCTGGCGGGCGGCGAGGACTTCGGGATTGTCGCGCCGGATCGCGCTCGAGACCACGACGACGCGGGCCTCGCCGAGATTGTCTGCCGCATGCCCGATCGCGACCGGAATGCCGGCGCCGCGCAGGCGCTGGACATTGGCGCTCTCGGCGACGTCGCTACCCTGGACGCGGTAGCCGAGATTGTGCAGCACCTCGGCGATGCCGGACATGCCGATGCCGCCGATGCCGACGAAATGCAGCGTCCCGATGGCGAGCGGCAGCGCCCTCATGCCCGCACCTCCGCGCCGCGCGCATCCCGGCCGCGCACCGCCTCGGTGAGATCGGCGAGACGTTCGGCGGCATCGGCCGGCGCGCATTTCGCCGCCGCCGCCATCGCAGCCAAGGTCGTGGGATCAACGAGGAGTGTTGCGAGAAGCGTGGTGAGCCGCGCGGGCACGAAATCGGGCTCGGCGATGGCCACCGCGCCGGCGCCGAAGGCACGCGCATTGGCGCTCTGGTGATCGTCGATCGCGCCCGGCAGCGGCACCAGGATCGCCGGCCGGCCGATCACCGCAAGCTCGGCGAGCGTCGAGGCGCCGGCGCGGGCGATGACCAGATGGGCGCCGGCGAGACGCCCCGGGACATCGGCGAAGAATGGGGCGCATTCGGCGGCGATCCCGGCCTCGCGATAAGTGGCGGCGACGCGGGGCAGATCCTCGGGCCGGCATTGCTGGGCGAGGGCGAGGCGGGCGCGGAGCGGCGGCGGCAGGGCGGCGAGGGCGGCAGGGACGACGGCGCTCATCACCCGCGCGCCGAGCGAGCCGCCGAGCACCACGAGCCGGATCGCGCCGCTCTCGGCCGGCGGCGCATAGGGCGTCTCGGCGCAGGCGGCGATCGCCGGGCGCACCGGATTGCCGGTCACCACGGCCGCGACCTTGGCCGGAACCCGCGCGGTCTCGGCGAAGCTCAGCGCGAGGCGCTGGGCGAAGCGGGCGAGAAACCGGTTGGCGCGCCCGAGCACCGCGTTCTGTTCATGGAGAACGACCGGAAAGCGGGGCGCAAGACCACGGCTCGCCAGCACCGGTGCGACCGCGGGATAGCCGCCGAAGGCGACCAGAGCCGCCGGGCGCAGCCGGCGGAGCCGGAGCCAGGCGACCACGACGCCCGCCGCCAGACGCAAAATCCCCCCGAGAGCGCGCCCGATCCCGCGCCCGGCGATGCCGGCGCCGGGGATGACGACGCGCTCTTCGCCGGCGAACACGCTTCCCTCGGCGATCCGGGTGCGGGCATCGGTGAACAGAACGACGCGCCTTCCGCGCCGGATCAGCGCCGCCGCCAGTGCCTCGGCGGGAAAGAAATGCCCCGCCGTGCCGCCGGCGGCGAGCACGATCGGATGGCGCTCCAACCCCTTCATGGCTCGTCACCGTGATGGCGCCGGCGGGTCAGGGCGAGCAGCATCCCCATCCCGAGCGCGACCGCGAGCACCGAGGAACCGCCATAGGAAATGAACGGCAGCGTCATACCCTTGGTCGGGATCAGATGCAGCGCCGACGCCATGTTGACGAAGGCCTGCAAGCCGAAACTGGCGAGCAGCCCGGCGGAGGCGAGGATGGTGAACAGATCCCGCTCGCCGATGAGGCGGAGCAGGCCGCGCACGACGATGAACGCGAAGACGCCGAGCAGGGCGGTGCAGATGACGAGGCCGAATTCCTCGCCGGCGACCGCGAAGACAAAATCGGCATGGGCGTCGGGCAGGATGTCCTTGATCCGCCCCTCGCCCGGGCCGCGTCCCCAGAGCCCGCCATTGCCGAACGCTTCGAGCGCGGTCGTGACCTGATAATGATCGCCTTTGCCGGGATCGAGAAAGCGCGCAACCCGACTATGGACATGCGGAAACAGGAAATACGCGGCAACGCCGGCGCCGCTCATCGCGGCGAGCCCGACCGCGACCAGGAAAAGATTGAGCCCGCCGAGATAGAGCTGGGCGAGAAACACCGCCGTCACCACAGCGAGCATGCCGATATCGGGCTGTGACTTCAGCAGCAGCGCGATCACCGCGTAAACCGAGGCGGCGAGCACGAGCCCGGGAAAACGCGGCCGGCGCGCTCCCTCGGCGATCAGCCAGGCGGCGACCACCGCGAAACAGGGCTTCAAAAATTCGCTCGGCTGGAGCGACATGCCAGGCAAGGCGATCCAGCGCCGCGCGCCCTTGATCTCGACCCCCTTGATCAGGGTGAGGGCGGTGAGCAGCAGCGCGATGATCCCGCCGATCAGCGCCAGACGCCGCACCCCGCGCGGAGAAAACAGCGAGACGGAGACGACGATCGTCGCGGCGAGGGCGAGAAACACCACCTGCTTCAGGATCAGCGTGTCGTGCCCCTCGCCGATGCGTTCGGCGACCGCCGGGCTCGCCGCCAGCATCATCACATAGCCGACGCCGATGAGGACGCCGAGGGCAAGCAGCGTCCAGCGGTCGATGGTCCACCACCAGCGGCCAAGGAGCGAGGTATCGGCGCGGGAAAGTGCTGGCATCAGCGCCTCTCCCCGTCCGCCAGCGCGGTGACGAGGGCACGAAACGCCTCACCCCGGGCCTCGAAATTCGCGAATTGATCGAAACTTGCACAAGCCGGCGAAAGCAGCACTACGGCCCCGGCGGCGCGCGCTATGGCAAATGCCGCCGGCACCGCGTCCGCGAGCGTTCCCGACACGCGATGGGCAACGCCATGCCGCGCCAGGGTCTCGGCGAATAGCGGCGCCGCGCGCCCGATCAGCAACGCCTCGATGACGCGCGGAAACAACGGCGCCAGGCTCTCGATGCCGCCGGCCTTGGCGATGCCGCCGGCGATCCAGACGATCCGTTCATGGCAGGCGAGCGCCCGCGCCGCCGAATCGGCATTGGTCGCCTTGCTGTCATTGATGAAGGCCACGCCGGCGATCTCGGCGATGCGCTCGGCACGGTGCGGCAGGCCGGGAAAGCGCGCGATGCCGGCCGCGATCGCCGGGCGCGGAATGCCGAGCGCCAAAGCCAGCGCCGCCGCCGCCGCCGCATTCTGGGCGTTATGCGTCCCCGGCAGGGCGCGCGCCTGCGCGAGATCGGCGAGCACGCCGTCCCGGTCACGGAGAATCCCGTCCGCGGCGAACACATCGGCCCGATTCGCGCCCGAAATCCGGACGATCTCGGGACCGCTCAGCGAATCGGCCAGCGCCCGGCTGTCATCGTCATCGATGCCGACCACGGCGCGATCCGCCGCCGTCTGGCGCGCGAAAATCGCCCGCTTGGCGGCGATGTAGCCGGCCATGTCGCCATGCCGGTCGAGATGATCGGGCGAGAGATTGAGCATTGCCGCCGCATCGAAGCGGAGGCGCGCGATTCGCTCCAAGAGATAAGATGACATTTCGAGGACGTAAACGCCGTGATCGGGCAAAAACGGCAGGGCGAGCGCCGCCGGGCCGAGATTGCCGCCGGCGGCAACCGGAACGCCGGCGCCCTCCAGGATATGGGCGAGCAGGGCGGTGGTCGTCGATTTGCCGTTGGTGCCGGTGATGCCGACGAATTTCGCCGCCGAACCCGAAGCGCGCACGGCGCGATAGAGAAATTCGACATCGGAGAGGATCGGCACGCCGGCGGCGCGAAAAGCCGCCGCCTGCGGATGCGGCGCCGGCAGATGATGCGGGATGCCGGGCGAGAGCAACAACGCATCCATACCCAAAGGCGCCAATGGCGCGACGGTGATCCCTTCCGCCCCGCTTTCCCGCGCCATGGCCGCAGCCCGCGCCGCCGGCTGATCATCCCATGCCGTCACGTCCGCGCCCATCGCCGCGAGCGCGCGCGCGGCGGGAAGACCGTTCCGCCCGAGACCGAGCACGGCGATCCTCTGGCCCGCGAAGATTTTGCCGAATCCGCTCATCTGATCTTCAACGTCGCCAGGCCGACGAGGGCGAGGATCATCGAAATGATCCAGAAACGGATGACGATGGTCGCCTCCGCCCAGCCCTTTTTCTCGAAATGATGATGGAGCGGCGCCATCAGGAACACGCGCCGGCCGGTGCGCTTGAACCAGAACACCTGCACGATCACCGACAGCGTCTCGGCGACGAACAACCCGCCGACGATCGCGAGCACGACTTCATGCTTGGCCGCGACCGCGACCGCGCCGAGCGCGCCACCCAAAGCGAGGCTGCCGGTATCGCCCATGAACACCGCCGCCGGCGGCGCGTTGAACCACAGAAAGCCGAGCCCGGCGCCGATCAGCGCCGAGCAGAACACGGCCAGTTCGCCAACCCCGAGAACATGGTGGAGCTGGAGATAATCGGCGAAGACGCGGTTGCCGACCAGATAGCTGATGAGCCCGAAAACGCCGGCGGTGATGATCGTCGGCACGATCGCGAGTCCGTCCAGCCCATCGGTCAGATTGACCGCGTTGGAAGCGCCCATCATCACCAGGGCGCCGAATAGCGGAAAGAAAACCCCGAGCGGGATCAGCGCATCCTTGAGGAGCGGCAGGGTGACGCCACTCCCGAGCGGCGGGTGGGTGAGCAGCATGAAGGCGGTCGCGGCGAGCAGGCCCAATCCCGCCTGGCCGAGCAGCTTGAGCCGCCCCGGCAGGCCGCGCGTGTTGCGCTTGCTGAGCTTCAGATAATCATCGGCGAAACCGAGCGCGCCATAGCCGAGCGTCAACGCCATCACCACCCAGACATAGGGATCGCTGAGATCGGCCCAGAGCAGTGTCGAGGCGATGAGGGCGACGAGAATGAGGACGCCGCCCATCGTCGGCGTCCCTTTCTTCGCCACCAGATGGCTCGCCGGCCCATCATCGCGAATCGGCTGGCCCTGTCCCTGCACCGATTTCAACCAGCGGATCAGCCCCGGGCCGACGATGAAGCTCACCACCAGGGCGGTGAGACACGCGGCCCCGGAGCGGAAGGTGAGATAGCGGAGCAGGTTGAAGAGAATGAAATGCTCGGCATAGGGCCGCGTCAGCGTGTACAGCATCAGCGCGCCTCTCGGGCGAGAGCGTCGATCACCAGGGACATGCGGCTGCCGAAACTCCCTTTCACCAGCACGGCGTCTCCGTCCCGGAGACGCGCGAGCAAAAGCGGCGCGAGAGCCTCCGAATCCGGGGCCTGCGCGCCGCGCAAGGCGGCGGGGATGGCAGCGAAAAGCCCGGCCATCAATGGGCCGGCGGTGAAGACCAGATCCGCGCTGGCGGCGGCCTCGGCGGCCAGCGCCGCGTGCGCAGCGGGGCCGGCGTCGCCGAGTTCGAGCATGTCGCCGAGCACCGCGATGCGCCGCCCCGCCTGCAGGCCGAGCACGGCGAGCGCGGCGCGCACCGAGGCGGGGGAAGCATTATAGCTTTCATCGAACAGCGTGATCTCCCCGGAAGGGAGGTGGAGTTGCCGCCGCGCGCCACGCCCGGCGAGACCCGCGAACCCGGCGAGCGCTGCCGCCCCCGCCGCCGGATCGAAGCCGAGCGCTGCCGCGGCGGCGAGGGCGGCGAGGGCGTTTTCCGCCATGTGTCGCCCGGGCAGACCGAGGTGAAACGAGAATTCCCGCCCGCCGATCACCGTCGTCACCGCGCTCGCGCGCGCGTCGCCGGCGAAAGCGAGCAGCGGCACGTCACCCGCGCCACCGAAGGTGACCACCCGCCGCCCGCCGGCCCATTCGCGGAGTTGGGGCAGGAACGCGCTGTCGGCGGGCAGGATCGCGACCCCGTCGGGAAGCAAACCCTCCATGATCGTCGCTTTTTCACGCGCGATCGCCTCCAGACTGCCGAGATGGCCGAGATGGGCAGGCGCGATCGCGGTGATGATCGCGACATGCGGGCGGGTGATGCGCGCCAGCGGCGCGATCTCGCCCGCGTGGTTCATGCCGATCTCGATCACCGCCGCCCCCGCCCCGGGCGGGAGCCGCGCGAGCGTCAGCGGCACGCCCCAATGGTTGTTATGGGAGGATTCGGCGGCGTGGACGCTGGTTTGGCCGGCGAGGATGGCGCGCAGCATTTCCTTGGTGCTGGTCTTGCCGACGCTGCCGGTGATGGCGGCGATCTTCGCCCCCGCGCGCACCCGGCCATAGGCGCCGAGCGCCGTCAGGCCCTGCAACGTATCGCCGACGACGAGCAGCGGCGCATCCTTGGGCAGATCGGGCGGCGCATGATCGACCATCGCCCCGGCCGCCCCCCGGCGCAGCGCGTCACGCACGAAATCATGCCCATCGCGCGCGGCGCGGAGCGCGATGAAGAGATCGCCGGGCGCCAGGCGGCGGCTGTCGATGGCAACGCCGTCGGCGGCGAACGGCGCTTGCATCACGCCGCCGGTCGCGCTCTCCAACGCCTCCGCCGTCCAGAGCGGGCTCACGCGGCACCGCCGAGCAGCGTGCGCACCACCACCGCGTCATCGAAGGGGAGGGTCTCGGCGCCGATGATCTGCCCCTGTTCATGGCCCTTGCCGGCGATCACCAGGACATCACCGGCGCCGAGTGCCGCGATTCCGGCCGCGATCGCGGCGCGGCGGTCGCCGATTTCGAGCGCCGCCGGACAGGCCGCGCGGATCGCGGCGCGGATCGATGCCGGATCCTCGCTCCTCGGGTTGTCGTCGGTGACGATGACGTGATCGGCGAGCCGTGCCGCGACCGCGCCCATCAGCGGGCGCTTGCCGCGATCGCGGTCGCCGCCGGCGCCGAACACCACCGCGAGCCTGCCCGCGGCGTGCGGCCGGAGCGCCTCCAGAACCCGCGCCAGCGCATCCGGGGTATGCGCGTAATCGACATAGATCGCAGCCCCATTGGCGAGATGCGCAACGCGCTCCAGCCGCCCGCGCACGCCGGTGAGGTGGGGCAACGTCGCGAGCGCGTCCGGGACGCCGAGGGCGGCGGCAAGGGCGGCGGCGAGGAGGGCGTTTTCCGCCTGAAACCGCCCGGCGAGGGGGAGTTTCAGGGTCTGGCGCCGGCCGTCCGCGCGGATCACGATCTCCTGGCCGTCGGCGAGCGGGGTCACGGTCTCGATCGCGATCGCATCGCCGCCTTCCCCGACGCCGAGGAGACGAAGCCGCCTGCGGGCGGCGATCTCGGCGAGCGCGTCACGGCTGGCGGGTTCGAGACCGGTCGCGAAGGCGACCGGCGCGCCCTCGGGCAGCAAATCCGCGAACAGGCGGAGCTTGGCGCGGCGATAGGCGTCCATGTCGCGGTGATAATCGAGATGGTCGCGGGTCAGATTGGTGAATGCCGCGGCTGTGACGCGCACGCCGTCGAGCCGGTGCTGATCGAGCCCGTGCGAGGAGGCTTCCAGGGCGAGATGGCTGATCCCGGCCTCGGCGAGCGCGCCAAGCGTCCGCGCGAGTGCCACCGGATCGGGGGTGGTGAGGCCCGGGCCGGGCGGAAAGCCGGGGGCGGTGAGGCCGAGTGTGCCGAGACTCGCCGCCCGCAGCCCGGCGCCGGCCCAGATCTCACGCAGAAAACTCACGACACTGGTCTTGCCGTTGGTGCCGGTGACGGCGACGACGATGGCCGGCTGGCGTCCGCCGGCGAGGCGCGCGGCGATCAGGGCGAGGGCGCGGCGGGGGTGGTCGGCGCCGATCCGTGGCACCTTCGTGACCCCCTCCGGCCACGTCATCGTCGCCGGCGCGAGAACGGCGACGGCGCCGCGCGCCAGCGCCTCGGCGATGAACGCCCGGCCATCGGCGTGCGCGCCGGGGAGGGCGGCGAACATCGCCCCCGGCGTCACGGCGCGGCTATCGGCGGTGATCGCGCCGATGTCGCGCCCGCCATCGCCGTCGAGGGTGAGCGGCGTTGCGAGCCCGGCGATGAGGTCAGCGAGGCGCAAGACCGTCTTCTCCAGGGGGGAAGGCCGCGTCGGGCGAAAACGCGGCGAGCCGCGCCGGCAGCGCCGCTTCGTGGCGCCCGTCATGCGCCGGCTGGGCGCGGGGTGGCGCCGGGAGGGCGGGGGTCGCGGCGGCGGGCAGCGCCGGCGGCGCGATCGTTGCCATCGGCGGGTGCGCGGCCGGGGCGCCGGTGCGTGCCGGCTGGAGCGGGATCGCGAGCCCGGCCTCGATCGCGGCCGCGTTCTCGATCTGCGGGAACAGGCCGAGCATCGGCCCGATGCGCGCGATCACCCGCCCGGCGGCCGGCGCGCTCACCTGCCCCGCGGTCGAGAAGAACCCGGTTTCGGCGTTGCCGCGCGGCTCGTCGAGCATCATGTAGACCGCATAGCGCGGCGCGTTCATCGGAAAGACGCTGACGAAGGCGGAGACGTTGGTGTGCTTGCGATAGCCGTGCGCGCCGACCTTCTCCGCCGTCCCGGTCTTGCCGCCGACGAAATAGCCGGCAATGTCGGCCTTCTTGCCATAGCCCTCGGTGACCACGAGACGCATCAGCCGGCGCATCACTGCGGACGTGCTTTCTTGCATCACCTGCACCCCCTCGGGTGCTGCGTCCTCGGGCAGAGCGAGGATGGTCGGGTGCAGAACGCGGCCGCCATTGGCGATCGCCGCCGTCCCGCGCACGACATGGAGCGGCGAGACCGCGATGCCATGGCCGAAGCCGATGGTCATCGTCGCCACCTCGTGCCAATTGCTCGCGGATGGCACCAGCGGCCGCCCGGCCTCGGGCAATTCGATGTCGATGCGCGTAAAAAACCCCATCGCGCGGAGCCAGGCACGCTGCCGCTCCGTCCCCACCGCGAGCGCGATATGCGCGGCGCCGAGATTGGAGGAATAGGCGAGTACCTCGGGAAGATAGAGCCAGCGATGCTTGCCCTCGAAATCGGTGATGGTGAAGCGCCCGATATGGATCGGCTGGGAGGCGTCGAACTGATCCCAGAGATGCGCCGCGCCGGAATCGAGCGCCATCGCCGCGGTTTGCAGCTTGAACGTGCTGCCGGGCTCGTAGATGCCGGTGATGGCGCGGTTGAAGCGATCATCGGGGGCGGCCGTGCCAAAAGCGTTGGCGTCGTAATCGGGGAGGCTCACCATCGCCAGCACTTCGCCGGTGCGCACATCCATGACGATGCCGCACGCGCCGATCGCCTGGAACTCGGTCATCGCGGCGAGCAATTCCTCGCGCACCACCGCCTGGACCCGGACATCGAGGGAGAGGCGGAGCGGCGCCGGATCGCTGCGCAGCCGGGCATCGAAAGCGCGCTCGACGCCGGCGACCCCGCGCTCATCGACATCGACCCCGCCCAGCACCTGCGCCGCAACCCGGCCGAGCGGGTAATGGCGGCGCTCGGAGATCTGAAAATAGAGCCCCGGAATGCCGAGATCGTTGATCGCCAGCTCCTCGCTCGGGGAGAGTTCGCGCGCCAGATAGACGAAGGCCTTGTTGGCGGACAGGCGCCTCGCGATGGTGTCGCGGTCGAGCCGGGGCACGGCGCGGACCAGTTGGTCGGCGATCTTGGCGGGATCGATCACCTCGCGCGGATTGGCATAAAGCTCGGCGATCGGGAGCGAGAGGGCGAGCGTCTGGCCGTTGCGATCGACGATCCCGGCGCGGGCGACCCGCGGCATGGCGGGATCGGGGGCATCGGGCGAGGATGGCGGCGGCGCGACGATCAGCGGCTTTTCCGGCGGCGGGCGAAGCGGCATGAGCACCGTCGCTAAGGCGAGCTTGATCGCGACGGCGCCGAACAACGCCGTGAATCCGCCCGCGAAGAGCACCAGCCTCGCATGGGTTTTCTCGATCAGGGCGCGGCGCGCGAGATCGGGCGCGGTGACGCGCACGTCCTCCATGCGTGGCACGGCGGCGGCGCGCGGCGCGCCATGGGCGCGGGCGGCGGTGTGTGGCGGCGGCGCATCCTTGGGCGGGGCCGGTTCGCGCGGCGCGCTCATGGTCCCTCCGCCCGGCTCGGCGATGGCGGGACCGGCGGCGGCAAGGCGACATGTGGGCCACCGAGCGCCGAACCCGTCGCCGGAACCACGACCGCCGCGGTTTGCGGGGCGCGTGCCGGACGCGGCGGATCGATGAACAGGCTCGCAACAGACGGGCGCAGCACCGAGACGGCGACCGGGCGCGGCGCGATCGCCGGCGGGGTCGGGCGATGCGGCGCGGCATTGGCGGCGACGCGGAGCGCGGGGGCGGCGGCCTCGCCACTCGGCGCGCCCGGCGGCGGCTTGTGGCTCGGCGCCGGATGGGTCGCGCCCGCGCGCGCAAGTGCGGCCGGGAGCGGCGGCGCCAGTGCTGCGACCGATGGCGGCCTGGTCTCGGCCACGCCCGAGCCTGATACGCTTGGCGGCGCATCCGGGGACGCGGACGCGGATGCGGATGCGGATGCGGATGCGGATGCGGACGAGGGCGGGGTGGGGGCAGCGTCTTCCTCATCCTCCCCGTCCGCCACGCCATGCGGTGCCCCGTTCGGTGCGGCGCTGGTGAGCACGATCGCCGGCAGGTGGCGATCGAGTTCGTCGAGCGGCACGAATTGCGTCGGCGCGAGCGGCTTCAGCGCAAGATAGCGGGCGGCGAGCGCGGCGAGCCGGTCGGGCTGGTTGAGCAGCGCCCATTCGGCGCGCAACAGCCCCTCCTTGGCGCGCAGCGCCTCGGTCTCGCGCAAGGTCGTCGCGATTTCGCGGTCGAGCAGCAGGGTGCGGTGCTTGACGTGGTAAAGATAAAGCCCGGCACCGGCAGCGAGCAGCAGGGTGAGCGAGGTCAGGGGGCGGATCATGGCGTCATGGCCTCCTCGTCGGCGAGCGCCGCGAGCGCGCGGAGCCGGGCGCTCCGGGCGCGCGGATTGGCGCAGAGTTCGGCGGCATCGGGACGGAGCGCGCGCGGGGTCAGCAGGGTGAACCGGGGTGCAGCGGTCGCCGCCAGGCGGCGTGGATCATGGCGCGAGGGGCCGCCGGCGCGCCCGCTGGCGGCGCGCATGAAACGCTTGACGATGCGGTCCTCCAGCGAATGGAAGGCGACCACGATCAGCCGCCCGCCCGGGGCGAGCAGGCGCGCCGCCGCGTCCAGCCCACGCGCGATTTCGCCAAGCTCGTCATTCACCCGGATGCGGAGCGCCTGGAAGCTGCGCGTCGCCGGATCGATGCCATCGGCGCTCGCCGGCACATGGGCGCGCACCAGCCCGGCCAGCGCCGCGGTGGTGGTGATCGGCGCGATCGCGCGCGCGGCGACGATCGCGCGGGCGAGGCGGCGCGCATGCCGCTCCTCGCCGAGATCGGACAGGATGGCCGCGAGTTCGCGCTCGGGGAGGGTGTTGACGAGATCGGCGGCGGAAAGGCCGGTTTTGGCCATGCGCATGTCGAGCGGACCATCGCCGCGGAAGGAAAACCCGCGCCCGGGATCATCGAGCTGATAGGAAGAGAGGCCGAGATCCATCACCACGCCATCGAGCCGCGCAACGCCGACCGAGGCGAGCAGCGTCAGCATGTCACCGAAACACCCTTCGAGCAGCGTGAGCCGCCCGGGAAAACGCTGCGCGAGGGCAGCGCCACGGGCGATCGCGTCGGGGTCGCGGTCGATCGCCCAGAGGGTGCAGGGCGCGGCGGCGAGAATGGCCTCGGCATAGCCGCCGCCGCCGAAAGTGGCATCGAGATAGCGCCCGCCGGCGCTCGGCGCGAGAAGGGACAACACTTCCGCCCGCATCACCGGGACATGGGCGCTCATGACGCGGCCCGAGGGGCGGCGGCCGGCAGCGTGGTGGCCCGCGCCCGCGCCCGCTCACGCGCCTCATGCCGGCGCCGCGCCGCCGCTTCGGGCTGCCAGATCTGAAAAATCCGCCCGAGCCCCATGAACACCACCCCTTCGCCGAGCCCGGCATGGGCGACCAGCGCCTCCGGGAGCACGATCCGCCCCTCCTTGTCGGCCTCGACCGGATAGGCATCGGCGTAGAGCGCGGCGGCGAGATCGTCATGCGCCTCGCTGAACAGGTCGAGGCGGTCCAGCGGGCCGGCGAGGGTGTGGAAAATCGTCTCCGGCCAGCCTTCGATGCAGGGATGGGTATGCGCCGGGCGCAGGATCAGCCCACCCCCCTCGCCGTTGAGCGCGCGCAGCGCAGCACGGAACGGCGCCGGGATGGAGACCCGTCCCTTGGCGTCCAATCTGTTCTGGTGGGTGCCCAGAAAGTGGGTCATCCGGCCAGATGCGCCTCTTCTCGCTCGGTTCAGCGCCATGCCGGCGCCAGGGTTCATCACGGGCCGGGGCCCATCGGCCAATCAGGCCGCCTGCCGCCCCGTTTTGGGAAACAATGGGATACCATGGGAAAACATGGGCGTCAAAGGGAATCCGCCTTTTGACTGCGCCTCGTCTAGGGTTTTTTGATATTAATCAAATGTTTACTTTTCCCCCCACGATGCCGGCTCCCACCGCGCGGGTTTTTTGCCACCGATTTATATTCCTGTTTTGTTCTTTTGTGTTCGTTTGTATCCCGGATCAATATCGCCGCGCCGCCGATGCGTGATGTGCTCGCTTGACGGCACCGCGGCCCATATGTAAATGCGACTAACTCGCAATTGCAAATGGTGCCGCCATGCCGCGCTTCCCGTTCGCTTCTGCCCGGCATGTGCTGTCGCGTGGCCTATCGCCGCTGGTCGTCGTGTCGGCCCTTGCCGAATGGCTCGCCGGCGCGCCGGTTCTGGCCCAATCCGCGACGGTGTCGGGGTCAGACCCCGGGAATGGCCCGGTCGCGGCGGCCGATGCCGGGCCGGATTTCTTCACCGGCCTCTTTGCCCCGTCACGCAATTATCTGCTTCCGTAATGGGCGGTTGGGAGTCAAGTCCCCCGAATGACCATCTCGCCGCCGGTACCATGCTTCCGTCCGTGGTCGGTACGGGGCCGCCACACCATGCTGTCAGATAGACCCCGAGAGC
>JAJZBM010000023.1 GCA_021798915.1 Pseudomonadota bacterium
ATCTCGCGGATCACCTCGCGCAGATGGCGTTCGAGATAATTGCCGGGATTGACCGAGAGCGTGCTGTCATCGACCGGCGCGCCATCGCTGATCACCATCAGGATGCGCCGATGCTCGGGCCGGACGACGAGGCGGCGATAGGCCCAGAGCAGCGCCTCACCGTCGATATTCTCCTTGAGGAGACCTTCGCGCAGCATCAGGCCGAGATTCTTGCGCGCCCGCCGCCAGGGCGCATCAGCAGCCTTGTAGATGATGTGACGGAGATCGTTGAGCCGGCCGGGGTCGCGCGGCTTACCGTCGGCGACCCAGCGCTCGCGGCTCTGGCCGCCTTTCCAGGCGCGCGTCGTGAAGCCGAGGATCTCGACCTTGACCGCGCAGCGCTCCAGCGTGCGGGCGAGGATATCGCCGCACATCGCCGCGACCGTGATCGGCCGGCCGCGCATCGAGCCGGAATTGTCGATCAAAAGCGTCACCACGGTGTCGCGGAATTCGGTCTCGCGCTCGCGCTTGTAGGACAGCGATTGCAGCGGGTTGACGACGACGCGGGCAAGCCGCCCGACATCGAGCATACCTTCCTCGAGATCGAACTCCCAGGCACGGGTCTGCTGCGCGAGCAGGCGACGTTGCAGGCGATTGGCGAGCTTGCTGACCACGCCTTGCAGATGCTGGAGCTGCTGGTCGAGCTGCTGGCGAAGGCGCGACAATTCCTCGGCGTCGCAGAGCGCCTCGGCGGTCACTTCCTCATCGAAGACACGGGTATAGGCGCGATAGAACGGCTCATGAGAGCCCGATGGCGCGCTCGGCGGCGGGCGCATGCCGCCCGGGCGCTCATCGCCCTCGGCGGCGCCGTCCTTCTCGTCGGCATCGCCGGTTTCCTCCTCGCCCGCCTCGGCATCCGCCGTCTCCTCGCTCGCCCCGGCGAGTTGCTCGGCCTCACTCTCGGCGTCGCCGGCGGCTTGCGGCGCGTTATCCTCCGGGCCATCGGGGGCATCCGCACCCTCGCCGCCCTCCTCGCTCTCGGTCGCTTCCGCCTCGGCCTCGGCGAGGGCGAGGGAGGCGAGCAATTTGCGCGCCGCGCGGGCAAAGGCGGTCTGATCGTCCTGCGCGCCGGCGAGGGCCTCGAACCCGGCCTGCGCCTCGGCGCCCAGCGTCTCGCGCCACTGCCCGAGCGCCGCGCGCAACGCCTCGGGCGCGGCATGGCCCGACATCTGTTCGCGCGCCAGCAGGGCGAGGGCATTGGCGAGCGGCAATTGCTCGCGCCGGCTGAGAGCCTTGCCGTCAGCGGCGACGCTTTCGACCAGCCGCGCTTCCAGATTGGCGGCGACACCGGCCATGTGGCGGGCGCCGATCACCTCGACCCGCGCCTGTTCCAAGGCGTCGAACACCTCGCGCGCCTCGCGGCTCGCCGGGCTGCGCGCGTTATGGAGGGCGGCGTCGTGATGGCGGAGCCGAACCGCGAGACTGTCGGCGGCGCCGCGCAGCTTGGCGATTTCGGCGGCCGGCAGGGCGCGCGTCGGCAGTGGCAGGCGCGCCTTTTTGCCGATCAGTCCGGCGGCGCCGGGCTGATAGGCGACATCGACGTCCGGCGCCGCGGCAACGGCACGCAAGGCCCCCGAAGTCGCGCGCTTGAAGGCCTCGCTGCGGCTGTTATCGGAAGGGGCGCCCATCGCCGCGGCTCAAATCCCCCGCCGCGGCGCAGCCCCGGTCGGCAGTTCGGCATTGAAACAACGCTGATAATATTCGGCGACCGTGCCGCGCTCGGCCTCATCGCATTTATTGAGGAAGGTGAGACGGAAGGCGAAACCGACATCGCCGAAAATCTCGGTGTTCTCGGCCCAGGTCAGTACCGTGCGCGGCGACATCACGGTCGAGATATCGCCGTTGATGAAGCCGGCGCGGGTGAGATCGGCGAGCGCCACCATGCTCTCGATCCGCGCTTTCGCCGCCCGGTCCTCGGGATCGATGGCGAGCTTCGCCATCACGATCGCGGTTTCCTCGGCATGCGGCAGGTAATTGAGAGTCGCGACGATGTTCCAGCGATCCATCTGGCCCTGATTGATCTGCTGGGTGCCGTGATAGAGCCCGGTGGTGTCGCCGAGGCCGACGGTGTTCGAGGTCGAGAACAGCCGGAAGGCGCGGTGCGGGCGGATCACCCGGCTCTGATCGAGGAGGGTGAGCTTGCCCTCGACCTCGAGCACGCGCTGGATCACGAACATCACGTCCGGGCGGCCGGCGTCGTATTCGTCGAATACCAGGGCGCAGGGGTGCTGCAGCGCCCAGGGCAGGATGCCTTCCCGGAACTCGGTCACCTGCTTGCCGTCTTTGAGCACGATCGCATCCTTGCCGATGAGATCGATGCGGCTGATATGGCTGTCGAGATTGATGCGGATGCAGGGCCAGTTGAGACGCGCCGCGACCTGCTCGATATGGGTCGATTTGCCGGTGCCGTGGTAGCCCTGGATCATCACCCGGCGATTGAAGGCGAAGCCGGCGAGGATGGCGAGCGTGGTCTCGCGGTCGAAGCGATAGGTCTCGTCGATGTCCGGGACATGTTCGGTGCGGACCGAGAAAGCCGGCACCTCCATGTCGATATCGACCCCGAAGAGGCCGCGGGCGGCGACCCGTTGGTCGGGCATGTCGATCGCCGAGGTCGGCGTCGTGCTGCGGGCTTCGGCGAAAGCGGCAACCTGGTTCATCGGCCTCTGGATCCTGTCGGTTTCATGAAAAACTACTCCGCCGCGGCGAGCGAGCTGGCGGCGAGATGGCCGCGGAGCGTGGCATAGGCGTGGCTGATGCGCTTGAACCGTTCGGCGGCGGCGGGATCGCCGCCATTGGCGTCGGGGTGGTGGCGTTTGGCGAGCTGTTTGTAGCGTTGCTTCACATCCTTGAGGGTGGTCGGCCAGCCAAGCTCGAAAAGGGCGAGCGGGCCACGCAGCGCCGCCGGTGCCATCATCTCTTGCCCCCCGGCATCGCCCCTTCTGGCCTCGCGCAAGCGGGCGCCGAGCGCACCGAGCGGATCGCGCAGAACCTCCTCGGCGCGGCGTTCATTCGCGCGCGCACCACCCCCCTGCGTGCCCCCTTGGGCGCCCCCCTGGGCACCCCCCTGGGCACCATGCCCGAGCGGCCAGGTCGGGCGCTGCCAGGAGAGATCGGCGCGCAATTCCGCCTCGATCTGCCCTGGCGACATGCCTTTGTAGTAATCCCAGGAGAGATTATAGGCGCGCACGTGTTCGAGGCAGAACCACCAGTACTCGCGCAAGCTGCGGCGGGATTTCGGGGCCCGGTATTCGCCCGCCGCCGGACAGCCGGCGATGTCGCAGCTCCGGCCCGGCGCGGCCGGGTCGGGCGCGTAGGCCCGGGCTCGGGAAACGCGTCTCGTCATCACCTCCTAATGTGCCATGCTGGCGGCACTTGGCAACCACCGCTTGGCAACCGCGCCGGCAAAGCCGATATGGGTGCCATGCAAACTCGCGCCGACCGTATCGAAGCCCGTCTCCGCGCCGCGTTCGCGCCGGAAATTCTGACCATCAGCGATGACAGCGCCCGCCATGCCGGCCATGCCGGGGCGCGGCCCGAGGGCGAGACGCATTACCGTGTCCTGATGGTCGCCGGCGGGTTTCGCGGCCAATCCCGCGTCGCCCGCTCCCGCGCCGTGCATGCGGCGCTGGCGGCGGAATTTTCAAACGGGTTGCACGCCCTGGCGCTGACCTTGCGGACGCCGGAGGAGCACGCGGATCCGGGTTGAGCCGGCTACATGCCGCTCCCGGCGCCCAAACCACCCGATCCCGCGCCGAGGAACGGGCTGGCGTGGAGCCGGCTCGCGCCGCCGGTCGCCGTCCCCTTCATCGAGGCGCCGGCATAGCCGAGACTGCCGGCCCCGCCGCCGGCGACCCCGCCGCCGACATGCGGCCCATATTGCGCGGCATGCGACCCCACCATCCCCACGCCGCCAGTGCCGGTATAGCTCGGCAGGCCGGTCATGGACGTGAAGGGGGAGGCGCCGCCGATGCTGCCGCCATGGGCATAACCGCTCATGCCCGGCGAGCCCGAGCGCGCGAGGGCCAGCGCGCTGCCCGCCACCAAAAGACCGATCGCGAGCGAGCCGATTTTGATCATATCCATTTCTCCTTGCGCGTCGCCTCGCGCATCACCCGGCGCCCGTCAAGCAAAAATCACGTTACTGCGCCGCCGGTTTGGTGCCTCCGCCTGTCTGCGGGCATCCCTTCGGGGGATGAAAATCCTTGCTCCCGGCCCATTGCCCGGCGGGGTAGCACGGCCAGTTCTTCCGACCTTCGGGACTAACCTTCGTCGTGGCGCCGCCGGGCCCGCCATAGCCGGCCCAGCCTTGGTCGGTGGTATCGGTCGAGCCGAACGGCAGATCGGTGTCGCCATGTTCGCCCGGCGCAAGCCCGCCACCGAATTGCGCCCGCGCCGGTCCCGCCACCCCCATGAGCGCTGCGAGAACCAGCGCCGACCGCCAAGGGGCGCGTGTTATTTGCATCCCGCCGGGGTGTGGAAATCGGCGCTGCCGGCCCATTGCCCGGCCGGATAGCAAGGCCAGCTCTTTTTGCCGTAATCGCTGACCTGCATGGTGCTGCCGCCCATCCCACCGAGACCGGGCCCGCCCTGGACGGAGGTATCGGTCGAACCCCAGGGAATTTGCGTATCGGCGAAACCGGCACCGGGCTGGAGGCTGCCGCCATGCATGCCATAGCCATTGGCCGCGCTCATGGTGCCGCGCGAACCACCGCTTGCCGCGGCACTGGCGCTGCCGGCGGCACCCACCCCGGCGGCGGCGCTCCCCGATGAAGCGGCCGCCGAGCCGCCATGATGCCCGCCATGTCCACCGCCATGCGCCGCGAGCACGGGGCCGACGCCGAGCGCCAGGATCGCAACCGAGGCATAGAGTAATTCGCGCATCACAAAACTCCCTCGCTTTCCCGAATGGGCGGGAGAGAACGCGTTGCCCGCTCATTCGCGTTGCATTCCGTTACACATATGGGGGCAGAGACGAATTCCGTCACCCCACCCCCGGCATCGAAAAATCATTTTCCGGTGAGGCGTCCCCTCTCACGGCCCTTCTCACGGAATGACATATTGCTGGAGCAACAACAAAACGCCAACCAGGAAGGTGAAAACGACGCTATGGAGGAAGGTGCGGGCCAGAACCAGCCCCTCTCGTCCCTTGAATGCGGTGGTCGAGACCCCGATCGCGATGTTCTGCGGCGAGATCATCTTGCCCATGACGCCGCCCGAGGAATTGGTCGCGGCGATCAGCACCGGGTCGAGATGGAGCTGATTCGCCGCCACCACCTGGAGATTGCCGAACAGGGCGTTGCTCGCGGCGTCGGTGCCGGAAAGAAAAACCCCGACCCAGCCGAGGAAGGGCGAAACCAGCGGGAAGAGGAGGCCGAGGGAGGCGACGCCGAGGCCGAGCGTATAGGTCATGCCGGAATAATTCATCAGATAGGCGAGGCCGACGATGAGCATCACGGTCAGCATCGCGATCCAGATCTGGCGCCAGGTTTCGCCGATCGCCCTGACGAAGCCTCTCGGCCCGATCCCCATCAGCGCCGACGCGATCACTGCAGCCAGCAGGATGGCGGTGCCGGTGCCGAGCGGCTGGAAATCCCAGATTGCGGCGTAGGGCGTTTTATAGAGGGTGATGAACACCGCCTTGTGCAGACCTGGCCAGGCGATCCTCATATCCCCGATCAGGAACAGCTTGAAGACGGTCCAGGCGATGACCACGGCCGAGACCAGAACCCAGGGCAGCCAGGCCGCCCACGGGTTCAGCGTCGCATGGCGGGCGGAATCGCGGATGGCGCCGGCGATGGCGTAGTCGGGGTCGTGCGCCGGGCGCCAGAATTTGAGGAAGGCGACGGTGACGATGAGCGAGACCAGGGAGGAGAGCACGTCGGTCAGGGCGTAATTGACGTAATTGGACACCACGAACTGGGTGAGCGCGAAACTGCCGCCGGCGACCAGGAGCATCGGCCAGACCGCAGCCAGCGAGCGCCGCCCGCCAGCGAGCGCGATCACATAAAACGGCAGAAGGAAAGAGAAGACCGGCAATTGCCGCCCGACCTCCTGCCCGAGGGCAAGCGTAGGCAGGTTGGTCACCGCGCCGAGCACGGTGATGGGCACACCAAAGCCACCGAAAGCGACCGGCGTGGTGTTGAAAATCAGCGTATAGGTCAAGGCCTCGAGCGGCCGGAAGCCGACCATGATGAGGAGCGAAGAGGTGATCGCGACCGGCGTTCCGCCGCCCGCGATGCCTTCGAGCAGGGCGCCGAAACAGAACGCGACCACCACCAGGACGCTCCGGCGGTCATTGGGGAGATGGACGAGGATCCAGTCGCGAAATGCATCGATACGTCCGGCGGCGACCGAGATATGGTAAAGCAAAAGCGCGTTGAAGACGATCCAGATGATCGGCACGAGGGCGAAAGCGATGCCGCTGGCGACCGCATCGAGGGCGAGCCCGGTCGGAAAACGCCAAACCCCGATCGCGATGACCAAGCCGACGATAAGCCCGGCGAGCGAGGCCCGCCAGGCCGGCCACCGCGCGACGCCGAGCAGGGCGAGCACAGCGGCGATCGGCAGGACCGCGACCGCGAAGGACAGCGGCAGGTTGCCCGCCACCGGCGTCAAGGGCTGGCTGAACATGACCGTCATCCCCCCGGACAAGATTTCCCGCCTTTCTAAAGCGTTATCCTCGCCCCGTCACGGAAATTGCGGCCCCGGAAATTTTACCCCATCCCAATGGTCCTTCGTTATGCCTCCGGCTTGATCAGCCAGCCACTCGGCGCAAAAAAGGCGGCGTCTGGCGGGACATGACGCCATGCCCGCCGGACGCCTCGGTACCCGCGCGTCTCAGTGATGTGGAATGATCCAGGGAATCAAATATTGCTGCGCCAGCACCAGCAAACCGAGCAGAAAGGTAAAAAAGATGCTGTGGATGAAGGTGCGGGCGAAAACCACCCCCTCCTGGCCCTTGAGTTCGGTGGTCGAAACCCCGGTCGCAATGTTCTGCGGCGAGATCATCTTGCCCATGACACCGCCCGAGGAGTTGGTCGCGGCGATCAGCACCGGGTTGAGTTGAAGCTGGTTCGCCGCCACCACCTGGAGATTGCCGAACAGGGCATTCCCCGAGGTGTCGCTGCCCGACAGGAAGACCGCGACCCAGCCGAGGAAGGGCGAAACCAGCGGGAAGAGAAGGCCGAGGGAGGCGACGCCGAGGCCGAGCGTGTAGGTCATGCCGGAATAATTCATCAGGAAGGCGAGCCCGACGATGAGGGCGACGGTGAGAATGGCGATCCGGGTCTGGCGCCAGGTATCGCCGATCGCCTTGATAAAGCCTCCAGGCCCAATTTCCATCAGCGCTGCCGCGATAATCGCCGAGACCAGGATGGCAGTGCCGGTGCCGAGCGGCTGGAAATCCCAGATCGCGCCATAGGGCACCTTGTAGAGGGTGATGAACACCGCCTTGTCGAGGCCCGGCCAAGCGATCTTCCAATCCCCGATCATGAACACCTGGAGGATCGTCCAGACGATGACCACGATCGAGACCAGAATCCAGGGCATCCAGCCCGCCCACGGGCTCAGCGTCTCATGGCGGGCACCGTCGCGGATGGCACTGGCGATGGCGTAATCGGGATCATGCGCCGGGCGCCAGATCTTGAGGAAGGCGACGGTGACGATGAGCGAGACCAGGGAGGAGAGCACGTCGGTCAGGGCGTAATTGACGTAGTTCGAGACCACGAACTGGGTGAGCGCGAAGCTCGCACCGGCGACCAGGAGCATCGGCCAGACCGCGGCGAGCGAGCGCCGCCCGCCATAGATCGCCATGACGTAGAACGGCAGGAAGAAGGCAAAAACCGGCAATTGCCGCCCGACCATCTGCCCGAGCGGCAGCGCCGGGAGATGCGTCACCGCGCCGAGCACGGTGATGGGAACGCCGAGCGCGCCGAACGCGACCGGGGCGGTGTTGAAAATCAGCGTATAGGTCAAGGCTTCCAGCGGCCGGAAGCCGACCATGATGAGGAGCGAAGAGGTAATCGCGACCGGGGTTCCGAATCCGGCGATGCCTTCGAGCAGAGCGCCGAAACAGAACGCGACCACCACCAGAACCACCCGGCGGTCATTGGGGAGATGCACCAAGACCCAGTCGCGAAACGCATCGAAGCGCCCGGCGGCCACCGCGAGGTTGTAAAGCAGGAGGGCGGTGAAGACGATCCACATCACCGGCCAAAGCGCGAACACGATCCCGTTGGCAACCGCATCGAAGGCGAGTCCGGCCGGCAATTGCCAGACCGCGATCGCGATGACGAGGCCGACGATCAGCCCGGCGAGCGAGGATTGCCAAGCCGGCCACCGCGCGATGCCGAGCAAAGCGAGCACGACGGCGATCGGCAGGGCCGCAATCACGAAGGACAGCGGCAAGCTTCCCGCGACCGGCGTCAGTAGCTGATGGAACATGGATATCTTCCCCCCGGACAAGATTCTTATGGCTCTTTAAAGTGTTAGTCACGTCTTGTCACGGGGAGGACATGGCGTCACGAATTTCATCTTCGGGTTGCGCTGCGAAAGACCATGCGCCTCTCGCCGGCAAAGCTACTCCGCCGCCGGCGCCGCCTCCCGCGGTGGGATATACCGCGTGCCCAGGCTCCGCGCCATCGCCGCCCGCAGCGCCGGACTGACCGGCGAGGCGGCGGTCGGCCGGCCGTCATAGCCGACCCAGCGATTGCGCTCGTAATCATAAAGCTTGCAGCGCCTGAGCGTATCGTTGAGCCAGGCGAAGGAGAAGCGCTGATAGACCGCGAGCCCGGATGACAGGCCGTTGAGCCGTTCCTGGGCCGCGTAAAGCTGATGGTAGGGGATGCGCGGCATCACGTGATGGGCCGGATGCTCGCAAATGTGATGAATGAACACCGCGAACCAGCGCGGAAAGGCGAGATGGAGCGAAATCTGCTCCATCGGCACGGTTTCTTTGCGGTCCACCGCGCCGTCGAACCAGGGAATGTCGGGATGGGTGTGGTGGACGAAGACGGTGAAGGAAAACAGCGTCTGCCAGACATAGAACGGCACCACGAAGCCGAGGATGAGAGCCGTCGCCGCGCCGGTCGAGGAATAGAGTGGCGCGCTAGCGAGCAAGGCGAGAAATCCGGCGAGATAGGCCGCGAGGATCGCGAAATACCACCAGGCCGGGGCCAGGAAGCGGGCCGGGAGCAGTGCGGCGCGGGGGAAGAACCGCACCACCCACCAGCGCTCGATGATGTAATACGGCGCGAAGCCGAGCCCGAACGGCATGCGATAAAGATGCTCGCGCCAGCGGCGCAGGCGCGGCAGCGCATCATACTCCGCCTTCGAGAGCGGGGTCCAGGAATCCCGGTGGCGGCCATTGTTGAACGGGTGGTGGACGTAATGATGGTCGTAGACCCAGAGCTGGTAATTATAGAGGCCGGGGAGAAACCCCAAGACACCGGCGAGACGGTTCTGCCACGGGCGGCGGAAAAGATTGCCATGCGCCGCGTCATGGGCGAGGGTGCCGAGATTGGCGATCTTGACGCCGGCGAAAACGCTGAGAAGAATTTTTACCGCAAGCCAAGGCACGAACAGAACCCCGGCGATGGCAGCCAGATAAAGCCCGTAATCGATCACAAAATCGGCGAGCGCGCGGCCAGGTGCCAGCACCAGATACGGCGAGAGGGCACGGCGCAGCGCCTCGCGTGGCACGTGCTGCGGCTCGGTGGCCGGGGACGTTTCGGCCGGGATAGACGCGGAATCGGTCATCCTCAATCCTCACGCGAAGGGTGGCTTCGCGAATAAATTTTATACAACCCCGCCGTGTTTTTCCAGCGTCATATTGCGCATGAACGCCCCCAAGCCGCTTGCCGCGTTGCGAAGACCGCGGCAAGCGCTTATTTCTCGCGCGGACCCTCCCGGCACGCCGGAGGGAAGAGCACAAGCGAGAGCCATGCGCGTTCTGATCGATCATCGGCGGGGTGGCGCGGTTGCCGCGCCCGGCCCGCGTCACCCCGAGAAGGCCAACCGACCGGACAATCCGATCGCGCGCAAACCCGCCTGGATCCGGGTCAAGGCGCCGACCCATCCGGTCTATCACCAAACCCGCGCGCTGCTGGCCGAAAACCGCCTGCATACGGTGTGCGAGGAGGCGGCCTGCCCGAATATCGGCGAATGCTGGTCGGTCCGCCACGCCACCATGATGATCATGGGTGATACCTGCACTCGCGCCTGTAGTTTTTGCAATGTCCGCACCGGCCAGCCGGCGCCGCTCGATGGCGATGAGCCGGCGCGGGTCGCGGACGCGATCGCGCGGCTCGGTCTCCGCCATGTCGTCATCACCTCGGTCGATCGCGACGATCTCGCCGATGGCGGCGCCGCACATTTCGCCGCCGTGATCGGCGCCGTCCGCGCCCGCGCGCCGGACACCACGATCGAGGTGCTGACCCCCGATTTTCTGCGCAAAGGGACGGCGTGGCGCCTGGTCGCGCAAGCGCGCCCGGATGTCTTCAACCACAATCTCGAAACCGTGCCGCGGCTCTATCCCGCGATCCGCCCCGGCGCGCGCTATTACCAGTCGCTCCGCCTGCTCGACCGGGTGAAAACCGATGACCCGGCGATTTTCACCAAATCCGGCCTGATGCTGGGCTTGGGCGAAAGCCGCGCCGAGGTGATGCAGGTGATGGATGATCTGCGCATCGCCGGGGTCGATTTCCTGACCCTCGGCCAATATCTGCAACCGACTGTCAAACACGCCGCCGTCGATCGGTTCGTCCCGCCCGAGGAATTCGCCGAATACGCGGCCCTCGCCCGCGCCCGGGGATTCGCCATGGTCGCCGCTTCGCCGCTGACCCGGAGTTCCTATCACGCCGACGCCGATTTCGCCGCCCTCCGCGCCGCGCGCGCCGAAAGTCACGCCGAAAGTCACGCTGAAAGTCGGGGAGACTAACGCGATGCCGACCCATGCCGAGCGCCGGGTGGTCGGCTACCAGCCGGAGCAGCTTTTCGATCTCGTTGCCGATATCGGCAAATATCCCGACTTCCTGCCCTGGTGCCTCGGGGCCCGGGTGCGCGCCCGGAGCGCGGGCGAGGTGATCGCCGATCTCACCATCGGCTTCGGCCCGTTCCGCGAAAGTTTCACCAGCCGCGTCGCCCTCGAGCGGCCGCATCTGATCCGGGTGCGCTACGAAAACGGCCCCTTCCGCTATCTCAACAACCAGTGGCGCTTCACGCCCGACCCCAGGGGAACTCATGCCGGGACGCATGTCGATTTCTTCGTCGATTTCGAATTCCGCTCGCGGCTTTTGCAGGCCGCAATCGGCGTCGTGTTCAACGAGGCGGTGCGGCGCATGGTGAACGCCTTTTTGAAGCGCGCCGGCGAGGTCTATGGCCCGCCCGAGCGGCAAACCCCCGCCTCCCCCCCCACCTCCCCCTTGGTCACGGCGGCGAAACCCTGATGAAACTCGCCCCTCCCTTGCCCGATCCCGCTTCGCCGCCGGTCAGGGTTAATCTGTTCTCCGACACCCAGTCTCGCCCCAGCCCGGCGATGCGGGCGGCGATGATGGCGGCCGAGGTCGGCGACGAGCAGCGCGGCGAGGATCCGACGATCAACGCCCTTTGCGCCCGCATGGCGGATCTCCTCGGCAAGGAAGCGGCGATGTTCTTGCCGTCGGGGACGATGTGCAACGAAATCGCCATTCTCACCCATTGCCGCCCCGGCGACGAGATTCTCGCCCATGAAATGTCCCATATCGCGACCAGCGAGGGCGGCGCGCCCTGGGCGCTGGCCGGGGCGCGGGTGGTCGGGCTCGCCGGCGGGCGCGGGATGTTTGACGCAGCGACCCTGGAGGCGGCACTGACCCCGCGCGGGTATCGCTATGCCGCGCCGCAGACCCTGGTTGCCGTCGAGCAGACGGCGAATTTCGGTGGCGGCAGCGTCTGGCCGCAAGCCGCCCTCGCAGCGGTCGCCGACCTCGCCCATCGCCATGGCCTGAAAACCCATATGGACGGGGCGCGGCTCCTCAACGCGGTGGTCGCGAGCGGTGTTGCGGCGGCCGTCATGGCGGCGCCGTTCGATAGCGTCTGGCTCGATTTCACCAAGGGGTTGGGCGCGCCGATCGGCGCCGTGCTTGCTGGCGACGCCGCCTTCATCGATGCCGCCTGGCGCTGGAAGCAGCGTCTCGGCGGCGCCTTCCGTCAGGGCGGCATCGCTGCCGCCGGCTGTCTCTACGCGCTCGATCACCACGTCGCGCGGCTCGCCGAGGACCATGCCAACGCCGCCCGCCTCGCCGCCGGTCTCGCCGCGATTCCGGGGCTCGCGGTCGAGACGCCGGAGACTAATCTGGTCTTTTTCGCGCTCACCAATGGCCTGCCGATCGAGACCCTGGCGGCAAGGCTCCGCGCGCGGGGCGTGCTGATCAGCGTCTTCGGGCGCGGGCGCGGGCGGGCGGGCGTGCATCTTGACGTCACACGCGCGGATGTCGAGTTCGCGATCGAATCATTTCGCATGGCAGTTGAGGCCGGCTAAGGGCTTGACCGCGGGCGGGCGGAATGATTAGCGATTGCGGGCCGGCGCATGGTGCCGGGCAACATAGATTCGTCGCGAGCGACACCAAGGAGAATAAGCATGAAGCGTTTCGTGGTTGCGTTGGCTGCCGTTCTGCTCCTCGCGGGACCGGCCTTCGCGCAAGCTGACCAGAAGGCCCAGGGGACCGAGAGCCAGACCGACCAGAAGGCCCAGAACGAGCATCATCACAAGATGAAGAAGTCCGCCCATAAGAAGTCGACCAAGAAGGCGGCTCCGGCGGCGAACGCCGCGCCGGCGCCGGCGGCGGGTGGCGCGACGCAAAACTGATCGCGCCGCGAGGCCATTGGCGTAACGGAACAGCACGAGACCGGGGGACAACGTCCCCCGGTTTCCCAGCCTCGCCCGCCCATCGATCGCTATGGTGGCGGCCGTTCTGATACCGACGCTCGCGTTCAGTTGATGAAAGCCTGAAGCAGAAGAATCGCTTCCCTCGTCGCGGCCGCTCTCACCGCGTTGCGGCTGCCGAGGAATTTTCGTGAAACCGCCTGCGCGCGCCCCGCCCGCGCGAGGCCGAACCACACCAGCCCCACCGGTTTTTCTGCGCTTCCTCCGCCCGGCCCGGCAATGCCGGTGATGGCGAGCGCGATCTCGGCCGAAGCGTGCGCGAGCGCGCCCGTCGCCATCGCCTGCGCGACCTCCGCACTCACCGCGCCATGGGCCGCGATCAGCGCCGAAGGCACGCCGAGCATTTCGGTTTTCGCGGCGTTCGCGTAGGTTACGAATCCGCGCTCGAAAACGTCGCTCGCGCCGGCAATGGCGGTGATCATGGCGGCGACCAGGCCGCCGGTGCAGCTCTCCGCGGTGGTCAGACGCAGAGTTTTTTCGCGCAGCCTCGCGACCAATGCCGCCGCCGCGCGGTCGTCGTCCGGATCCGGGATCATCGCCACCCTCCCCCCATGAGCACGAGCCAAAGCAGCATCGCCGCCAAGGCGCCGGCGACGAGATCATCGCCCATCACGCCGAGCGCGTCATGGCGGCGATCGAGCCAGCCGACCGGCCCCGGCTTCCAGATATCGAACAGCCGAAACAGCACAAACCCGAGCAGGATCGACCACGGCCGGGGCGCGCCGAGCGGCGCCAGCGCGAGAAATTGCCCGGCGATCTCATCGATCACCACCCAGCCCGGATCATCCGCCCCGGCGCCGGCGGCGGCAATCGCGAAGACGCCGCCGATCGCCGCCGCGATCGCCGCGCAAAGAATCGCCTGCTGGCCGAGCGCGAGCAGTGCCGCGCCCACCACGGCGGCGAACAGGCTGGCCCAGGTGCCGGGCGCGCGCGGCAGAAACCCGACCCCGAGGCCGCTTGCGATGGCGCGGGCGAGGGCGATTTTCACGGCGCCAGCGGGTCCACTGCCGGCTCGTGGCGCTTGGCGTGATAGATGGCGATATTCTCGACCACCCGCTCGACGTAATTGCGGGTCTCGCCGAACGGGATGCGCTCGATCCAGTCGAGCATCGCCATCTCGGATTTGGCGGCGCGCGGATCGCCATTGACGGCGAGCCAGGCGGCGACATTGCTCGGCCCGCCATTATAGGCGGCGAGCGCCAGCGGCAAGGCGCCATCGTAGCGTGCCATAAGTGCGGCGAGATAGGCGGCGCCGAGGCGGATATTGAGGCCGGCATCGCGGGTGAGATCGGCGGTCACGACCGCCAGGCCAAGCGTGTGGGCGACCTGCCGCGCCGTGCCGGGCAGAAGCTGCGTCAGCCCGAGGGCGCCGGACGGGCTCACCGCCGCGACATCGAAACTGCTCTCCTGGCGGATCAGGCCGAGCATCGTTGCCGCCGCCACCGGCTGCGATGGCACGCTCGCGGCGAGCGGCCAGCCGGCGCCGGGCAGCATCAGGCCATCGCGCCCGGCGCGGCGGGCAATCGCCACCGCCGCATCGGGCAGGCCGAAGGAAAGGCCGAGCCGCGCCGCGAGCGCGCGATGGCGCGGCGCGGGCGCAAGCCCGGCGAGATCGACGAGAAACGGCCGCGCCCGGTTCGCCGCCCCCCAGGCAACCAGCAGGGACGCCGCGCGGGCGAGGTCGCGGGCGGCGAAATCGCGTGCCTCGGCCGGGGTCGCGGCGGGATCATGAAGGGCGGCGATCCGGGCGCTCAGCCGCGCCGGCGGCCAGCCCAGGGCGATGGCGGCGCGCTGGCCATAGAACGCGACCGGCCATGCCGCCGCGCGGATGTATTCGGCCCGCGCGCCATCGCCATCGCCGCCCGCCGCCGCCACCCGCCCCAGCCAGTAATGGGCGCGGGCTTGGGTGATCACCGCCGGCGACAGCGCGGCGAGGGCCCGGAAATGCGGCGCGGCGCGGGCCGGGTCGTGGAGGGATTCGAGGGCGATGAAGCCGGCGAGAAAGATCGGATCGGCGCGCGCGGCGGCGGTCTCGGCCGCCCCGGCTGGATCCGCCACCCCGCCCGCGATCACCGCATAGGCCGTTTCGGCATCGCCGGTGGCGAGGATCTGCCGCGCGAGGGTTTCGCGCTCGGCGAGGAAGGCGGCGGCGCGATCGCCGGCAGCGTGCGTCGCGCCCTCGCCGCTCGCCTGCCAGAGTGCGGCGGCATCGGCGAGCCGCCCGGCGCGCCGCAGCCAGCGCGCCGTCTCGAAAAATACCAGCGGCCATTCCCTGACCGATGCCGGCAAGCCGGCGAGTTGATCGCCGGCATCCGGCCGATCGGCCCGCAGCGCGAGCACCGCCCGCGCCGCCGCTTGCTGCTCGGGCGTCATCTCCGGCAAGGCGCGTGCCGCCGCCTCGGCGTCGCGTGGCAGGAGGCGGGTGAAACGCGCCCAGGTGGCGGCGGGGGTGAGCGCGCCGGGCCAGCGCGCCGCGAGGACGGCCTCGGCCGCCGCATCGTCGATCCCGCCGCTCCAGGCGAACCCGGCAGCCCGCGCCGCCGCGGCGGCATCGCCGCTCGCCGCCGCGGCATTGGCGCAACGCAGCCAGGCTTCCGGCAGAACCGGCGGGGCGTTCCGGCAAAACGCCGCCGCCGCGCGGTCGTCGGCGAGCGCGACCAAAGCCTCGTCCCGCCGCCGGGCGAGCAGATCCTGCCCTGGCCAATCCGGGTTGGTGGCGATGAAAGCGGCGATTTCCTCGGCGCTCGCCCCTCCCCCAGGGGCATCGGCCGGGGCGAGCAGGCGGTAATAGGTGACGAGTTTTCCGGCCATCGGATCGGCGATCTGCCTGGCCAAGGCGGCGGCGCGCGGCCAGTCATCGCCGCGGATCGCCGCCATGACGTCGCTTGTCGGCGCGCCGGTGGGGGTCTCGGCGTGGAGCGGCGGGGCGAGCAGCAGCAGCCAGGGCAGCAGCAGCGAAAAGGGCGAGCGGCGTGACATCGCCCCTCTATAGCGCGGCACGGCCTTGCGGCGCATCCCTCGCCGGTCGTAGATAGCATCCGGATTTTGCCGCCGGTCGCGAGGGAGGTCGTCATGTTCAAAGGCTCGCTGGTCGCGCTGATCACCCCGATGCGCGCCGATGGCGCGGTGGATGAGGCGGCGTTGGCGCGCTTCGTCGAATGGCAGATCGCCGAAGGGACGGACGGGCTGGTTCCGGTCGGCACCACCGGCGAATCCCCGACCCTGAGCCATGCCGAGCACAAGCGGGTGGTCGAGATCGTGCTCGATGTCGCCAAGGGACGGGTGCCGGTGATCGCCGGCGCCGGCTCGAACAGCACCGAGGAGGCGATCGATCTCGCGCGGCATGCGAAAACGGCCGGCGCCGACGGCGTCCTGGTGGTCACGCCTTATTACAACAAGCCGACCCAGGAAGGGCTCTATCTGCATTTCAAGGCGATCGCCGACGCCGTCACCATCCCGCTCCTGATCTACAATATCCCGCCACGCAGCGTCATCGATATGAGTGTCGAGACGATGGCCCGGCTGGCGAAACATCCGAACATCGTCGGCGTCAAGGACGCAACCGCCAATCTCGCCCGCCCGCTCCATACCCGCGCCGCTTGCGGCCCGGAATTCTGCCAGCTTTCCGGCGAAGACCACACGGCCCTCGCCTTCCTCGCGGTCGGCGGGCGGGGCTGTATCTCGGTCACTGGCAATGTCGCCCCCAGGCTCTGCGCGACCATGCAGCGCGCCTGGGCGGAAGGACGGATCGATGAGGCGATGGCGATCCAGGATCGGCTTTTACCGCTGCATGACGCGCTTTTCGCCGAGACCAGCCCGGGGCCGGTCAAATTCGCCGCCTCCCTGCTCGGCTTTTCGGCCGCTCATTGCCGCCTGCCGCTGGCGCCGATCGCCGAGGCCACGGCCAATCGGGTGCGCGCCGCGATGGCCGGGCTCGGCCTCACCGCCTGATCGGCGCGGCGAGGCATTCCGATGGCGGGCAAGGGCGAGAAGGGCCCGCGCATGATCACCACCGGTGTCGCCGCGCAAAACCGCAAGGCACGGTTCGACTATGCGATCGGCCGCACCGTCGAGGCCGGCATGGTGCTCAAGGGGGCGGAGGTGAAATCGCTCCGCCTCGGCCGCGCGACACTGAGCGAGGCCTGGGCCGGCGAACGGGAGGGCGAACTCTACCTCTTCAACGCCTATATCCCGGAATATCAGGGCGGCGTGCTGTCGCGCTTCGAGCCGCGCGCGCCACGCAAGCTCCTGCTCAAGCGCAAGGAAATCCGCGAACTCGCCGGTGCGGTCTCGCGCCAGGGGGTGACGCTGGTGCCCTTGCAGATCCATTTCAACGAACGCGGCCGGGCCAAATTGCTGCTCGGCCTCGGCGAAGGCCGCAAGAAAGCCGACAAGCGCGCCGCCATCGCCGCCCGCGACTGGCAGCGCGACAAGGCACGGATCATGCGCACGCGTGGGTAGTCGTGAGATTATAGGGTGATTCTTCTTTTTCTGAAGAAAAAGAAGCAAAAAGACTTTCCATGGGGCAGTGCCTGCGGCACTGCCCGCGCCGGGAAAGCCGCTTGACGGCGGCGGCGGGTTTGGGGATAAGACGATCACCCGGGCGTGGCGAAGGTCGTGCCGGGGTTTGTTTTTGCGCCCACCGGCTTCAGGAAATGGATTTCACGATGTCCCGCCGCTGCCAGATCACCGGGAAAAGCGTGCTGACCGGCAACAACGTCAGCCACGCCAATAACAAGACCCGCCGCCGGTTCCTACCCAATCTGCAGGAAACCTCGCTGCTTTCGGACCAGCTCGGCGTGCCAGTGACGCTCCGCGTGACGACGCGGGCGCTCCGCACCATCGAGCATAATGGCGGCATCGATGCCTTCCTGATCGCAACCCCGGCGCGCAAACTGCCGCCGGAGGCGAAAGTTCTGAAGCGCCGGGTGCTTCGCGCCCAGGCGCGCCGCGCCGAAACCGCCGCCTGACGGGGGCTCGGCGCGAAGCCCGGATGGCGTTAACCGGGCTTTTGCTTTTTTGGGGTTAGTCTCGGTCTATGAGCGAGACGATTCTTGTCTTTTCGCTGGCCTCATTCCTACTCGGCGGCTTTGCCGCCGGGATAGCGTTTTTCGGCCCGCTCCGGCGAGCACGGCAGGCGCGCTGGGCGGCGCAGCAGGCGACCGATCATGCCGAGGCGCGTTGCGCCGCCCTCACCCGCCTCGTCGCCCTATCGGTGCATGAGTTGCGCCAGACCACGCTTCGCCTCCACGGCCAGGCCCAGGTGCTGGCCGCCGACCACGCCGATCCCGCCGCGCGGGACGGCGCTCCGGCGGCGATCGAGACGTTGAGCCGCACGCTGCTCAGCCTCGCCGATGATCTCGACGAGCATCTCCACCCGGCGCGCAACCACCCCGTCCTCCATGACGAGGCGCTGGCCCTCGGCCCGCTGATCGAGGAAACCGTGGCGACGGTGGTCGCGACCCTCGGGCCGAGCCGGCGGCGATGGCGGATTGCGCCGGAATTGGCGGCGATCACCCTCCGCGCCGACCGACGGGCCTTCCGCCAGGTGCTGCTGCGCACCCTGAGCCACGCGGCGCGCAGCTCCGGCCATGGCGACTGGATCGAGATCAGCGCCGAGCCGCATCCGAACGGGCTGGCGCTGATCATTACCGACGAAGGGGCCGGGCTGGTGCATGCCGAGCCGGCAGGGCTGGCCGAACCGCCGAACCGGGTCGCCGACAGCCGCGGCCTCGGCCTCGGCCTGACCCTGGCGCGGAGCCTGATCGAGGCCCATGGCGGCCGCCTCGCCATCGAATCGAAGCCCGAGATCGGCACCCGCGTCACGCTCGATCTCCCGCGCGCCCGCACCCTCGCGGTGCAAGCGGCGGAATCCTGACCTCGCGGCGGCCTAATTCGCGGGCTTTTCCGGTAACGCGAACACCCAGAGCACCGCGCCCTCGTCGGGGAGCGGCATGTTCGGCACCAGGGTCGACAGCTCCTGCCCCTGGCCGGAGCCGTTACCGATCGCGACCGCGACATATTGCCGGCCACCCACCGCATAGCTGATCGGGAAGCTGTTCACCGCATTATTGGTGCGGACCTGCCACAGCACCTTGCCCGAGGCGCTATCGAGGGCGCGGAAGACGCGATCCCAGGCGCCGGCGAACACGACGCCGCCCGCGGTCGGCAAAACCGCGCTGGTGGCCGGGGCGCGGAAGCGGAACGACCAGGCGGTCGCGCGATCGGTGAGCTTCACCGCGTCGATCCGGCCGATATTGCCGTCGCTCCCGGGGATCAGATTGCGCGCAAACGTCGCCCGCCCGCCGCCGCCCTGATAGGTTTCGCCGGGCTTGAGCGGCAGCGGCGTGGTATAGGCGCAGAATTCGTTGAGCGGGAGATAGAGCGTCTGCCGCGCCGGATCATACGCCGTCGCCGGCCAGCCGCGAGCGCCGGGATCGGAGGGGCAGTTCATCGTCGTCTGGCCGATATGCGGGATCGAGGCGACATTGATCGTCTTGGCGCCGGTTTTGGGGTCGATCGCGTCGATGATGTTCTGCGGCACCGTCTCCTTGGCCCAGAGCCAGGCCCCCGATCCGCGATCGACCGCCTCGATCATGCCGAGCTTGCCGGTGGTCACCACCATGTTGCGCATCACGCCATTGACCGGGAGATCGACCAGAATCTGCTCGAAAGCGTCATCCATGTCCCAGGTGTCGTTGGGGAGATGCTGGTAATACCATTTCACCTGGCCGGTGGTGACGTCGATGGCCAGCGTCGAATCCGAATAAAGCGCCGTATTGGTGACCCCGGGCGCCGTTTTGAGGGGCAGGGTGCCACGCATCTCGGCGATCCAGGGATAGGGTTCGGCGATGCCGAAATAGGCGAGATTGCGGTCCGGATCGAAGGAGGGGGCGGCCCAGACCGAAAGCCCGAAACGGTTTTCGAGCCCAACCCCGTTCCAGCTCGCAGAGTTCGGATCACCGGGATGGGCGACCGACCACACCCGCCATTTCTCGGCCCCGGTCTTCGCGTCATGGCCGGTGATGAAGCAGCCGCCGGGCTGGCCGTTGCCGCAGCCGGTCATGCCCTGGAGCACGACGCCGTTCGCGACCATCGGGCCGCCGGTATAGCGCCAGCCCCGCCGCCAATCCGCGACCTCGTGATCCCAGACGACCTTGCCGGTCCGCGCATCGAGGGCGACGAGATGGACATCGGAGGTCGCGATGATGAGCGTATCCTCATAGAGCGCCATGTTGCGCTTGGTGAGGTCGTTGCCGCGGGCATCGGCGAGCGCGTCGGGCAGGTCGCGGCGGTATTCCCACACCAGATCGCCGGTCGCGGCGTTGAGCGCCTGCACCTTGTCGCCGTAATTCCAGACATAGAGGATGCCGTCATGGACCAACGGCGTGGTCTCGGTCGGCCCGCTGGTGAGCGACCAGGTCCAGGCGACGCGCAGATCCTTGACGTTGTCCGGGGTGATCTCCTTGAGCGGGCTGAAGCCGAAACCGTCATAGGTGCGGCGCCACATCAGCCAATCGGCGGGGTCGGGATGGCGCAGCAGATCGGCGCTCACCGGGTGGAAGGCGGGGGCCGGCTGTGCCTTGGCCGGCGGGGCCAGGGCGGTGACCAGGGCCGCGACCATGGCCAGCGCCTGGACGAGCGTGATAGCGCGAGAGCGCGTTGCGGCAAGGACGGTCGGGGTCGGTCGGGGTCGCATGGCGCCTCACTCGTTGCTGGGCGTTCCGATATTGAGAGATTTCTTGACACAAGGCGAGCCCCTGGCACTAAGCCCCTGGGATTAGTGACGCAACCGCCGCCGGGAGGAAAAAATATGCCGCGATTTGCGATCGTTCTCCTGGCCATTTGCTGCGCGAGCGCCGCCGCCGCCGGCGAGCCCCAAGACGCGCCGCCGCCGATCAACGCGAAAAAACTCTTCGCCCGCCATTGCGGCTGGTGTCACGGCGCCTATGGGCTCGCCGCCGACAAGGCGCCGCGGCTCGCCGGCACGACGATGACCGAGGAACAGGTTCGCGCACGGATCGAGGATGGCGCGCCGGGTGAAATGCCGGGATTTGCGAACACGCTTTCGGCCGAGCAGGTGGACGCGCTGGCGCGCTACATCAAATCCCTGCCGGCAGCGCCCTGACGCGCCTCGCGCCTCAGTGCCGCGACGGACGCGGGCTGAGGCGGGAGAAAATCAGGCCGAGACCGATGCCCCAGGCGCCATCGATCAGAAGCGAACGCAGCCAGGTCAGCGGCGCGGCAAGGCCGCCGGCCAAGGGGAGGCCGTAGGTGAGAACGATGGTCATGATTTCGGTATAATATTTGAGCGGAATCCAGCGCGCCCCGGGCAGGAAATGCTTGACCCCGGACACCACGATCAGGCCGGCGCCGGCGACGATCACGCCGAGGCCGAAACCCCAGAGCCAGAGCGGCCCGCGCAGCCAGGGCGCCACGAGCCCGAACACGGCGCCGGCGATCCCGCTCAGCAGGCAATAATTCGCAACCCGCGGCAAACCGAACGGAATGACCGGGTCCATGGGATAGGGCGCCGGCAGTGTCATCGCCGGCATGGCGAGGAGATGCAGCGCCTCCCACATCGCCTGCTCGAACGTCAACACCGCGATGGCGGCGGCGATGAAGCCGAGAAGGATACGTCTCACCGCCGCTGACATCGCTTCCGCCTCCTCGTCACGGGCCGCCGGGGCCGACCCGCACCGCCTTGGCGCCGAGCCCCGCGAACAGGGCCAGCACCCGATCGAGCCAGGCGCGCAGCGGATCGTCCTCGGCGAGCAGCGGAAAATCGCTGATCACGCGCGGCCATTGCAGGCTGCCGGCGACGATGTAATCGGCATAGCTCGGCGCCGCCCCGCCGAGCCAGGGCTGGGCACGGAGCACCAGGCGCAGCGGGGTCAGGCTGTGGCGAAACGCCGGAAGACGCGCCTCACGTCCGGCGGCGAGGTCTTCCAGCCTGCCGCCGAGGCGCGCCTCGCGGCTCTGGCGGAAATAGGGCTGGTCGCGCGGATCGAGCGCCCCCCAGATATCGGCGGTGACCATCGGCGCGATCCCGACATGGAGGACGCTATCGGCCCAGGCATTGAGAAAGCGCGCATGGGCGAGCCCGCCGGCGCCACCGAACAGGCTCGGCCGGTCGGGATAGGCCTCTTCGAGATAGGTGGCGATCGCCCAGGAATCGCTGACCACGCGCTCGCCATCCTCGATCACCGGCACTTTTTCGGCGCTCAAAGCGGCGAGGCGCTCGGTCTCGTGAAACCGCCACGGCCGCGTCTCGACCGCGAGTCCCTTATGCGCCAGGGCGAAGCGGGTCCGCCAGCAAAACGGGCTGAAGCGAAGCGCCGGATCGGCGCCGGCGAGGTCGTGCAGGAGGATGCTCATGGCGCAAACCTGCCGCATCGCCAGGCGCGGGTAAAGTCTCGGCGTGCCCCCCGCGCGGAAAGTCTCGCCTCGCGGCACCGGTTCGGTTAGGATCGCTGCCATGAACATGCTGTCGCCACCGCGGCCCCATCTCGTCATCGAAGTGGTGCATGATCTGGTCTGCCCGTGGTGTTATCTCGGTTTGCGGCGGCTGCGGCACAGCCTTGCGGCGCGGCCGGAGATCGAGGTTTCGTTCCTCTGGCGGGCATTTCTGCTCAACCCCGACATGCCACGCGCCGGCATGGCCCGTGGCGAGTATCTGATCCGCAAATTCGGCAGCGAGGAGCGGGCACTCCGCCTCTTCGCCTCGATCGGCCAGATCGGTCTCGCCGAAGGGATCGCCTTCCGCTTCGACCGCGTCCGGCGCATGCCGAGCAGCGTCGATGCGCATCGCCTGGTGCGCTTCGCGGCCCGCGCCGGGCGTGCGCCGGACATCGTCGAGGCGTTGTTCGCCGCCTATTTCAGCGACGGCGTCGATATCGGCGACGTCGCGCGCCTCACCATGATCGCCGCCCAGAACGGCCTCGATCCCGAGGCGGCCGGGCATTTCCTCGCCAGCGACGATGAAATCGACGTCGTGCATGCCGATAATCTCCGCGCCCATCGGCTCGGCATCAACGGGGTTCCGTGTTTCATTCTCGGCGGCCGCCACGCCATCGCCGGCGCGCAGGAACCGGCCGTCATCTCCCGCCTGATCGACGTCGCCCTGCTCGAGGATTCGGCCGCCTGAACGGTGCCGCCCGATCGACGCGGTTTAATCGACGCCGCTCAATGCACCTGGCCGCCCTGATGGGGGCTATCGAGGCTGAAGGTCGGGATCGCGACGTCGAGCGCCTCGCCGGAATCGACGCGGATCATATGGTAGGTGCCGGTCATGAAGCCGGAGGGGGTCTCGAGCGGTGTGCCGGAGGTGTATTCGAACACCTCGCCGGGCTCCAGCGTCGGCTGCTCGCCGACCACGCCTGCGCCGTGCACGTGCTGGGTGCGGCCCATGGCATCGGTGATGCGCCAGGTGCGGCGGAGAAGCTGCACCGTCTCGCGGCTGCCGTTTTCGATGGTCACCTGGTAGGCCCAGACGAAATGCCCCTCCTCGGGGCGGGACTGGTCTTCGAGAAAAACGGCGCGCACGCTCACCCGGATACCATGCGTGGTGGCGCTGAACTCGCCCTGTCGTTCCCGGCTCATGATGCTCCCCGGCTCATGCCCCGCGCATACCGCGCGCCGGGCCATCTTGTCCATGCCCGCGCGCCTCATCGACCAGCGGCGAGCGCTTGCCCGAGATCGTCCTCGAGATCGGCCACGTCCTCGATCCCGACCGAGAGCCGCAGGACGCCATCGCCGATGCCGAGCCGGGCCCGCTCCTCGGCGCCGATCCGGTAATGGGTGGTGGTCGCGGGATGGGTGATCAGCGATTTGGTATCGCCGAGATTGTTGGAAATACGAATCAACCGGAGCGCGTTCAGAAACGCGAAAGCCGCCGGCTTGCCGCCGCAGAGCGCGAAGGTGACGAGGGTGCCGCCGCCCTGCATCTGCGCCTTGGCGAGCGCCGCCTGCGGATGGTCGGCGCGGGTCGGGTACCAGACGCGGGCGACCGCCGGGTGATTACTCAGGTATTCCGCCAGACGCTCGGCGTTGCGGCCGGCGGCGGCGACACGGAGCGGCAGCGTCTCCAACCCCTTGAGCAAGAGCCAGGCATTGAACGGCGACAGCGCCGGGCCGGTGTTGCGAAGATAGGGCTGCAGCACTTCCTCGATCCAGGCCCGCCGCCCCAACACCGCGCCGCCGAGCGCGCGGCCCTGCCCGTCGATATGCTTGGTGCAGGAATAGACGACGATATCGGCGCCGAGGCTGAGCGGCTGCTGCAAGAGCGGGGTCGCGAACACGTTATCGACCACCACCAGCGCGCCGGCCGCATGGGCGAGCGCGGCGATGGCGGCGAGATCGACGATTTCCAGCATCGGGTTGGAGGGGGTTTCGAGCAGCACGATTTTCGTGGGTGTCGCGAGGGTGTCGCGCCATTGGCCGAGATCGGTGCCATCGACGAAGACGCACTCGATGCCGAAGCGCGGCAACAGCGTGGAGACGATCCAGTGGCAGGAGCCAAACAGCGCCCGCGACGCCACCACCCGGTCGCCAGCGCGGAGACCGGCGGTGAGCGCCGCATGCACCGCCGCCATGCCCGAGGCGGTGGCTCGGCAGGCTTCCGCCCCCTCGATCGCGGCGAGGCGTTCCTCCAGCGCCGCGACGGTCGGGTTGCCGAAGCGCGAATACTGGTAATGCGTGAGGCTGCCCTGAAACGTCGCCTCGGCGTCCTCGGCGCTGTCATAGACGAAGCCGGAGGTGAGAAAGAGCGCTTCCGCGGTCTCGCCGAATGGGGTTCGCGCATGGCCTGCATGGACCAGGCGGGTGGCAGGGCGAAGGTTTGGGGTATCGGTCATCATCGGGGCCCTTCATCATGGGCCGACCGTGGACGCCGCGCCGGCCGGGCGGGCGAGCGCTGGCCTCTTTAGCGCGCTTCTTTCACCTCGCCGCAATCCGGCCGGACAAATCACGAGGGGCGACGGGAGCCGCCAGCGATCGACCCTAAAGATCACGCATTGCGCCGTCAATCCGGGTTTTCTATAACCGGCCGGCGCGAGCGCGGGTGTAGTTCAATGGTAGAACGGCAGCTTCCCAAGCTGCATACGAGGGTTCGATTCCCTTCACCCGCTCCACGCCCTCATCCCTGGCCACGCCATCATCCCGGGTGCCTGCGCGTCACCCCCGATCTCGTCTTGGCAGCCGGTCTCGTCTTGGCCACCGGTTTCGTCGCGGAAACCGGTCGGGGGATCACCATCTCCGGGCGCATCCCGGAGACGCGCTCGATCAGTCCAGCCATGGCATCGAGATAATCGGCCATCGCCAGATGGCGCTCGGCGTAGCGGCGCGCGTTGGCGCGGAGACGCGCCGCGAGCGCACGGTCCTCGAGCACCGCGAGCACCCGTTCGGCGAGCCGGGTGGGGTCGAGGAACGGGGTGAGCAGGCCGTTTTCGCCGTCGCGGATGAATTCGCGCACCGGTTCGGTATCGCTGCCGATCACCGCGCAGCCGCTCGCCAGCGCCTCGCGCAGCGACCAGGAGGCGACGAACGGATAGGTGAGATAGACATGCGCGTCCGAGCGCTGCAAAAGCCGCCGGTAATCGCCGTAATCGATGCGGCCGGCGAAATGCACCCGGCTTTCGTCATAGCGCCCCTTCATCTCGTTGATAAAATGATCCCGCCAACTGCCGGTGGCGAGCTTGGCGCCGTAGCTCACGCCATCGCCGCCGACCAGGATGACGCGGAGATCGCGCCGCGCCCGGAAGAGAGGTGGCAGCGCCCGCATCATGATATGATAGCCGCGATAGGGTTCGAGATCGCGGGCGACGAAGGTCACCAGCTTTTCCCCTGGCGCGACGGTGATATCCTTGAGGGTGAAGGGCTTTTCCGCCGCCGCGGGATCGGGCTGGCAGAGTTCGAGATCGGCCCCTTCGGGGATGATGGTGATGCGCGGACGCGCCCAGTCGGGGTAGGTCGCGTGCTGGAAGCGGGTCGGTGTCTGGCCATGGCCGGGCAGGTTGAGCGCCAGCAGATTGACCGTGTTCTTGACCCGGATATTGGAGAGCATGTGGGGCGCGGTCGGAAACTCGGGATCGAAGCCGACATCGAGCCCGTCAGTGTGATAAAAAAACTCGAAATAGCCGAGCATCGGCACGCCCGGCCAGACATCGCCGAGATCGAGCATCTCGCCCCAGCCGTGATGGCCGATGATGATGTCCGGCTGAAAGCCGAGCCCGCGCAACTGCGTCGCCGCCCGCGCCACCGCCTCGGCGCGGATCATCGCCGGCTCGACCTCGCGAAGATTGCGATGCGCGTCCCGGCTCGGCTCGCGGCCGAGACGGTAGACGAGCTTGCGCACCCCGGAAATGACGTTCTGGTTGTCGTCGGTCAGAAACAGGATCTCATGCCGCCTCGCCGCCGCCAGATAGCGAAGCAGATGGAGATATTGGCCGGGAAAATTCTGATGGACGAAGAGAAACCTCACGCCGCGCCGTCACCGCCCGCGCCGTGGCGGCACCGTCTTGCCGGTGCGGCCGGGTTTGGCCGCCGGTTTCGCGCCGGGTTTGACCATCGGCGCCTTGGCGGGCGAGGGTTTCGCCGCCGGGATAGGCTTCGCCGCCACCGCTTGCCGAGCGGGCGCCGCTTGCGTGCCGGGGCGGGCATCGCGCCGCTGCAACACGATCTGGAACGCCTCGAGCGGCGCCATGCTCTCGGCCTCGCAAGCCTCGCCATCGGCGACCGGGCCGATCGCCGTGCCGTCCACGAAGGTCGCGGAATAGACGCAGCGATGGGTCTCGCGCGCCTTGCCGCGCAGCCGCACGCGCAGCCCGAGCAGCGGCAGCGCCATGCCGCGGCTGCCGCAAAGCTGCCCACCCTCGACCCAGGGCGAGAGCCAGCCGCGCCCGAGCACCGCCTGGTATTCGATATCTGCGGGCGCCACCTCGCCGCGCGGCGAGAGTGCGAACCCCTCCACCCAGCGCTTGCTGCCACGATCGCCGATCCATTCGCCGAGCATCGCGCCGATATCGCCGCGGATCTGGACATGGGCGGCGATTTCGAAATTGCCGTGGAGCGGCAGCGCGCCCCCACCGGCGGGGACGGCCGCAGCCGGGGCGGCCGCCGGCACCGCCCCGACCGCCGGCATCGGGTGGCGCGGGTCGATGGCCGCTGGCACCGCCCGGCGCGGCGCCGCGCCAGCGGCCGGGGCGCCGGCGCCATCCTCGGTCAGCCGCAGCACTTGCAGGCGCGGAGCATTTTCCGGTCCGCCCGGGGCCTGATAGATCGTCACCAGAATCTGCGCCGGCCCCTCGCTCACCCGCACCAGGGCGGCGTCGGCGGCGCCGCTCAACCAGCCATCGGGCCGGAACGCGGTGATGCTCACCGCCTGCGGCCGGCTGGCCGCGCCGGGCGGCAGCGAAATCCGCACCCCGGGAAGGCCGGACCCGTCCTCGGCGCGACGCGCGCCAGGGGTCTGGACGATGCAGAACAGGCCGCTTTCCAGCGTCATCAAATGGCCCGAGACACGCAGTTCCGCGAACATCTTCTGGCCGGGATTGGGGGTGTTCGCGGCGGCGGCTTTGACTTCGGACATTGCGTGTATCCCGCTCTGCTAATGAGAAAATAATTCTGACACGGGTCGATGCGTTTCTCTAGCGGAATCAATCGGATCAGTAAACCGCGCCGCGCGCGCGGCGGCGTGCAGCAACACATCGTTAACCGCCGGCGCCGGCGTATCAAGGGCGAGCAGCCGGCCGCGTCCCGATTCCCGGATGCGCTCGCCCTGCGCGCCGAGATCAAAGGCGATGACGAATAGACCGGCGCGCCACATCTCGCTCAACGTATAGCACCAGGTCTCCGGCACCACCGAGGGCAGGAAGCCGACCAGGCCGCCTTGGCGCGCGATCAGTGCGACCGCTTCCTCCGGCTGATAATCGCCGGTGATGAAGACTTTCCCGGTCGCCAGCAGCGCCTCATCGCCGGTGGTGACGCCGACGACGGTGAAGGCGAGGGGCAGATCCCGCGCTTGCGCGTCACGCGCGCAGGCGAGCAGGCGCCGATAGCCTTTTTCGAGACCGATCGCGCCGGCGAGCACGCAACGGAGCACGCCCGCCGCCGGCGGGGCGGGGCGGGGCGCACGCAGCGCCGCCCTATCCGTCTCCCCCAAATCCATCTCCCAGGGTTGGATCACGGGCGTGAGCGCCGGGAAATGCCGCGTGAGCCGGGCCACGACATCGGCCGCCGGCGCCACCACCCGCGCCGCTTCGGCAAGCACCCGGGCCGAGCGTTCGCGGAGCGCCGGCGCATCGATCTCCTCCTCGATCTCGCGCCCGGCCTCGGCGACGCAAGCGGCACAAGCGGCGACCGGCGGCTCACCGCAATAGCGTCCCTCCGCGCCGAGCAGCTTGATGCGCGGACAAAGCCACGCATAATCATGCACATGCACCTCGTAGGGCAGGGCGAGGGCGCGGCAAAGCGCCAGCACCGCGTCGTGATCCTGCCCGAGAAGGTGATGGATTTCGATCGCCCGCAAGGTCTCGGCGCGCAGCAGCGCCAGGAGATCGCCGCTCTCGCGCGGCAGATCGAAGCCGAGATTGGGATAGGCATCGATCGCCTCGGCGCGGCTGAGATAGGAGCGGTTGACGCCGGCCTCGGCGCGGGGGCTGCCGCGCAGCAGGACCACCCGCCACCCCGCCGCCATCAGCGCCTGCGCGCGTGCCATCATCCGTGTCTCGACGCCGCCGCCGCGATCATGCCCGACCAGGAGCACCGCCGGCGCCGCGCGCCTGCGGGTCGCGACGAAACGCGCCCGATCGAAGCGCCGCCGCGCCGGGGCGAGTGGATCGGCGGCGACATAGGCGGCGATCAGCGCGTCATAGCCGGGGTGGAGGCGGGCCAGCAGGACGGCATTGCGGGCCCTGAGCGCCGCCTGCCCGGCGCCGAAAGAGACCCCCCCGCGATGGGCGACGAACACCCCGGTCGCCGCGACATGGCGCCAGCCGAGCGCGCGGGCGCGGAGACAAAAATCATTCTCCTCGCCATAGCCCTGGGCGAAAACGTCCTCGCGCAGCAACCCGACCTGATCGAGGGCGGCGCGGCGGATATAGAGGCAGAAGCCGACGCCGACCGGAATCTCCACCACCGCCCCGCAATCGGCGCGCGCGGCGAGCATCGCGAGACGCCGCGTCGCCGCGAGATCGGGCATCGGGTTGCCGCCATCGCGCTTTGGGTAGCTGAGCAGCGTCGCGTCATTGGAGAAAGGCGTTGCGGTCGCGATCGCCGGCTCGGCATAGGCGGCATCGCGCAAGCCGCCGAGCCAGTCGCCGGCGACCAGGGTGTCGCTGTTGAGCAGCACCACGTCATCGCGGCCGGCCGCGATGATGCCGGCGTTGGCGGCGGTGGGAAAGCCGCGATTGCGGGCCAGGCGGACGAGGGTGATGCGGCGGGCGCGGGCGCGCCGGACGAGAGCCGAAACGAGATCCGGCTCGGGGCTGGCATCCTCGACCACGATCACCCGGGTCCGCGCCGGAAGCGTCGCGCCGAGCGCGTCAAGACAGGCGAGGGTTTCGGCGGCGCCACGATAGACCGGCACAACGATGCTCACCCGGCGGCGGCGGGGCACTGTCCGCTCGGCGGCGGCGCCACGCAGATCGGCCGGAATCCCCGCCCACGCCGCGAAGGCCGGACGCGCCGCCCCCCTGGCCGCCGCGCCGCCCGCCGCCCGCGCGACGGCTCGCGCCTGGATCGTGGCACTCGCCCGCTCGGCCGCGGGGTCGAGCGGGCTGCCGAGCAATTCCCGGCCCTCGCCGTCGCGAAGCGAAAGCGGCATCGCCGCCTGCGCGAAGCGCGCCGCTGGCACGGTGAAGCCCCTCGGACGGGCGAGTGGCGCGTCGCCGGGGACGGCGATCGCGGTTTCGGTCGCGGCGAACCGCGCGATCAGACGGCCGCGGGCGTCATGGAGACAAAGCGACGGCGTCGCGTCGGGGTCGCCGGGATGCCAGGCCCAGCCGGTGAGATCGCCGCCTTCCGCCATCACCACCCCTTCGAGCCGGCGCAAGGCGGTGAGCCGGATCGGGCTGCCGAGTAGCGGCGTGCCATCGGCGAGCATCACCGCGAGTTCCTGCCCGCCGCGCGCCGCGGCGCCGAGCCGCGCCCGCCCGGCCCGCCAGCGGAGCGCGAGCGGCGTGCCATCATGGAAAACCCGCAATTGGGACGGCGTGAGCGCGGCGGCGACCATCAAGACACCGCCGCTCAGCATCGCGCACCAGCCCGGTGCCCCCACCGCCGCCGCGATCCGGTCCGCGCCGGTGGCCAACCCGGCATCGATTGCCCCGGCATGGCCGGAAAACGCCGCCGCCAGCGCCGCCGCAGCCCCTTCGCCATCACCGTCGCGAAACCGCGCCGAGGCGAGCCCGATCCAGGCGACGCGCAAATCGAACCGCGCTGCGATCGCGGCGAGCGGCGCCGCTTGTCCCGGCTCGCCCTGACGCAAGCGGGCCAGCGCGACCGCAAGGCGCGCGGTTTCGTCACGAGGCGCGATCCGCGCCGCGCGTTCAAGCCAGCGAAGTGCTGCCTCGCCATCCCCCGCCGCCAAAGCCGCCTCACCGCGGCGCAGCGCGGCGCGCGCGGTCTCCGCCTGTCGCTTGGCGAAAGCGGCGAATTCTGCCGCCGCCGAGATCCCCTCACCGGCGCGCGTCACGCCGGACGCCGTGTCGCATGGCGCCGCCGCACGGCTCAGGCGCTTTGCCCGGCGTGGCGCGGCGCTGGCACGTCCTCGGGCGGGGGCAGATGGGCGAGGTCACCGGTGGCCTCGGTGATCCCCTGTGCGACCGCCCGCTCCAGCCATTGCCGCGCCTCCTTCGGATCCTGCCGCCCGGCGAGGCCACGCGCGAGATAGCGGCCGAGCATCATCTGCGCGTGGCCATGCCCGCGCTCGGCGGCGCGGCGGAACCAGAGCGCGGCATCGAGGCGGTTGACCGGCACATCATGGCCGCCGCCGAGCAGCGCCCCGATCGCGAACATGGCGCCGACATGACCGTGTTCGGCGGCGCGGCGAAACCAGCCGAGTGCCGCCGGATGATCCTGCCGGCCGCCGCCACCGCTGACCAGAAGCTCGGCCAGCGCCACCTGTGCCTCGACCATGCCGGCCTCGGCGGCGCGGGTGATCCAGGCGGCGCCTTCGGCCGGGTCGGGCGCGACGCCGCGGCCCTCGATAAGCATGCGGCCATACCAGTATTGCGCATTGGCGATGCCGTCGGCGGCGCGGCGCAGCCATTGCGCCGCCTCACGGTCATCGCGTTCGCCGCCGACCCCCTCGGCGAGGCAGACGCCGAAATTGAACGCCGCCACCAGATCGCCGGCCAGCGCCGCTTCCTCGAACCATTGCCGGGTGCGCTCGCGCTCCTCCGGCCCGGCCGCGCCTTCGCGCACCAGCTTGGCGAGATCGGCCTTCGCCTGCGCGTCCCCCGCCTCGGCGGACAGCCGGAACCAGCGCGCCGCTTCCTGCGGGTCGCGCGCGGTGCCGGCGCCGGTCAGATGCATGAGCCCGAGGGCGCGCGCCGCGGTGCGATGGCCGGCCTCGGCGGCGCGGCGGAACCATAGCGCCGCCTCGGCGTAATTGGGCGGCAATTCGCCGCCGCGGGCATAGAGATCGCCGACCACCGCCGCCGCCTCGGCATCGCCGGCGAGGGCGGCGCGGCGGAGCCAAGATTCGCCTTCCTGGACACTTTTGGCGACGCCCCGCCCTTCGAGCAGAGCGAGGCCGAACCGTGCCTGCGCCGGGCGCACCCCTTTCGCGGCCGCCGCGCGATAGAAGTCGACCGCCTTGGCCGGATCACGCGCCACGCCGTCGCCGCGGTCATGCATCTCGCCGAGCAGGTATTGCGCGCTCGGCAGCCCCGCCGCCGCCGCCGCCGCCAATTGCGCGGCCGCCTCGCGGAACGCCGCCGCGTCGGGTGCATCGCGCAATAAAGCGAGGGCGAGGCCGAGCCGCCCCTGCGGGGAGCCGGCTTCGGCGGCGCGGCGATACCATTCCCGTGCCGCCGTGAGATCGCGGCCCGCTTCCGGGCCGGAGGTGAGAATATAGGCGAGCAGCGCCTGGCCATCGGCGGAACCGGATGCCGCGGCCCGTTCGGCCCAGAGCCGCGCGGCCGTGAAATCCGGCGCGCCGACGAGGCGCGCGCCGTGCGCCCGGGTCAGCGCCTCGGCGGCGATGCCGTCCTGGGGGCCGAGGCCGCGGAGGTAGATGGTCGCGAGCAATGCCTGCGCCTCGACGAAGCCCTGTTCGGCCGCCGCCCGGAGCCAGCGCGCCGCCTCGGTCGGACTGGGTGGCACCCCGCTCGCTTCCAGATAGCAACGCCCGACCCGGTATTGCGCTTCCGCGAGCCCAGCTTCGGCGGCGCGGGCGAGAAGCGGGAAGGCGCGATCCCAGCGCCCGCTTTCGCCCCATTCGAGCGCCCGGCGCAAGCCGGCACGCGGCGACCACAGACCGAGGAGGCGCGTGAACAAACCCACCATGACGGGCTTACCGCCTCATGGCTCGCGCATGCCTTCGGACGCCACCGGCAGCACGCGGCCGAGGAGATAATTGAGAATGGTGCGCCGGCCGACCTTGATATCGGCGGTGACCGGCATGCCCGGCGCCACCTTGAACCCTTCCGGCACGCCATGCAGCTTGATGTGATCGAGCGAGATCCGCACGCGATAAAAAACCCGCCCGCCCGGCACCGGGTCGTGCGGCTGATCGCTCAGCGGGTTGGCGGGATCGCTCTGGGTGAAGCTGTCGGGGCTGATCACCTTCACCACGCCCTCGGCGTCGCCATATTGGGTGAAGGGGAAGGTGTCGAACTTCACCGCCACCGGGTCGCCGACGCGCAGGAACCCAGCATCCGAGCCGGCGGCATTGGCCTCGACCAGGAGCGGCGCCGAGGCCGGCACCAGGGTGATGAACTGGCTGCCGGTCTGCAGCACCGAGCCGACCGAAACCTTGGCGACGGTGAGCACGATCGCGTCCTCGGGGGCGCGGAGTTCGACGAGCTGGCGACGGAGCACCGCTTTCTTGAGCTGCTCCTCGGCATCCGAGAGCTTGCGCCCCTGATCGGTGAGGTTTTGCAAAACCTCGGCCCGCCAATTCTGCTGGTAGGCGTCACGCTCGGCGATCATGGCGCGGAGATCGCGCGTCGCGGCCTCGGCGTTGTTCTGCGAGAGCGTGAGATAGCGGGTCATTTCGATGCGGTTATCGGCCGCGGATAGCGAGTTGAGGCGGCTTCCGACCTTCAGATCCTGCAATTCACGCCGCATCCCCTCGACATCGGAAGCGACCGCGAGGCGCTGGCGGTAGTAATTGGCTTCCGCGAGGCTGCGGGCGATGGTGGTCTCCAAACTGTCGATTTTCTGCTGGTAGTTTTCGAGTTTGAAGGTCTTTTCCGCCGCGCGCTGGGCGAACACCGCCGCTTGCAGCCGGGTCGCGTCGCTGTCGAGCGGCGGCGTGTAGGGCTTGCCGGCGGCCTCGGCGGTGAGCCGGTCGACTTCCGCCTGATAGCTCCGCACCTGCTCGCGAAGGGCGCCGAGATCAGCGGCGGCGAAGGTCGGGTCGAGCTCGGCGAGCATCTCGCCCTGATGCACGGTTTGCCCCTCATGCACCGAAATCGAGCGCACGATGGCGGTATCGAGCGGCTGCATGACCAGGGTGCGGGCCTCCGAGATCACCTTGCCCTGCGCCGTCACCACCTTGTCGATCTTGATCAGCCCGGAGGCGAGGAAAAACGAAATCACCGTTGCCGAAATCACCCAGATCACGCCGCGCGCGGCGCCGATCGGGCGTATCGCCAGCACCGCCGCCGAGGGCGACTGAAATTCGAGCAGGGTGTCGGCGAAGGCCGAATCAGACGCGGCGACGCGCGCCGGGGCGAGGTTTTGCGCGCGGATCAGGGCGTTCCGGGCCATCGTCTACTCCCCGGTCGCGATCTGGGGGGGCATCGAGGTCGGGCGCTGCCCCCCCTGCCCCTCGAGATGGCGGTTCTGTTGCAGCCAGAGCTGGCGATAGATGGCGCAGCGCTCGACAAGCTCGCGATGCGGCCCGAGATCGACCACCTTGCCGCGTTCGAGCACCAGGATCGCGTCACATTCAGTGAGCGAGGACAGCCGGTGCGAGACGATCACCATCGTCCGCCCGCGCGCGATGCGCAGCAGATTGGCGTTCACCAGTGCCTCGCTCTCGGGATCGAGGGCGCTGGTCGCCTCGTCGAGGATCAGGATGCGCGGATCGTTGATCAGCGCCCGCGCAATGGCGAGGCGCTGGCGCTGGCCGCCGGAGAGATTGGCCGATCCCTCCTCGATGAAGGTCTCATAGCCCTGCGGCAGGCGCTCGACGAACTCCTCGGCGCCGGCGAGACGTGCCGCGCGCACCGCATCCTCCAAAGTGAGACCGGGGCGACCGGCGATGATATTTTCGCGCACCGTGCCACGGAACAGAAAATTATCCTGCATCACGACGCCGAAGCTCCGCCGCAGATAAGAAAGGTTGATTTCGCGGAGATCGACGCCGTCGATCTTCACGTAGCCCTCGTATTCGCGGTTGATGCCCTGGAGCAGCCGGGTGATGGTCGATTTGCCCGAGCCGCTCTTGCCGACGACGCCGAGCATGGTGCCGGCCGGCACGCTGAAGGTGACGCCTTCGAGGGCCCGGATTTTCGAGCCGGGATAGGCGAAATCGACCTTTTCGAAGCTGATCGCGCCGGAAAACCGCGGCCGCAGCCCCTCGCCGGCGTTTTTCATCTCGCCCGGCTGATTGAGCACCATGCCGACTTCGCCGATCGAACTCCGCACCTCCTCCATGTCCTCGATCAGCCGCGCCATGCCGACCAAGGGGGCGGCGACGCGCACGCCGAGCAGCATGAAGGCGATCAGCGCGCCGGGATCGACGCTGGCGGCGCCGGTCAGCACGAGATAGGCGCCGACCAACAAGACGCCGCGCTCGATGAAACGCTCGATCGGCGTCACGATGGTGTTCGGCCAGTTGCCGAGCCGCCCGGCCTCCAGCCGGTAACGCGCCGCGTTGGCGACCTTGAGATCCCAGAGATCGCGCTGCTGCGGCTCGATGGCGAGTGATTTCACCGTGCGCACGCCATGCACGCTCTCGATCATCACCGTGCTCTTCTCGATCTCCGCCTGAATCACCTTGGCGATGACGCGGCGCATCGGGGGGAGGAAGATCAGGATGACGATGGCGATCAGAACCGCGCCGGCGAGCACCATCCAGGCCAGCGGCGCGCTCATGTAAAACAGCACCGGCAGCAGCACCAGCAGGGTGAACCCGTCGAGAAAGGTGCTGAGCAGCTTGCCGGTCATGAAATCCCGCACTTTCCAGATCTGCGAAAGGCGGTGGATGGTCTGGCCGGCGGGGTTGCGCTCGAAATAGGAGAGCGGCAGGCCGAGCATGCGGTTGAAAATATGCAGGTTGAGGCGGGTATCGAGCCGCGCCGCGACCACCGCCGTCAATTCGCGCCGCGCATAGCCGAGTATCGTCTCCCAGACCACCGCAAGGCCGAGGATCACCGAAAGCAGCGTGAGGGTGGACATGCTGTGATGCTGCAAGACGCGGTCGATCACCGCCATCACCAAAAGCGGCGGGATGATGGTGAGCAGGCTGAGCGCGATCGAGGCGATGCTGATGTCGCGGAGCGCGGCACGCTCGCCCAGCACGACGCGGGCGATCCAGCCGAGGGTGAACGGCGCATCCTCCTCGTTGCCGCCGCGCTCGGGGCGGACCAGCAGCACCTCGCCCGACCAGACCCGCGTCAGGCGCAATTCATCGACCGGCGCCGGATCGTCCTCGACCCCGGCGCGCGGGTCGCGAAGGAAGATCACGTTCCGCGTCGCATTGGCGCCAACCCAGAGCCCGGCGCTGCCGTCATTGAACAGGATCACCACCGGCGCGGTGCCCTTGAGGCGGACGATCTGGCGCCAGCTCAGCCGCGCCGCCTTGGCCCAGAGGCCGGCGCCGCGCGCCCAGGCGGCAAGCTGCGCCGGGGAGGGGGTCTCCTCCGACGGCAGGCGCAGCTCATCGCGGTCGAGCACCACGCCATGATGGCGCGCCGCCGCCATGACCGCGAGCAGCAGCGTCTCCCGCAGGTCTTCCGGCGCCCCGGCGGCGGCGGTTTCGGCGCCTCGCAGCGCCTCGGCCTGGGCCGGGCGCGGATCACCGGCGGTGGCCGGGCTGGCCTCGGGAGGGCGATCGCCCGGCTGATGGTCGCCCGGCTGATGATCGTCGTTCTGCAATGCCAACCCCTCTCCGCGGCGCATCGGCTCACGATGCTTCGGCATACGGCGCTTCGGCATACGGCGCCTCTCGGAGCACCTATCACATTTTCCCCGGTTTGCCGAGAATAATTTTAGGGATTGTGCTATTTTTAAGAAAAAACGAGGAAAATTAATCTGGCGCTGGGTGGTTTTCGCGACAGGCGGCGCGGGCGAGGCGGTCATTGATCGCGCGCCCGAGCCCGGCCTCCGGCACCGCCATCGCAGCGATGCGCGCCAGTCCGCGCCGCCCGCCCTCGGCATCGAGCGTGCGGAGCCCGGCGAACAGCCGCGCCGCCGCTTCCCTGGTATCGCCGGCGGCGCTGAGCTGAAACACCAGCGCGGCGCCCGGGAGCGGCGGGCCGAAGGCGAGCAGTGCCTCATCGCCGGTGACGGCGCGGGCATCGAGGCGGAGCGGCAGCGAAGGCGCGTAATGGCTCGCGAGCTGGCCCGGCGAGAGCGGCCGCCCCACCCCGACGACCGGGGGCGCCGCCAGCGCGCCGGTGAGCGGCGTCAGGGTTTCGAGGCCGATCCCGCCGGGGCGGAGCAGGCGCGGCCGTTCCCCGGTCAGATCGAGCACCGTCGATTCGACGCCGACCGGACAATCGCCGTCATCGATCACCGCGGCGATCCGGCCAGTGAGTTCGGCCAGCACATGCGCCGCCGAGGTCGGGCTGACACGGCCCGAGCGATTGGCCGAGGGCGCGGCGACCGGGCGGGCGACGGCGGCGAGCAGGGCTCGGGCGCACGGATGGGCGGGCACCCGCACGGCGAGCGTCGGGAGCCCGGCGCTCACCAGATCCGCAACCGCGCTCCCCGCCCGCCGCGGCAGCACCAGCGTCAGCGGCCCGGGCCAGAACGCCTCGGCGAGCCCCTCGGCGAGCGGGGTCGTGACGACATCCGCGAACGCCGCCCCGGCGCTCGCGTAATGGGCGATCAGCGGGTTGAAGTGCGGCCGCCCCTTGGCCGCGAAAATCGCCGCGACCGCCGCGGCGTTGGTCGCATCGGCGCCGAGGCCGTAGACGGTCTCGGTCGGGAAGGCGACGATTTCGCCAGATCGCAAAAGCCCGCCCGCGCGGGCGATCCCGGCGGCATCGGCGATCAGGCGCTCGGTCATCGCGCCACCGCGCCCGGCGCGCGGCCGTAACAGAAGAAGGGCGGGTTGAGAAAGCCCGGCTTGCCGTAGCGGAGCGGCGCGCCGGCGGCGTCCAGCACCGCGCCGCCCGCCGCCTCCAGAAGCGCTTGCGGCGCCGCCGTGTCCCATTCCATGGTCGGCCCGAGACGGGGGTAGAAATCCGCCCCGCCCTCGGCGAGGCGGCAGAATTTCACCGCCGAGCCGAGCTTCTCGATCGTCGCGACGCGCCTGCCGGCGAGCACCGCCTGAAGCGCCGGATCATCGCCATGATGGCGCGAGGCGAGCACCGTGAGCCCCGCCGAGGGCGGTGCGCGAGTGGTGATCGGGTGGGTCTCGCCATTCTGGCGCTTCCAGGCGCCGGCGCCGACGATGCCGCCGAAGATTTCGCCGCTCGCCGGCACCGCGACGGCGCCGAGGATCGCGACCCCGTTCTCGACGAGGCCGATATTGACCGCGAACGCCGCCTGGCCGGCGGCGAATTCGCGTGTCCCGTCCAGCGGATCGACGAGCCAGAAGCGTCCGTCGATGGTGGTGATCCGGCCGGATGCCACCTCCTCCTCGGCGATCACCGGAATGTCCGGGGTTGCTGCGCGGAGGCCCTGGGTGATCAGCGCCTCGGCAGCGCGGTCGGCCTCGGTCACCGGCGAGAAATCCTCTTTCTTGGTGACCACGAAGCCGCGCGCGCGCACCGCGAGGATGAGCTGCGCGGCTTCGTCGGCGAGGCCGGCGGCGAGGGCGAGCAGGGCGGAGTTATCCATTCCCTGGATGTAGGCCGCCCCCTGGTATCGCGGCAAGTGGCTGCTACACTGGCCCAAATACGTCTGGCCCAAATACGTTAGGTCAAAATCACCTGGGGAAGGAGTTCCCGATGCACGACGTCGTTTTCGCCAAGCCGGCCCTACCGAAATCGGGTGGCCTTCTGCTGCTGGTCGCCGAGGACGAACCGCCAGCCGGCCTCTGGGCGGACGCCGATGCGGCGTGCGGCGGCGCGATCGGGCGGGCGGTCGCGGTTGCCGGGTTCAAGGGCGGCAAGGGCCAGACGCTCTCGCTCATCGCCCCCGGCGCCGGGCTTTCCCATCTCGCTCTGGTCGGGCTCGGCAAACGTGCCGGGATCACCCCGCTCGGCGCCGCCGAGGCCGGCGGGCGCGGCCTCGCCCTGCTCACCAAGGCCGAGACGCTGGCGCTGGCATCGCCCGGCCTCGCGCCCGACCTGCTCGCCGAGGCCGCGCATGGCGCCGTGCTCCGCCTCTATCGCTTCGATCGCTACCGCACCCGCGAGAAACCCGAGGACAAGCCGAAGCTGACCCGCCTCACGGTGCTCGCCGAGGGGCCGGAGAAGGTGAAAACCGCCTATGCGCCGCTCGATGCATTGGCCGAGGGGGTGTTTTTCACCCGTGATCTGGTGAGCGAGCCGGCGAACGTGCTGACGCCGGCGGAATTCGCCACTCGGGTCGAGAAACTCGACGATCTCGGCCTGAAGATCGAGGTTTTCGAACCCAAGGCGCTGGCCAAGCTCGGCTTCGGGGCGCTGCTCGGCGTCGCGCAAGGCAGTGTCAACGAACCGCGCGTCGTGGTGATGAGCTGGCACGGCAGCGGGGCGCGCAAAAAGGACCAGAAACCGCTCGCCTTCATCGGCAAGGGCGTCACCTTCGATACCGGCGGCATCAGCATCAAGCCCGCCGCCGGGATGGAGGACATGAAATGGGACATGGCCGGCGCCGGCACGGTCGCCGGGCTGATGGCGACGCTGGCGCGGCGCAAGGCCAAGGTCGATGCCATCGGCCTCATCGGCCTAGTCGAGAACATGCCCTCCGGCAGCGCGCAACGCCCCGGCGACGTGGTCAAAAGCCATTCCGGCCAGACCATCGAGGTGATCAACACCGATGCCGAGGGCAGGCTGGTGCTCGCCGATCTGATGTCCTGGTGCCAGGAGGAATTCTCGCCGCGCCTGATGGTCGATCTCGCGACCCTGACCGGGGCGATCATCGTCGGGCTCGGCCACGAGCATGCCGGATTGTTCGCCAATGACGACGAACTGGCGAACCGCCTCCTCGAAGCCGGGCGGATCAGCGGCGACAAGCTCTGGCGCATGCCGCTCGCCGAGGCCTATGACCGGCTGATCAAATCCAACATCGCCGATATGAAGAATGTCGGCGGCCGGCCGGCCGGTGCCATCACCGCAGCACAGTTCCTGCAACGCTTCGTGCGTGACGACACCCCGTGGGCGCATCTCGACATCGCCGGCATGGCGTGGTCGGAAAAGGATGCGGCCCTGGCGGCGAAAGGGGCGACCGGGTTCGGGGTACGCCTCCTCGATCGGCTGGTGGCGCGGTTTTACGAGGGCTGATGACGGAGATCGCGTTCTATCATCTGCTCCACGCCGGCCCCGAACAAGTCTTGCCGCAGCTTCTCGGCCGGACGTTGGGCTTGGGCGAGCGCGCCGTCATCCGGGTCGGCAGCGAAGAGCGCCTTGCCGCCCTCGATGATGCGCTGTGGCGCGCTGCCAGCCCGGATTGGCTGCCGCATGGGACGAGCGCCTCCGGCAACGCTGATCTCCAGCCGATCTGGCTCACCCTCGCCGACGAGGCGCCGAACGGCGCCCGCTTCCTGTTCCTGATCGATGGCGCCGAGAGCAACCGGCTCGATGGCTTCACCCGTGTCTTCGACCTGTTCGACGGCAATGACGCGGCGGCGCTGGCGGCGGCGCGGGGACGCTGGCAGGCGTGCAAGACGGCGGGCCACACCGTCACCTACTGGCAGCAGGGCGCACGCGGCTGGGAGAAAAAGGCCTAAGAAGCAAAAAAAGTCTTTCCTCCCATTTTCTCGGAGCGGACAGTGCCGCAGGCACTGTCCCAAAGAGAAAAGTTTTTTGGTTCTTTTTTTCAAAAAAGAACCCCATTTCCCCTCTCGTGACACCAACGGACGCTGATGCGCGCCGATCCAGGCTTGCTTTGGCGCCGGTTTCGGTGTTCCTCCACGCCGGAATGGGCGAGAGGAAAGAGATGGCGGGTGAGGTCGGGCGCGGCGTGCCGGGGGCGATGGCGGAGCGGCTGATCGTCGCCCTCGATCTGCCGAGCATCGCCGAGGCCGAGGCCATGGCGGCGCGGCTCGACGGCGTGGTGTCGTTTTTCAAGCTCGGGCTCGGCCTGCTTTTCGCGCCCGGCGTCGACGGGCTCATCGCGCGGCTCGCCGGGGGCGGGCGGCGGCTCTTTCTCGATGCCAAGCTCTACGACATCCCGGAAACCGTGAGCCGCGCCGTGACCATCGCCGCGTCACGTGGGGCGAGCCTGATCACCGTGCATGGCGACCGGCGGATCATGGAAGCGGCGGTCGCGGCGCGGGGTAACGCGAAGCTTCAGATCTTCGCGGTGACCGTGCTCACCAGCCTCGATGACGCGGCGCTGGCCGAGATGGGGGTGGGGGTTTCGGCGCAGGCGCTTGTCCGCCGCCGCGCCCGCGCCGCGTTCGAGGCCGGGTGCGACGGCATCATTGCCTCCGCCGCCGACGATCCCGACGCCATCCGCCGCGAAATCGGCGCCGCGCGCCTTTTGATCGCAACCCCCGGCATCCGCCCGACGACGAGCAGCGCCGATGATCATCAGCGCCTGGCGACGCCGCAGGCAGCGATCGCGCGGGGCGCCGATTATCTCGTCGTCGGCCGCCCGATCATCGCCGCGCCCGACCCGCGCGCGGCGGCGCTTGCGATCATCGCCGACATGGCGGCGGCATGAACGCCCTCTCGCCGGCACAACCTCTGGCGATGTATAGAGTGTTGCGATGACCTGGGTCGATCTCGCGGCGCTCGGCGTGGTGGGGGTCTCGGCGCTGCTGGCGTTCGGGCGCGGCTTCGTCCGCGAGGCGCTCGGCATCGGCGCCTGGGTCGGGGCCGCCGTGCTGGCGGCCCATTATTTCGACCTCGCGCGGCCGCATGTGCGGGCATGGATCCCCGATATCGGCATCGCCGATCCGGTCGCCTTCGCCCTGGTCTTTCTCGCCGGGCTGATCGTGTTCTCGGTGGTCGCCGGCATTCTCGCCCGCTTCGTCCGCGCCTCGCTGCTCGGCGGGCTCGACCGCACGCTCGGCCTCGTCTTCGGAATTGCGCGCGGCGCAGCATTGCTGGTCTTCGCCTATATCGTCGCCGGGATGCTGCTCCCCCCGGAACGCTGGCCGCCGCCGGTTTTGGCCGCGCGCAGCCTGCCCTATATCTCGAGCGGCGCACAATGGGCGATCGGCAAGCTGCCGGCGGAGTTCCGCCCCCGTTTTGGGGCGCTTCCGGCGCAGCACGCGCTCGGGATCGAGGATTTGCTGCGCGCCGCACCGGCTGGCTATGCGCTCGGCGCCCACGCCGCCGAGGCGGTGGAAGATCGGGCGGCAGGGAACAGGGCGGCAGAGGAGACAGGATCACGATGATGCCGAACCCCGCGTCCGACGACGACGACGCCCTGCATGAGGAATGCGGCGTTTTCGGGGTCTGGAACGCAACCGACGCCGCGGCGCTGACCGCGCTCGGCCTGCATGCCCTCCAGCATCGCGGCCAGGAAGCGACCGGCATCGTGAGCTATGACGGCCAGCAATTCCACTCCCATCGCGGGCTCGGCCTGGTCGGCGATAATTTCGGCGACGCCAAGGTGATCGCCGGGCTCCCCGGGCCGCACGCGATCGGGCATAACCGCTACGCGACGACCGGCGAGACGATGCTCCGCAACGTCCAGCCGCTCTATGGTGATTTCGAATTCGGCGGCCTCGCGGTCGGCCATAACGGCAATCTCACCAACGCCCACAGCCTGCGCCGCGCCCTGGTCCGCCGCGGCTGCCTGTTCCAGTCCACCACCGATTCCGAGGTGTTCATCCACCTCATCGCGATCAGCCTCTATTCCACCGTCGTCGACCGGCTGATCGACGCGCTGAAGCAGGTGGTCGGCGCCTACAGCCTGGTCGCGCTGACCAAGGAGGCGCTGTTTGGCGCGCGCGACCCGCTCGGCGTGCGCCCGCTCATCCTCGGCCGCCTCGGCACCGGCTGGGTGCTGGCGAGTGAGAGTTGCGGGCTCGACATCGTCGGCGCCGAATTCGTGCGCGACGTCGAACCCGGCGAGGTGGTGGTGATCGACGATGCCGGCGTCCATTCCATCAAGCCATTCGGGCGCTCGCGCTCGCGTTTCTGCGTCTTCGAATACATCTATTTCGCCCGCCCGGATTCGGTGATGGAGGGGATGCCGGTCTACGCGGCGCGAAAAAATATCGGCACCGAACTCGCCCGCGAAAGCGGCATCGCGGCCGATGTCGTGGTGCCGGTGCCGGATTCCGGGGTGCCGGCGGCGATGGGATACGCCGAGGAGAGCGGGATTCCGTTCGAACTCGGCATCATCCGCAACCATTACGTCGGCCGCACCTTCATCGAGCCCACCGACCAGATCCGCCATCTCGGCGTCCGGCTCAAACACTCCGCCAACCGCCCGGTGCTCGAAGGGCGCCGTGTGGTTCTGGTCGATGATTCGATCGTGCGTGGCACCACCAGCCGCAAGATCGTCGAGATGGTGCGTGCCGCCGGCGCGCGCGAGGTGCATCTCCGCATCTCCTCGCCGCCGACCACGCATTCCTGCTTTTATGGTATCGATACGCCGGAGCAGAGCCAGTTGCTCGCCGCCCGCCACGATCTCGGCGCGATGGCGCGCTTGATCGGTGTCGATAGCCTCGCCTTCATCTCGATCGACGGACTCTATCGCGCCCTCGGCCGCGAGGGGCGGGATATGGCGGCGCCGCATTACTGCGATGCCTGCTTCACCGGCGATTATCCGATCCCGCTCGCCGACCAGATCGACACCGAAAGCCGCCAGCTCAGCCTGCTCGCCGAGCATCGTTGATGGCCGACACCGCGCCCCCGCCGCCACTCGCCGGCAGAATCGCCCTCGTCACCGGCGCGAGCCGCGGCCTCGGCCGCGCCGTTGCCGTCGAACTGGCCCGCAACGGCGCCCATCCAGTGATCACCGCGCGGAGCCAGGGCGGGCTCGAGGAGACCGACGATCTGATCCGCGCCATTGGCGGGCAGGCGACGCTCCTGCCGCTCGATCTCGAAAACGGCGAGGCCCTCGATGCGCTGGGCCCAAGCCTCTTCGAGCGTTTCCGCAGGCTCGATATCCTGGTCCATTGCGCGGCGAGCCTCGGGCGGCTGACCCCGGCGCCGCACATCCTGCCCAAGGATTGGGCCGATGTCGTCGCGGTCAATCTTTCCGCCACCTGGCGCCTGATCCGAAGCTGCGGCCCGCTGCTCGCCATCGCCGAGGCCGGGCGGGCGGTGTTCGTGACCGACGATCTGGCGACAACCCCGCGCGCCTATTGGGGCGCTTACGGCGCGACCAAAGCCGGGGCGGCCAATCTGGCCCGCGCCTGGGCCGCCGAAATCGAAGGTGGGCGGCTCCGCGTCGAACTCTTCAACCCCGGCCCCATGGCAACGAGACTCCGCGCCGCCGCCATGCCCGGCGAGGATCCGAAAACCCTGCCACACCCGGAAACCGTCGCGCCGCGGCTAGTGAAGCTGTGTCTGACGTGAAGGCAAAGGAAGGAAAATCCTTCTTTTTCTGAAGAAAAAGAAGCAAAAAGACTTTTCTCCGTTGTGGCAGTGCCTGCGGCACTGCCATTCCAAGGGAACGGGTAAAAGTTGGACGCCTCGAAGAACCGTGAGTTTTCTGCTGTTCGAGAGCGGTGTGGAGTGGATTGCCGCGCAGCGGCCGGTGGTGGCGGTGATTTCGGCGGTATCGGGGGATGATTTCCGGTCTGGCGGAGCGGATATCGGCCCCGGCCGAGGCGATTTCGCTCACGCGGGCGCAGTTCGCCTGTCGAGCCAGACCAGGCGCTGCATGTTGTAGGCGAGATTGGCGAGGCCGATCTTGGTGGTCGCCCGGGCGATGCCGATGGTGCGGACGAACAATCCCATCGGCCCC
>JAJZBM010000047.1 GCA_021798915.1 Pseudomonadota bacterium
AATTTCTTCTCTAAAATCAAACAGTTCAGGGCTATCGCCACCCGTTATGACAAAACCGCCAGGAACTTCCTCGCCGCTGTTCACCTTGTCGCCGCAGAGATTTGGCTAAATTGACGACACGCCCTAATGTAAGCAGCCGAAGCCCCCGCGATGCCAAGTCCCTGAAATTATGGAAAAGCTCACAAAACGCGCCGTCGAAAGTTTAGAACCTAAAAGGTTGGAAACCGAGGGTTGCAATCCTTCCTCTGGGACGGCGAGCTGAAAGGCTTCGGCGTCCGGGTCACGCCGTCGGGCCTGAAAAGCTTCGTCGTGCAGTACCGCAACGGCGAGGGACGCAGCCGGCGCATCGTCATCGGACGCTATGGGATCTTCACGGTGGAGCAGGCCAGGATCATGGCCCGCGAGAAGCTGCTTGCCGTGGCCAAGGGCATCGACCCGGCCGAGGAACCCGAGCCGGTCCAGAGCAACACGACGGTCAGAGACGTCTGCGAATGGTACCTGCGCGAGGCGGAGTCAGGCCGGATCCTTGGCCGCCGCCGCCGGCCGATCAAACCATCGACCCTGCGAATGGACCGCAGCCGACTGGAGATCCATGTCCTGCCGCTGCTTGGCGATCGCAAGGTAGCCTCCCTCAAGCTCCGCGACATCGAAGGCGCGCAGGCGGACATCGTCGCCGGGAAGACCTCGAAGCCCCGCGTTGGTGGCCGGGGCGGCGCGACGACAGGGGGTGAAGGGGTTGCGTCCCGGACCATGTCCACCCTGCACGCCGTCTTCGAGCATGCCGTGCGCCTCGGGGAAATCGAGAGCAACCCCGCGCGCGGCGTGCGGCGCATCGCGACCACGCCCAGGGAGCGTCGGCTGGGCCGCTCCGAAATCGACCGGCTCGGCAAGGCCATGCGGATCGCCGAAAAGGATGGCGAGCATCCGACCGGTCTCGCGGCGATCCGCTTCCTTCTGATGACCGGGTTTCGCCGCATGGAAGCCCTGGGGCTGCAACGGGCGTGGCTCGACAGCGATGAAAGCTACGTCCGCTTCCCCGACACCAAGAGCGGCCCGCAAAACCGGGTCGTCGGGCGGTCCGCCTTGAACGTGCTGCTCGCACAGCCGTTGGTCGAACGGTCTCCCTTCTTCTTTCCGGCCGATTGGGGCGATGGGCCGTTCACCGGCGTCGTCCGTGTGCTTGAGCGGGTCTGCGCCGACGCCCGGATCGAGGACATCACCCCCGCACACGCTGCGCCACACCTTCGCCAGCGTCGCGGCCGATCTCGGCTTCTCGGAACTGACGATCGCCGCCCTCCTGGGGCATGCCGCCCGGGGCGTGACGCAGCACTACGTCCATATCGACGAGGCCTTGCGCCTAGCCGCCGACCGGGTATCGGCCGAGATCGAGGCCCTGCTGGCTGGAAAGGCGGCTATCGAGCGCCGGGTGCCGGCTGCGATCGGGACGGCTGGGGACGACCGCCCACGAATGCGCTATAGACCTTTCCGTGACACAATTAGACGACATCAAGCCGGGCGCCCGGCTCCGCGGCCTGGACGGCGGCGGCATCGCCGAGATCGTGCAGGTCGCGCGGTTTGGGGCAGATGCGCTTAACCTGGTTTTTCGGGTTAATGGCCGCGTCGCGGAACGTCTCGTCTATCGTGGCGAGGAAACCGCCTTCGAAATCGTCGAGGCCGGCCGAGCTCTGGGTTTCGACGCCGACGGCGGGTTGCTCCGGCTGGCCTCGGAGGCCTACCGGATCCGCCTCGCCCATCTTTTCGACCCGTATCTGGCCGTCAGCGCCTCCCAGATCGAGGCGCTGCCCCACCAGATCACCGCGGTCTATGGCGAGATGCTGCCGCGCCAGCCGCTCCGCTTCCTCCTCGCCGACGACCCCGGCGCGGGCAAGACCATCATGGCGGGGCTGCTGATCAAGGAACTCCTGATCCGCGGTGATCTGGATCGCTGCCTGATCGTGGCACCCGGTGGCCTGGTCGAACAGTGGCAGGACGAACTCGCAGAGAAGTTTGGGCTGCGCTTCGACGCGCTGACCCGTGATCAGATCGAGGCCTCTGTCACCGGCAATCCCTTCGCCGAGCGCAACCGGCTGATCGTGCGGCTCGACATGGCCGCCCGCTCGGACGAGCTGAAGGCAAAGCTCACCGCCGCGCCCGAATGGGACCTCGTGATCTGCGACGAGGCGCACCGAATGTCGGCCTCCTATTTCGGCGGCGAGGTCAAGGAAACCCAGCGGCACAAGCTGGGCAAGCTGCTCGGCACCCGCACTCGCAACCTGCTGCTGATGTCGGCCACGCCACACAACGGCAAGGAGGCCGATTTCCAGCTCTTCATGGGGCTGCTGGATGCCGACCGCTTTGAAGGACGGTTCCGCGAAGGCGTCCACCAGGCCGACGTGTCGGACATGATGCGGCGGCTCACCAAGGAGGAGCTCTACGGCTTCGACGGCACGCCGCTATTCCCCGAACGCCGCGCCTACACGGCCAGCTACGAACTCTCCCCGCTGGAAGCCGATCTCTATCAGGCCGTCACCACCTATGTGCGCGAGGAGATGAACCGCGCCGACCGCAACGCCGACGGCGCACGACGGAACAACGTCGGCTTCGCTCTGCAGATCTTGCAGCGGCGCCTCGCCTCCTCGCCGGCTGCCATCCATCGCTCACTGGAGCGGCGGCGCAAGCGCCTGGAGGACCGGCTACGCGAGGAGCGGATCGGGCGCGATACCGCCACCGCGAAGCTGACGCCCGGCCCCGTGCTCCCCGCCTATGATCCCGACGAGCTCGACGAGGCGCCCGGCGCGGAGGCAGAGGAAGTCGAGGAAAGGATCGTCGACTCGGCGACCGCCGCCCAGACGCTGATGGAACTCGAAGCGGAGATCACGATCCTCAAGGATCTCGAGGGCCGCGCGCTCCGACTGAAGCTCTCCGGCCAGGACGCCAAATGGCGCGAGCTCGAGAGCATTCTGGACGAGCCGATCATGCTCGATGCGGCCTCGGGCCTGCGCCGCAAGATCCTGATTTTCACCGAGCCCAAGGACACCCTCGAATATCTGGCGGACAAGATCCGTGGCTGCGTTGGCGATGCCCAGTCCGTCGTCGTCATTCACGGCGGCATCGCCCGCGAGGCCCGCCGTGCCGCCATCGCCGCCTTCAACAGCGATCCGGTGGTCCGTGTGATGATCGCCAACGATGCCGCCGGCGAGGGTGTGAACCTCCAGCGCGGCGCGCATCTGATGGTCAACTATGACCTGCCCTGGAACCCTAACCGCCTGGAGCAGCGCTTCGGCCGCATCCACCGCATCGGCCAGACCGAGATCTGCCATCTCTGGAACCTCTGCGCCACCAACACCCGCGAAGGCGAGGTCTATCGTCGCCTGCTGGACAAGCTGGAGGAAGCCCGAAAGGCCCTTGGCGGCAAAGTTTACGACGTGCTCGGCGAACTCTTCGAAGGCCAGGCCCTGCGCGACCTGCTCGTTGACGCGATCCGCTACGGCGAGCAGCCGGACAAGAAGGCCGAGCTGTTCCGCAAGGTCGATGGCGCGGTGGACGTCGCGGCGATCGAACGGCTGGTGGCTGAGCGCAAGCTGACCTCCGAGGGTATGGACCCGAATGCAGTGGCCGCCATCCGCGAGGAGATGGAGCGCGCCCAAGCCCGCCGCCTGCAACCGCACTTCATCGGCGCCTTCTTCCGGGAAGCGTTCTCCACCCTCGGCGGGCGCATCGCCGAGCGCGAACGCGGCCGTTTCGAGATCACCCGTGTTCCGTCCATCCTGAAGGAACGCGACCGGCTGATCGGTCGCGGCGATCCGGTCTTGGACCGCTATGCCCGCGTCACCTTCGACAAGGCGTTGATCCCCGGTCAGCCGCAGGCCGAACTGCTGGCGCCCGGACACCCGCTGCTCGACGCCGCGGTGGATGTTGTGCTCGAGCGCTTTCAGCCGCTGCTGGGACAAGGTGCGGTGCTCGTGGACGATGCCGACCTTGGGACCGCCCCGCGCCTGTTGCTCTATCTCGAGCATGCCATCCGCGATGGCCGCACGGCAAAATCGGGCGAGCCGCGCGTCGTGTCCCAACGTCTTCAGTTCATCCACCTCGGCGAAGACGGCAGTGCTGCGGACGGCGGCTCGGCGCCCTATCTCGACTACCGGCCGATCACAGAAGACGAGCGCGCGCTCATCGGCGATGCGGTGGCGGCCCCCTGGCTGGGTGCCGGCGTCGAGCAGCGCGCCCTCGGCTTCGCGATCGCCAACCTCGTCCCTGCCCATCTTGACGAGGTGAAGCGGCGGCGGCTCGCCGAGATCGACAAGGTGGAGCGCGAGGTGCGCGCCCGCCTCAACCGCGAGATCAACTATTGGGACGCCCGCGCTGCCCGCCTGCGCGAGGAAGAGCGGGCCGGCAAGGAGCAGCGCATCAACGCCACCAATGCCGAGGCAACCGCCCAGCGCCTGGTCGAACGCCTGCACAGCCGCCAGGCCGAACTCGATCGCGAGCGCCAGATCAGCGCCCTGCCACCGGTGTTGCGGGGTGCCGCGCTCGTGATCCCTCGCGGCTTGCTCGATGCCCGCGCCACCCCGCAGGCCACGTTAGAGGCCACGGGCTTTGCCGACGACCCTGACGCCCGCGCCGAGGTCGAGCGCTTTGCCATGGAGGCAGTGATGGCGGCTGAACGTCACATGGGGTTCGACCCGCGCGACGTCTCCGCTGAGAAGAAGGGCTGGGACATCGAGAGCCGCACGCCGGCCGGCCATCTCCGGTTCGTGGAGGTGAAGGGCCGCCACGCGGAGGCCCGCGACGTGATCCTGACCAAGAACGAGATCCTCGCCTCGCTCAATGCGCCGGAGGCGTTCCACCTGGCCATCGTGCGCATCGAGGCCGGCTTTGCCCACGCCCCCGTCTATGTCCAGCGCTTCTTCCAGCGCGAATTGGGCTTCGCCGAGACCGCCGTGGTGTTCAACCTGGCCGACCTTCTTTCGCTCGCTACCCCTGCCGCGTGAGGCCGCCGAGTCTCGACACGGCCTACCTTTCGTTCTATATCTTCATCCGATTTATAGACGCGCGAGGGCGGTGTGGCGCTGAGCCTGAAGGATAAGGAGACCGACCGCCTCGCCCGCGAGGTCGCCGCTCTCACGGGGGAGACGCTGACGGATGCGATCCGCAAGGCGCTGGCCGAACGGCTGGAGCGCGAGCGCCTGCGCCGGGGCGGAACGTTGCGGCTCGCGGACCGGCTGATGGAGATTGGGCGCCACTGCGCTTCCTTACCCGACCTCGACACAAGCAGCCCGGACGAGATCGTCGGCTACGACGAAACCGGCATGTGGCGCTGAATGGTTGTCGATACCTCGGCGCTGGTCGCGATCCTGCTGGGCGAGCCGGACGCCGAGCGCTTCGCGCGCGCGCTGAGCGCGGCGCCGGTGCGGCTGATCTCCGCGGTGACGCGGGTTGAGCTTTCCTTCGTCATCGAGGGCCGGAAGGGTGAGACGGGTCGAGCAGACCTTGAGCTGCTGCTGCGCGATGGCGGATTCGACATCGTCAGTGTCACGCCGCAGCAGGCGACGATCGCCATCGACGCCTTCCGCCGCTACGGCCGCGGCCGTCATCGCGCCGGGCTGAACATCGGCGACTGCTTCTCCTACGCGCTGGCCGTGGCGACCGACCATCCGCTGCTCTTCAAGGGCAATGACTTCATCCACACCGATCTGAGGCCGGCCCTGCCGGCGGACAGGAATTAGGGGGCGGCTGCTATGGCTGGCGCGGCAAATCTACAGGCGAAGTTCACAGCGCACCTGCTCAACCTCGCCCAACGCTCGAACGACGAGCTTCAGTATCACCCAGGCTATTTCATCAAGATGGTCAAAACCCAAGGCGGCGTTGGAGCTGCCAAGACGCTCCTTGCTCAACCGGTGGCATCCGAGGGCTTTGACGTTCTCAAGAAGCTTGGCCGGCTCGATCTTTCGATGGAGGGTGCTGTGATCGAACAGCCTTGGGCTTCGATGTTCACGGTCGATGAACTGGCGATCGCCCGCGCGCGCCTGGGGGCCGGGCAATGACCGACGCACGCGCGACACCGCGCAAGAAACTCATCGAAGTCTCGATCCCGCTGGAGGCGATCAATGCCGCTTCGGCGCGGGAGAAGTCGATCCGGCATGGGCATCCGTCCACCTTGCATCTGTGGTGGGCGCGGCGGCCGTTGGCGGCGTGTCGGGCGGTGTTGTTCGCGCAACTGGTGGATGATCCGTCCGCCTGGCCCGACCGGTTCCCGACCGAGGACGCGCAGGAGGCGGAGCGGAAGCGGCTGCATCGGGTGATCGAGGCGATGGTGCCGTGGGAAGCCTCCAACAACGAGGCGATCCTGAACGCGGCGCGGTGGGAGATTGCGCGCTCGGTCGCCTGGGGCCTGGGCGAGGAGCCGCCAGCGCGGGAGGATGGGCGGGCGATCCTGGACTATCTGCAAACCAAGGCGCCGCCGGTCTATGACCCATTCTCGGGCGGCGGGTCGATCCCGCTGGAGGCGCAGCGGCTGGGGTTGCGCGCCTATGGCTCGGACCTCAATCCGGTGGCGGTGCTGATCGGCAAGGCGCTGGTGGAGATCCCGCCGAAATTCGCCGGCCGGCCGCCGGTCAACCCGAAGGCGCGGGCGGAGGCGGTGCATGGCGCGCTGCGGGGTTGGCGCGGCGCGCAGGGACTGGCCGAGGATGTGCGCTATTACGGGCAATGGATGCGCGACGAGGCCGAACGGCGCATCGGGCATCTCTATCCAAAGGCGACGCTGCCGGATGGGTCGCAGGCGACGGTGATCGCCTGGCTCTGGGCGCGCACGGTGCGCTCGCCCGATCCGGCGGCGAAGGGCGCGATGGTGCCGCTGGTCTCTTCCTTCCTGCTTTCCACCAAGGAGGGGAAGAAAGCCTGGGCGGAGCCGGTGATCGATCCGGCCGCACCGGATGGCTGGCGGTTCGAGGTGCGGACTGGGACGCTCGCGAAGGCGGATGAGGAACGGCTGAAGAAGGGGACGAAGACTGGACGCGGCACGCATTTTACGTGCGTTCTGACGGGTGCGGCGATCTCCCCGGATTACACTCGCAACGAAGGGATGTCGGCCCGGCTTGGCGCGCGGCTGATGGCCATTGTGGCCGAGGGGGATCGGGGACGTGTCTATCTCGCGCCGACAGGAGATCAGGAAGTCGTCGCCGGGAGCGCAAAACCGTCGGACACCTCTGGCATCGAGGTCGAGATGCCGGACAATCCGCGCTGGTTTTCGCCGCCCGGTTACGGAATGAAGCGCTATGTCGATATCTTCACACCCCGCCAGTTGGTGGCGCTGACGACATTTTCCGATCTCGTGGCCGAAGCGCGGGAGAAAGTGCTGGCGGACGCGCGCGCGGCGGACCTCCCCGCCGACCCCACCCCGCTCCACGAAGGCGGCACCGGCGCCGCAGCTTACGCGGATGCCGTGGCGACGTATTTAGCGTTGGGTGTGAGCCGCCTCTCTGACGCCCAGAACGCGTTATGCCAATGGGGGCCAAGTGCCGACCAGACACAGCACCTATTCCGGCGCCATGCGATTCCGATGGTTTGGGATTATGCCGAATCAAGCGTGTTTTCCTCGGCGGCTGGCGATTACAGGACGAGTGTGAACAGTCTTTGTAAAGCACTCGAACAAGCGCCGGCGAGCAGCTTTGCTTCAATCGGAAGCATCAATGCACCACGCAATGCATTCCCTGTCCGGCCAGTGGTGATCTCAACGGATCCACCTTATTACGATAACATTGGCTACGCTGATCTTTCTGACTTCTTTTATGTGTGGCTCAAGCGGTCCGTCGATCGCATCTGGCCTGATCTTTTCCGTCGTCTGACGACGCCGAAAGGCGAAGAACTCGTCGCCACGTCCTATCGGCACGGCGGCAGAGAGGAAGCCGAAGCCTTCTTCATGCAGGGTATGGGCGAAGCGCTAACCGCCATGCGCAAGGCGGCGACTGATGCAGAACCTCTGGCGATCTACTATGCCTTCAAACAGTCGGAGATTGCCGAGGATGGCGTGACCTCCGCTGGCTGGGCGTCCTTCCTCCAGGCCGTTGTCGATTCGGGGTTGGCAGTCGATGGGACATGGCCAGTTCGCACTGAACGGGGCGCGCGTAGCATCAGCATCGGCGCCAACGCCCTCGCATCCTCCATTGTCCTCGTCTGCCGCAAGCGGAACGAGGCGGCGCAGACCGTCACCCGCGCCGAGTTGATCCGCGCGCTCAAGCGCGAGATGCCCGAAGCAGTGGACAAGATTCGCAAGGCCGGCGTTGGCCCCGTCGATATGCCGCAATCGGTGATCGGCCCTGGCATGGGCGTGTTCACCCGCTTCGCCCGCGTGCTGGAAGACGATGATTCCGCCATGGGCGTGAAGACCGCGCTCGCGCTGATCAACCGCGTCTGGGGTGAGATCGAGAACGATCTCGACGCCAATTTCGACCCGGAAACGCAAGTGGCGCTCGCCTGGTTCGCCACCTACGGCTTTGACGCCCGCGTCTCCGGCGACCTGATCACGCTGGCGAACGCGAAAAACATCCCCGCGGGCGCGCTGTTCGCCTCCGGCGTGTTCCAGAATCTGCACGGCAAGGCCAGCCTGACCCCGCGCGAGGCGCTGCCTAGTACTGCGATTCGGAATTGGTGATCAAAACGTAGGTTGGGCAGGAGCGTCTGGCAGCGAGTAGGAGGGGCGGGGTAGAAGAGCCGGGTCAAGTCTCGGAGCGGCGGTGGCGAAGCGGGTCTG
>JAJZBM010000024.1 GCA_021798915.1 Pseudomonadota bacterium
CCAGGGAGGATCCAGAAACTCACCGTCTGACCCCAGCGGATACGATTGTAGTGCCACTCCGCCTCTTGAAGCGGCGTAAGATCATGATAATACGTGCTTTATTTTCTGGGGTGCTAAATATGGGTTAAGTTATCGAATTCTGTCGCGGCGCCAGGCAACGCCGGAAAAACCTTGGCAAAGCCGTGATCCCCCTGATACTGACGAAACCGTCGTCACCATCCAGAAGCGAAAAGGGAAACACCTTGAAATATCTTCTTCTCGGCGCGCTTTGCGGGCTCGCGGGTCTGCTTGCGCCGCTCGCTCCGGCAAGCGCGGCGGATCTGCCGAAACACACCATCCAGCGTAGCGTCACGATCGCCGCGCCACCGGCGAAAGTCTGGAACATCATCCAGAATTTCGGCGATCTCACCTGGTTCAGCGCGGTGAAAACCTCGAACGCCGACAAAGGCAATGCACCCGGCTCGGTGCGCCATCTCGATCTCGGCGGCCCGGTGCTGATCGAACGGTTGGAAAAATATAACGCCGCGAAAATGACCTATACCTATCGGATCACCGATGATCCGGGCAACGTCAAGGTCGTCCCGGTCAGCCATTACCGCTCCACCATCACCGTCAAACCCGCCAAAGGCGGCGGATCCACTGTCGTCTGGGTGGGGCATTTCAGCCGCGGCTCGGCCGACACCAACCCCCCCGCCGGGATGGACGACGCCGCCGCGATCAAGGCAGTGACCGGAATCTACGAAGGTGCGCTCGCGGATCTCAAGAAAAAAGCAGAGGCTCAGTAAGTCAAGATAAGTGGGTTCTTTTTAAAAAAAGAACCAAAAACTTTTGTTCTGTTGGGCAGTGCCTGCGGCACTGCCCTTTTCTTAAAACAGGATAAAGTCTTTTTGCTTCTTTTTCTTCAGAAAAAGAAGTCTTTTTTTATTTTTCTTCCTTATCTGCCAACGCCCTGATCCGCCGCGCCATCGCCGCGACGCCATTGCCGCGATTGGTCGAAAGCGCCCCGATCAGCCCCCATGCCTGGAGAAAATCGGCGCCGGTTGCGAGAATCTCCTCAGGCGTTCGCCCGGAATAGACGCGGAGCAGAAGGGCGACGAGACCAGCAACGATCGCCGCATCCGAAGCACCGGCCAGAAAAAGCCGCCCCGCCCGCTTCTCCACCGCCAGCCATACCTTGCTCTGGCAGCCCTGGACGCGGTGCCCCTCGTCCTGCCAGGCAAGGGGGAAGGGCGGCAGCTTCCGCCCGAGATCGATGATGTGGTGATAACGCTCCATCCAGTCATCGAACACCGCCAATTCCTCACCGATCGCGGCGATGGCTTCGGCGGCGCTCGCGTCCTCGGGGGCGACGAAAGGATCATCCGGCATCGCCCGCATGTGCGAGCCGCGCCGCCATCCGTCAAGCCGCGCCCGCGCGTGAGCGGTCTTCCGCGCCGGCGCGATCGGGCTTAGGATCACCCGATGCCCATCGCCCTTCCCTTGCCCGACTGGATGCCCGGCTGGGTGCCGATCGCCCTGCTGGTGCCAGCACTCCTCTATCTTCTCGCCTTTCTGTTCATGCCGTTCAGCGTCATCGGCGTGAAAACCCGGCTGGACGCGCTGGAGGCGCGGCTCGACGAATTGCAGGGCGAGTTGCGCAGCCTGACGTTGCGGCTCCCCGAGCCGGTGCGTGGGCCGGGGGCGGAGGAATTCTCGCTCTACGCCGGACCGGCGGCGCGCCGGGAGCCGCCGCCATCGTCAGGGCCGCCGATCCCGCCCGCCCGCGCCGCCCATAACCCGCCGCCGCCCCATCCGGCGAGCGCGCCGCCACCGCTCCGCGCCGCCGAACCCGGCGCTGAGCCGCGCGGCCAATTCGCCTCCCCCGGCCGCCCGGCCCGCGCCGAGCCCAGGGGCGAGTCCAGGGCCGAGTCCAGGGCCGAGCCCCGGCTCGACTGGCCGCGTTGACCATACCACCGCCATTGCAGGAGCCAGTGATGCCGGTCCCAGTGATGCGGGTCAGCGTCGTGCAGATGAACCCCGGCGACGATAAAGCCGCCAATATCGCCGCCGCCGAGCGCCTGATCGCCGCCTCTGTCGCCGAGGACCGGCCCGATCTCGTCAGTCTCCCGGAAATGTGGACCTCGCTCGGGGGCTCGCGCGAGACACGGCATCGGAACGCCGAGGCCCTGCCCGCGCCCGGCGGGACTGGTGGTGCGGCCTATGAGGCACTCCGCGCCCTTGCCCGCCGCCATCGGATTTTCGTCCATGGCGGCTCGCTCGCCGAGGCGGCGGAAGGGCGGCTCTTCAACACCACCGTCGTTTTCGACCGTGAAGGGACGGAAATCGCCCGCTACCGTAAGCGCCACCTCTTCGACATCCAGACCCCGGACGGCACCGGCTATCGCGAAAGCGCGACCTATGGCCATGGCACGGAGATCGTCACCGCCGCCCTCGGCCCGCTCACCGCCGGGCTCTCCATTTGCTATGATATCCGCTTCCCCGAACTCTATCTCGCGCTCCGCCTCGCCGGGGCGGAGATGATCTTCGTCCCCTCCGCCTTCACGCTGCAAACCGGAAAGGACCATTGGGAGGTTCTGCTCCGCGCCCGCGCCATCGAGACGCAATGCTGGATCATCGCCGCCGCCACCTCCGGCCGCCATGAGGAACGGGGGGAGGGGCGCTTCACCTATGGCCATTCCCTGATCGCCGACCCCTGGGGGCAGGTGGTGGCGATGGTGCCGGACGGGCCGGGCTTCGCCACCGCCCGCATCGAACCGGCGCGAACCGCGCGTATCCGGCGCGATATGCCCGTCCTCTCGCATCGGCGCCTCGGGTGAACACGCCTCGGATTGCCTTCCTCGCCTCGCCGGCGCGGCTGGCGCAGGAAAGCCGCGCCCGGCTCGCCGCCCGTTATGGTGATTGCCCAGCGGCCGAAGCCGATTTCGTCGTTTCGCTCGGCGGCGATGGCTTCATGCTCGAAACCCTGCACCACCTGATCACCCACCCCCGCCCGGTCTATGGCATGAATTGTGGCTCGGTCGGGTTCCTGATGAATGCCTATGCCGAGGACGATCTCCCCGCCCGCCTCGCCCGCGCCCAGGCCGCCATTCTCTACCCCTTGCGCATGCACGCCATCACCATGACCGGCGCGACCGAGGAGGCGCTGGCCTTCAACGAGGTCTCGCTGCTCCGCCAGCTGCGCCAGGCGGCGAAAATCCGCATCTCGATCGACGGGCGCGAACGGCTCGCGGAATTGATCTGCGACGGCGTCCTGATCTCGACCCCGGCCGGCTCGACCGCCTATAATCTCTCCGCCCACGGCCCGATCGTGCCGCTCTCGGCCAACCTCCTGCCGCTCACCCCGATCAGCGCCTTCCGCCCCAGACGCTGGCGCGGCGCCTTGCTCCCCGGGGCGGCGGAAGTGGTGTTCGAGGTGCTGGAAGCCGAAAAGCGCCCGGTCGCCGCCGTCGCCGACTTCACCGAAGTGCGCAACGTCGTCTCCGTCGCGGTCAGCGAATATCGCACCGTCGCGACACACGTGCTGTTCGATCCCGACCAAGCCCTCTCCGAACGCATCATCGCCGAGCAGTTCACGGTCTGATCGGGCCGTGATATGGCGGCGTGATGGCGGGGCGGGACAAAGCGCGATTCGTATGTCAGGCGTGTGGTGCGGTTGCGGCGAAATGGGCCGGGCGGTGTGAGGCCTGTGGCACCTGGAACAGCCTCGTCGAGGAGGTCGCGGCGCCACGGCCCGGGGCTCTCGCGCGGCCGAAATCCGCCTCGCGCGGCATTCCGCTGGTCGGGCTCGCCGGCACGACGCCGCCCCCGCCGCGCCGGGCCACCGGCATCGCCGAGTTCGACCGGGTGCTCGGCGGCGGGCTGGTCGCGGGCTCGGCGGTGCTGGTCGGGGGGGATCCCGGCATCGGCAAATCGACGCTGATGCTGCAAGCGGCGGCGCGCCTGGCGGCGAGCGGGCAGAGCGTCGTCTATATCACCGGCGAGGAATCGATCGAGCAGGTGCGGCTCCGCGCCCGCCGGCTCGGCCTCGCCGAGGCGCCGGTCGAGCTTGCCGCAGCGAGCCATCTGCCCGATATCGCGGCGACGCTGGAGGCGCGGCCGGGGATCGGCCTCGTGGTCATCGATTCGATCCAGACCATGTGGCTCGATAATTTCGACGCCGTGCCGGGAACCCTGACGCAGGTCCGCGCCGCCGGGTTCGAGTTGGTGCGGCTCGCCAAGACCCTCGGTTTCGCCCTCGTTCTGGTCGGGCACGTCACCAAGGACGGGGCGATCGCCGGGCCGCGGGTGCTCGAACACATGGTTGACGCCGTACTCTATTTCGAGGGCGAGCGCGGCCATCAGTTCCGGATTTTGCGCGGGGTGAAGAACCGGTTCGGCGCCACCGACGAAATCGGCGTCTTCGAGATGACCGATCACGGTCTCGCCGAGGTCGCCAACCCCTCGGCGCTGTTTCTCGCCGAGCGCCGCGGCCATATCGCCGGCTCGGCGGTGTTCGCCGGGATCGAGGGCACGCGCCCGGTGCTGCTCGAGGTCCAGGCGCTGCTCGCCCCCAATGCCGGCGGCACGCCGAGGCGGGCGGTTCTGGGCTGGGATGCCGGGCGTCTCGCGATGCTGCTCGCGGTGTTGGAGAGCCGCTGCGGCCTCCGGCTTTCGGGCAATGACGTGCATCTCAACATCGCCGGCGGCCTCAGGATCAACGAACCGGCGGCCGATCTCGCGGTTGCCGCGGCCCTGATCTCGGCGGCGAGCGAGACGCCGACCCGCCCGGATACGGTCTATTTCGGCGAGGTCGGGCTTTCGGGCGAAATCCGTCAGGTGGCACAAGCGGAGGCGCGTCTGCGCGAGGCGGCGAAGCTTGGTTTCGCCAGCGCCTGCCTGCCTTTGCGGCTTGCGCGCGGCGGCAAGCGTCTGGCCCCGCCGGAGGGGTTGCAACTCACCGAGATCGGCCATCTCGGTGACCTGCTGGCCAGTTTCGCGGTCGCCGCGACAGCGCGGAAAGCGGGTAAAAACACCGGATGAACAGCGTGGTTTTGCGCCTCGGGAGCGATCGGCGCCTGCTCGGGGAGGTGCCGGCGGCGCTGCTCGGGGATCAGCGCGCGCCACGGCTCGGCGTGCTGCTCGATGACGCGATGATCGGCACCATCGCGCTGGAGCCGGGCGAAACCGCCGCGGCGTGGCGGTTTTCGCTGCCACTGCCGGGACATCGGCTGGCCCGGTGGCTCGATCTGCTGCGGCTGGATACCGGCGCGAGTGTGCTGGCGAAACCCTTATCACTCGCCGGGCTTTACCGCATCACCTGGCGTGATCTGACATGGGAGGGGCGCGCCCTCGTCGGCGCGTTCACCCTCGCCGTCGCGCTCGATCCCGCGCTCTATGTCGCGGTGACGGCGGCCGGGGAGATGTGCGCGCGCGGCTTCGCGCGGCGGGACGCGGCCGGGATTTACCAATTTTCCCTGACGCTGACCCGTCTCCTGCCGCTCGGCCCGGCGAGCGAACTCGCCGTCACCATCGCCGGCGCGCCGGTTGCCGCACGCCTTGCGCTCAGCGCCGCCGATCTCGGCCTCGCCGGCTATGTCGAGGCGGTCGAGGCGGATGAGATTCGCGGCTGGGCTGCCGATCTCGCCACGCCGGGGCGGGTGTTGACGGTCATTCTCCGCGAGGATGGCGTGGAGATCACCCGTGCCTTGGCCGATGGCGCGCGGCCCGATCTCGCCGCGGTCGGGATCGGCGAAGGCCGGGCCGGGTTCCGGCTGCCCTATGTCGCGCGTCCGCTCGCCCCGGGCGCGGACGCGCCGGAACTCAGCGTCGTGCTGGCGGAAACCGGGCTCGCGCTGGTCGGCAGCCCGCGTGCGGCGCCGACGCGGCCTGGGTTCGCCGGGCATTTCGATGGCATCGACAACGCCGTCGCCCATGGCTGGGCGCTCAACCTCGTCGATCCCACGCAGCCGCTCGCCGTCGAGATCGTCCAAGCGGGGCGGGTGATCGCCGCCGGGCGTGCCGATCTTCCCCGCCCGGACGTCATCGCCGCCGGCCTGCCCGGCGCCGCCGCGGGGTTTCGCCTGCGGCTTCCCCTCAATCAGGCGGCGTTGGCGCAAAGCCCGCTCGTGGCACGGCTCGCTGGAACCGATACGGTCCTCGCGGGCTCGCCCCGGGAAGCCAAACCCCACCCGGCGATCACCGCCTTTCTTGCCGCCGGCCGCGCGCCCCTTCCGGCCGCCCTCGCCGCCCGCTTCAAATCCCGCCGGGCGCGGCAGATCGCCGGGCTGACCTTGTCGCTGGTGATGCCGGTCTTCAATCCGCGCCTCGCTTGGCTCGAGGAAGCATTGGCCAGTGTTCGCGCCCAGCGCTGCGATGCGTTCGAGCTGCTCTGTGTCGATGACGGCTCGACCGATCCCGCGATCACGGCGCTGTTGCGCGCGACGGCTTGCGCTGATCCGCGTATCCGGGTTTTGCACGCGCGCAGGAACGAGGGGGTGGCGCGGGCGCTCGCGCGCGGGATCGCGGAAGCACAGGGAAGCCATATCGCCTTCCTCGACCATGACGACGCGCTCACCCCGGATGCGGTGTTTCAGCTTCTCCGGGCGGCGCGCGAGAGCGGCGCCGATCTGGTTTTCGCCGATGCCACGTTCTCGGCCGAGACGCTCGATGAGATCGAAACGGTCGAGATCGGCGGCGCCTTCTCCCACGACGCCTTTCTCGCCCGCGCCGCCCTGCCCCGGCCACTTGCGATCGAACGCCGCCTTGCCGCCTCGCTCGCACCGCCGGATGTCACGCTCGCCGGGGCGGAGGAGTTCGATTTCGTCCTCCGCGCCATCGCGCATGCCGAAACCATCGCCCATCTGCCACGGGTTCTCTATCGCGCCCGCCATCATGGCCTCGGCCGGGCGGCGGTGCTGGGCGCGCATCGCATCGAGGCGGCGCGGCGGAAAGCAGTTGCGCGCCATCTCGCAGCACTCGCGCTTCCCGCGCGGGTTCTGCCCGGTCTCATCGATGAGCAATGCCGGCTCGATTGGCCGGTGCCGGCGGCGAAGGTGATCGCGGTGATCCGGCGTGACGGATCAGGGCACGAGGCGGCGCTGCGGGCGGCACTCGAGTCGCTTTCCTGCCGGGTCACGGCGCGCCCGCTTGCTGGCGAAGGGCCGGAATTCCTGCTGTTTCTCGATGAAGGGATCGCGCCGCCCGCGGGCGGGGCGTGGCTTTCGCATCTTCTGTCGCTCGCGGCGCGGCGTGATATCGGCGCCGTCACGCCGCTTCTGCTCACACCCGCGGGGCAGGTGCGGGAGATGGGCCTCGTGCTCGGCGCGGGCGCCGCCGTCTCACCCGCGCTCGCCGGCGATGAGGCGTTTCTGCCCGGCGATGACGGCCCGCGCCGCAATCCCGGCCCCGGCGGGCGCCTGACGCTGGTCCGCGACGTCGCTTGCGCCTCCGCCGCAGCGCTTCTCGTGCGGCGCGACGTGTTCGCAGCGCTAAGCGGCTTCGATCGCGCGCTCGGCCCTCTCGCCGCCGCCGATTTCACCTCCCGCGTCCGCACCCACGGCTTGCGCGTCCTCGCTTCGGGTATTCATCCCCTCACCCATCACGGCCCGGACGACCCACCCCTCCCGGCCGCACTCGCCGCGCGGTTTCTCGCCCGCCGGCCGGAGAGCGCCGCCGGCGATCCATTCTACAGCCCGCTTTGCACTCCAAACCAGGCCGACTTCGCGCCGCGGCGCGATGGCGCGATCTGCCGGTGGCCGACCGCGCCGCGAGTCTCGCCGTCGCCAGCCGCCGCCCTTCGCGCCACTGTGGAGGCCTGAAAGCCGCGGCCTCAGTTTTTTTTCGCAAGCTCCGTCACGACCCCATGGAGGGTGCGCAATTCCTGCTCGGTGACCTCGCCGCGCTGGAAGAAATGGCGGAGATTGCGGATCATGCCGGGACGTTTCTGGGGATTGCGGAGAAAGCCCGAGGTATCGAGTTCGCGCACCAGATGGCCGAGGAAGTTTTCCAACTCCCCCTTGGTCGCAACCCGTGTCTCGTTGGTCATCAGCGCGCGAGGCGGCGCCTCCTCGGCCACCAGCCACCACTCATAAGCCAGCACCATCACCGCCTGGGCGAGATTGAGCGAGAGGAAAGCGGGGTTGAGCGGATAGCGGACCAGGGTGTCGGCATGGGCGAGATCGTCCTTGTCGAGGCCGGCGCGCTCGGGGCCGAAAAGAATGCCGGCGCGGAGCCCCCGGTCGCCGATCGCGCGCAATTCGGCGGCGGCGCCGCGCGCGGTGAGCAGGGGCTTGATGACATGGCGCGGGCGCGGGCAGGTGGCGAGGACGCGGTGGAGATCGGCGACCGCGTCCGCGACATCGGGATGGATCGTCGCGGCTTCGAGAATGCGATCGGCGCCGGAAGCGGTGCGGAAGGCGCGTTCCTGCGGCCAGCCATCACGCGGGGCGACGAGGCGGAGATGGAAAACCCCGCCATTGGCCATGGCGCGGGCGACGGCGCCGATATTTTCGGCCAGTTGCGGGCGGACGAGAATGACCACCGGTGAGGGTTCGATCGGGACGAGCGCCGCCCCGTCATCGCGCCCGGTCATATCTCCCATCACCCGCGCCGCCAGGTGGTGCCGGCGGGTGTGTCTTCGAGGATGATGTTTTGGGCGGCGAGTTCCTGACGGATTTCGTCAGCGCGGGCGAAATTCTTGGCGTGGCGCGCGTGCCCGCGTTCGATGAGCTTTTTTTCGATATCTTCATCCGACAGAGCCATGGTCACGTGAGGCGTCATGCCGATGAACCAGTCTCGGGGATCGGCTTTCAGAATCCCGAGGAGGTCACCGGCATTCCGCAAACCCACTGCCGCCATCTCGCCTCCTGCCAATGCGTCATCGGCGAGTTTGTGCATCGCCGCGATCGCTTGCGGCGTATTGAGGTCATCGCAAAGCGCGTCCATCACGCTCTGCGGAGTCTCGCCGCCTGCGCGCGGCGGAGTTTTCTGGAGCGCACGATAGAAGCGATCGAGTTCGCGTTTGGCTTCCATCAAGGCGGTGTCAGAAAAATCCAACACCCCCCGGTACTGCGTGCGCAACAGGGCAAACCGCACCGCCTCGCCCGGGGCGCGGGCGAACAAATCCTCGACGGTGATGATATTGCCGAGGCTTTTCGACATTTTCTCGCCGTTCACCAGCAACATGCCGTTATGCACCCACATGCGGGCGAAATGGCTTTCGGGAAAGGCGCAGCGGCTCTGGGCCACTTCGTTTTCATGGTGCGGGAACAACAGATCGCCGCCGCCGCCATGGATATCGAAATCGGCGCCAAGATAGCGCCATGACATCGCCGAGCATTCGATATGCCAGCCCGGCCGCCCGTATCCCCAGGGGCTCTCCCAGCCGGGAAATTCGGGCGGAGAGGGTTTCCACAGCACGAAATCGCCCGGATCGCGCTTATAGGGCGCAACCTCGACGCGGGCGCCGGCGCGGAGTTCGGCGGGGCTGCGGCCGGAAAGCCGGCCATAGTCGGGAAAACTCGCCACCGTGAACAGGACATGGCCCTCGGCCTCATAGGCATGGCCGCCTTCGATGAGACGCGCGATCAGGGTGATCATCTCAGCGATGTGCGCCGTCGCACGCGGCTCGACATCGGGCGGCGCGACGCCGAGGGACGCCATGTCCCGATGGTAGAGGTCGAGCGTGCGCGCGGTCAGCGCCGCGATCGGCTCGTGGTTTTCGGCGGCGCGGGCGTTGATCTTGTCGTCGACGTCGGTGACATTGCGGACATAGGTGAGATTGCCATAAAGCCGGCGAAGAAGACGGGCGAGCACGTCGAACACCACCGCCGGGCGGGCATTGCCGATATGCGGCCGGTCATAGACCGTCGGGCCGCAGACATACATCCGCACCCGGGCGGGATCGAGCGGGGTGAATCGCTCCGTCCGGCGGGTCAGGCTGTTGTGCAGGAAAAGCTCCGGCATATGTCGGCATCCCTCATCGTCTGGCGCCGTTTTGGAGGATGGCGGGGGGCGGGGCAAGACGGCGACAAGACGAAAAACGGCCCGATCCGTTGCCGGATCGGGCCGCGTCGTCAAGCCTGCGCCGGCGTCAGTTGACGCGGGCGAGGGTCGGCAGGCCGAGCAGATCGGGGAGAGCGACGACGAGCATGCCGCCGACTTCCGTCGCGCTCTTGGTCTTGACGGTCGGCGCGGCGCCGCCGCCATTCGGGTTGATGATGTATTCGAAGAACGGCGCCACCACGAGGCCCGGCGCGATCACCGCGTTATAGGTGACCTGTTCGATCTCCATGCTGTTCGCCATGTGCGAATTGCCGGCGATCACCGTCCCGGTCTGATAGTTCACCAGTTCGTTGCCGAGCTTGTAGTATTCGCTGACGAAGTTCAGGCTGTCATTGGGACGCTGGGCGAACGGGCCGCGCCAGACCATACCGGCATCGACTTCGTCCTGGATCGCCGTATAGCCGTTGACCATCGCCTCGACCTCACCAAACAGCGTGATGCCGCGCTTGCTGTTCATATCCGGACGCCAGACCATCTGCGCCGCCTGCGCCCACACGCCCTCACGCGGGCCGCTGGAGGCGAAGCTCGTCAAGGGCGCGACCATGGTGCTCTTGTCGAACATATAGCCGGAGTAGTTATAGCCGGTGCTGTCATAGAAGCCGCCGACATCATACTGGCTCGGATAGGAAGACGACGAGAAATCGGTCTTGTAGCCCATTTCGATCGGCACGAAGACGCCGTTGTCATGCGTCATCGAAAGATCCCAGCCCTTGTTCGAGGCGTTATAGTAGCCATCGCCATCCGCCGCTTCCGCCGCGATCCGGAAATAGGTCTGGAGCGTCGGCTTAAAGCTGATGCGCCCACCCCAGGCCGAAACCGGGTCCGCCGAGTTGGCGTCGTTCAAGTAGAAGAACGATGTGTTGGCGCAGGTGTAATCCACGAAGTTGCAGGAGAAATCGAAGGTGTCGAAATCACCCAAATCGTTGATGCGCCCGACCAGGATCCGGATATGGTCGTTGAGGAGGCTCTGATCCCAGTCCAGTTCCGTCAGGCGGAAGGCGTCATTCGGGCCGTAGACGAAGCTGTTATCCAACCCGACGCCAGGCCCCTTGCCATAGGCGTTCGGACCCTGGCGGTCATCGATATAGAAATGGACCTGCGCGCCCTGGATGCCGGCGATCTTGTTCATATCCAGATTGATGCCGAGCGTCGCGTCACCGTCCGAATAGGCGCCGTTATTGAGGCCGCCGCCGGCGTTGTAGTCGGTGATGTTGATGTAGCTGCCGTCGATATAGATGCCCTGATTGGCGAGCGCCTGGCCGAACGACTTGCCAACCTGGAGATTGAACAGGAACCCATCCGGCTGCGGTGCCGCCGGCGCCGCGGTACCGGCCGGCGCCTGAGAGTTGTCCTGCGCGGTCTGCATCGGCTGGTCGTGATCGTCCTGCGTCTGCTCCAGCGCGCGGAGATAGGCGGATTGCGCCTGTGCCTGGTGCGCGGCACCGAGTGCCAGAACCGCGACCGCGACCGCGCCGACCCAGGTCGACACGCCACGAAGCGGCGTATTGTTTCGGTTGAACATGTATTGCCCTTCCCTCGGGTGGTTTCGGAAACCTGATCCCGCGCAACCAAAGCCGGGCGATTTCGCCTCTTTGGGTCACGCGGCGCGAGGGCGGAAGCCTTCCCATAAGACGCCCCTCTCGCATCCGTGATTAGAGAGCGGCGATGGGGAAATTTGAAGAGGGAAATTGCGAACGAAATAGGAACATTTGCCAGGCGCGACAAAAAAACCCGCCCCGTGGCATAAATGCCACAGGGTCGGGATAGGCGCCGCCGGCTCCCCCGTTGCCGGGGAAGCCGGGTTGGTCGTCAGCTCAGCCGCGTGTCAGTTGACGCGGGCCAGCGTCGGCAAGCCGAGCAGATCGGGGAGTGCCACCTGCAGCATGCCGCCAACCTGGGTCGCGTTCTTGATGCGACCATTGGGATCGGCACCACCAGTCACCGGGTTGACGATGTATTCCCAGAACGGGCCGATGGTGACGCCCGGCGCGATCGCAGCGTTATAGTTCACTTCGAGCAATTCGACCGTGTTCGCCGAATGGGTATTGCCGGCCATCACCGTTCCGGTCTCGTAGTTCACCAGTTCGTTGCCGAGTTTGTAGTATTCGCCGATGATATCCAGATTGTCATGCGGCCGGCTGGCGATCGGGCCTTGCCAGACCATGCCGGCGTCGATTTCGTCCTGGATCGGCACATAGCCGGTCACCATCGATTCGACTTCACCAAACAGGGTAATGCCACGCTTGCTGTTCATATCCGGGCGATAGACCATCTGCGAAGCCTGCGCCCACACACCGGTGCGCGGTGCAGATGTGCCGATATCCGCCATCGGCTGCATCATGCCGGATTTGGCGAACATCTGGCCGGCGTAGTTATAGCCGCCGCTGTTGTAGAAGCCGCCGACATCATACTGGCTGGGGTAGGCAGATGACGAGAAATCGGTCTTGTAGCCGATTTCGACGGGGACGAAGACGCCGTTGTCATGCGTCATCGAGAGGTTCCACCCCTCGTTCGAGGCATTGTAGAACCCATCGCCGTCTGACGCTTCCGCCGCGATCCGGAAATAGGTCTGAAGCGTCGGCTTGAAGGTAATGCGCCCGCCCCAGGCCGAAACCGGATCCGCCGAGTTGCTGTTGTCGAGGTAGAAGAACGACGTGTTGGCGCAGGTGTAATCCACGAAGTTGCAGGCGAAATCGAAGGTATCGAAATCACCGAGATCGTTGATTCGCCCGACCAGGATCCGGATATGGTCGTTGAGCAGGCTCTGATCCCAGTCCAGTTCCGTCAGGCGGAAGGCGGCGTTCGGGCCATAGACGAAGTTGTTGTCGAGCCCAAGGCCGGGGTAGTTGCCATAGGCATTCTGGCCCTGGCGGTCATCGACGTAGAAATGGATCTGGGCGCCCTGGATACCGGCGATCTTGCCCATGTCGAGGTTGATGCCGAGCGTCGCGTCACCATCGGAAGTAGTGCCGGTGTGGAGACCGCCGCCGACATTATCGCTGGTGATGTTGATGTAGCTGCCGTCGATATAGATGCCCTGATTGGCAAGCTCCTGACCGAACGACTTGCCGACCTGGAGATTGAACAGATAGCCGTCCGATTGCGGCGCGTTCGCGGCCGCGCTGCCGGCAGGCGCCTGGGAGCTATCCTGCGCGGTCTGCATCGGCTGGTCGTTGTCGTTGCGCGCGTTCAGAATCGCGTTGAGATAGGCGGATTGCGCGTGCGCCTGGTGCGCGGCACCGAGTGCCAGAACCGCGACCGTGACCGCGCCGACCCAAGCCGGCGCGCGACGGCGCATTGTGTTGCGGTGGAACATCTATTCCCCTTCCCTCGGGTTGATCGAAAAACCCTCCGCGCCGACCCGGGCCTTTGCTGGCCCTTCCTGTCGCGGAACGATCCGTAGCCGTTATTTCCATAACGCCACCTATCGCACCTGTGATTAGATATCGAGTGACGATAAAATTAAAGGGCGCCGCATCACAAGCGCGCGAGAATCGGGGGGATCCGCGGCGAGAAGGCCGCACCGTGTTGCCGAAATGCGACACCCGCCTTGCAGGAAAAGGCGGGTGCGCAGGCAGCGCGGCGGACGGGCCGGGCGGTCAGTTGACGCGGGCCAGGGTCGGCAGACCGAGTAGATCGGGCAGGGTGAGAACGAGCTGGCCGCCGAACTGGGTCGCGTTCTTGACCCGCGCGGTCTCGGGCCCGGCATCGTTCGGATTGACGATGTATTCCACCACCGGGCCGAGGGTGAGGCCCGGCGCCAGCGCCGCGTTATAGACCGCCTCGAACACCGCCATGTTACCGGCCATGCGCGCATTGCCGGCGATGATGGTGCCGGTCTGATAATTCACCAGCGCGTTGCCCATTTTATAGTATTCGCCGATGAGGTTGAAATTGTCATGCGGCCGGCTGGCGATCGGGCCCTGCCAGACCAGGCCGGCATCGATTTCATCCTGGATCGGCGTATAGCCGTTGACCATCGCCTCGACCTCACCAAAGAGCGTGATGCCGCGCTTGCTGCTGCTATCCGGACGCCAGACCATCTGCGCCGCCTGCGCCCACACGCCCTCGCGCGGCGCGGTGGTCGCGATGCTCGCCAGCGGTTCGAGAAGGCCGGTTTTGGCGAATATCTGGCCGGAATAATTATAGCCGGTATTGTCGTAGAAGCCGCCGACATCATACTGGCTGGGATAGGAAGACGAGGAGAAATCGGTCTTGTAGCCGATTTCGAGCGGCAGGAAGACGCCGTTGTCATGCGTCATCGAGAGGTTCCAGCCTTCATTGGCGCGATTGTAGAAGCCATCGCCATCCGCTGCTTCGGCCGCGATCCGGAAATAGGTCGCGAGGGTCGGCTTGAAGGTGATGCGCCCGCCCCAGGCGGAGACCGGCGCCGCCGAATTGGCGTCGTTGTTGTAGAAAAACGCCGTGTTGGCGCAGGTGAAATCGGTGAAATTGCAAGCGAAATCGAAGGTGTCGAAATCGCCCAGATCATTGATGCGCCCGACCAGGATCCGGATATGGTCGCTGAGCAGGCTTTGATCCCAGTCCAGTTCCTGGAGCCGGAAAGCGGCATTGGGGCCATAGGTCTGGTTGGTGTCGACGAGACCGGTTCCCGTGTAATCGCCGAAATTGGAGCCCTGGCGGTCATCCATATAGAAATGGATCTGGGCGCCCTGGATGCCGGCGATCCTGTTCATGTCGAGATTGACGCCGAAAACCGCGTCGCCGTTGGGAATGGCGCCGGTGCGTGTGCCGCCGGAGACGTTGTCGAGGGTGATATTGGTGTAGCTGCCATCGACATAAATGCCCTGATCGGCGAGCGTCTGGCCGAACGACTTGGCGACCTGGAGATTGAACAGATAGCCATCTGGTCCGGAAGCGGCTGGCGCGGCGGTGCCGGAAGGCGCCTGGGACGCATCATCCGCCGTCTGTAGCGGCTGATCATGGTCATTCTGCGCCGCCTCCAGCGCGTGCAGATAGGCGGACTGGGCCTGGGCGCGGGGGGAGGCCAGCGCCAGAACCGCGATCGCGACCGCGCCGACCCAAGCGCCGGCGCCACGGCGCGAGGTGTTGTGCCAAGGGAGCATGGATTTGCCTTGTTGAGAGATTGCTGAAGCGAGGGAGAAACGATAAGGAGGGTGACGATAAAGCGCGTCGTTATGCTTATATGAACATAAGCCGGTCCTGTGCAAGAGCGCTGATGCGCGGCGGTGACCGGATGGCGATGTTGGTGTCGGCCTGTTGCAAAAATGCCATATAGCGAATGGGCCGCCTTTCGCTGATCTCGACCGTGTTAGCTCGACAGCGCCAGCCGATCGGTGCATCCCTCCTCGCGCCCGCCTCGGGCATGATTTCTGACGGATTTTTGCCGATGCCCGATCCCGCCCGCCCCACACTGCGCAGCGCCGCCGCCCTGATCACCGCCGGGCTGGCGCCGGCCGGCGAGGCCGCTGCCCTCGACGCCGTCGGCGCCACCTACGCGATCGCCATTCCGCCGACGCTCGCCGCCCTGATCGCGCAGCCCGACGACCCCATCGGCCGCCAGTTCATCCCGAGCGCCGCCGAACTCGCGACCGCCCCGCATGAACGGCCGGACCCGATCGGCGATGAAGCGCTCTCGCCGCTCAAGGGCATCGTTCATCGCTACCCCGACCGGGTGCTGCTCAAACCCCTGCTCGCCTGCCCGGTCTATTGCCGGTTCTGTTTCCGCCGTGAGCAGGTGGGGCCGGATGGCGGCGTCCTCAGCGAGAGCGAACTCGCCGCCGCGATCGGCTGGATCGAAGCCCACCCGGCAATCCGCGAGGTCATTCTCACCGGTGGCGAGCCGCTGATGCTCGCCCCGCGCCGGCTGCGCGCACTACTGGCGGCGCTGGCTTCGATCCCGCATGTCGAGACGCTGCGTCTTCATACGCGTTTCCCGATCGCCTGCCCCGAGCGGGTGACCACGGCGCTGGCTTCGGCGCTGGCGACCGAAAAACCGCTGTTTCTGGTCATCCATGCCAATCACGCGCGCGAATTCGGTGCCGCCGCCCGCGCCGCGCTCGGGCGGTTTTCGCGCAACAATATCCCGCTCCTCGGCCAATCGGTGCTGCTCCGCGGCGTCAACGACAGCGCCGCGGCCCTGGAAGCGCTGTTTCGCGCCATGCTGAGCGCGCGCATCAAGCCCTATTATCTGCACCAGCTCGATCCGGCGCCGGGCACGGCGCGGTTTCATGTCCCGATCGCGGAGGGACAGCGCCTGATGGCGGGCTTGCGCGGTCGGATCAGCGGCCTGGCGCTGCCGACCTATATCCTCGACATCCCCGGCGGTTTCGGCAAAGTGCCGATCGGGTCCGGCTATCTCGGGCCGGACGGCGAGGTCCGCGACCCCTGGGGGAGGCGGCATCGCCTTGCCCCGAACGGCGCTTCGGTCTAGAGAGCCGGCTTCCCGATGCGCCCCGAGACCGTCCAACCAGAGATCGAGAGACGATGAAGCAGCAGGCAAACCAGATCCGCGCAGGCCAGGTGATCGAACACGAGGGCCGACGCTGGACCGTGCTCAAGCAGCAGATCATCACCCCCGGCAAGGGCGGCGCTTTCATCCAGGTCGAAATGCGCGATCTCAAGAGCGGCAACAAGACCAACGAGCGCTGGCGCACCGCCGATACCGTCGAGCGACTGCTGACCGAGGAAAAGGAATACACCTATTCCTATACCGACGGCACCAACCTGGTGCTGATGGATAACGAGTCCTTCGAGCAGGCGATGGTGCCGGCCGATCTGCTCGGCGATGCCGCGCCATTCCTGCAAGACAACATGCCGGTCACCGTTGATCTCGTGGAGGGCGAGCCAGTCGCCATCCATCTGCCAGCCTCCGTCGTGCTCGAGGTCGTCGAGGCCGACCCGGTGGTCAAGGGCCAGACCGCGGCGTCGAGCTACAAGCCGGCGAAACTCTCCAATGGCGCGCGCACCATGGTGCCGCCATTCATCGAGACCGGCGAGAAAATCGTCGTCCGCACCGAGGATGGTTCCTATGTCGAGCGCGCCAAGACCTGATGGCGCACGCGCTTTCCCCGCATTTGACGGTCATGGCCAACGCCGCCCAGAAGGCGGCGCGGCGTCTGTTGCGGGATTTTAACGAGGTTGAGCAGCTCCAGGTCAGCGTCAAGGGCCCTTCCGATTTCGTCTCCCAGGCCGATCTCCGCTCGGAAGCGACGTTGCGCGAGGAACTTGGCAAGGCGCGGCCGGGTTATGCCTTCCTGATGGAGGAATCGGGCGCCCATGGCGCCGAGAACTGGGCCTGGCGCTGGGTCGTCGATCCGTTGGACGGGACGACGAATTTCCTCCACGGCATCCCACAATGGGCGATCAGCATCGGGCTCGAGCATCGCCTCCCTGATGGCGGCTCGGAAATCGCCGCGGGCCTGGTCTATGCCCCGGCCCTGAATGAGATGTTCTGGGCGGAAAAAGGCGGCGGCGCGTTCCTCAACGAGCACCGTCTCCGGGTCTCGGGGCGGCGCGAACTGAAGGACGCTCTGTTCGCGACCGGGATCCCCTTCGCCAAGACCGAAGCCGCCGACCGCCTCGCCTTTGCCCGCACCCTTGGCGCGCTGATGCCACAGATCGCCGGCGTTCGCCGCTTCGGCGCCGCCGCCCTCGACCTCGCCTGGGTCGCGGCGGGAAGGTTCGACGGGTTCTGGGAGTTCGGCCTCCAGCCTTGGGATGTCACCGCCGGCATCCTGCTGGTGCGCGAGGCCGGTGGCTTCGCGACCGACCCCGAGGGCGACGACCCGCGCGCCACCCGCCGGATCGTCGCCGCCAACCCGCAACTCTACCCGATCCTGCGCGAGCAGGCCGCCGCCGCGCGCCGGGATGCCGGCCGATAGCCATCCCCGGCGAAAGGCGCTAGGCTCGCGTTCAATCTTGATCGCATGGGGGGATAATGTCCGCAAACGAGCTTTCCGCCGAAGACCACGCGCGCCAACTGCGCCGCGCGATCGTTGCCAGCACGATCGGCACCACCATCGAGTGGTACGATTTCTTTCTCTATAGCACCGTGACCGGCCTGGTTTTCGCCAAACTCTATTTCCCCCAATCCGATCCCCTGGTCGGCACCCTGCAGGCGTTTCTGATCTATGCCGTCGGCTTCGTCGCGCGTCCGGTGGGGGCGGCGATTTTCGGCCATTACGGCGATCGTATCGGCCGCAAATCGACGCTGATCGCGACCTTGCTGCTGATGGGGGTCGCGACGTTCCTGGTCGCCCTGGTGCCGACCTACGCCAGTATCGGCATCTGGGGCGCGGTTTTGCTGACGCTGGTGCGGTTCATCCAGGGGGTGGGCGTCGGCGGCGAATGGGGTGGGTCGGTTCTGCTGGCGATGGAATGGACCCGCACCAATGCCCATCGCGGTTTCGCCGCGTCCTGGCCGCAACTCGGCGTGCCGGCAGGCCTCTTTCTCGCCAATCTCGCGGTGCTGGCGTTCAGCACCCTCTCGGGCGATCAATTCCTGACCTGGGGCTGGCGGGTGCCGTTTTTGCTCAGCATCTTCCTGGTCGGGCTCGGCCTCTGGATCCGGCTCGGCATTCTGGAAACCCCGACCTTCCGCCGGCTCGTCGAGGAAAACCGGATCGAGCGCGCGCCGATGCTCGAGGTCTTGCGCCGGCATCCGAAGGAAATCCTCCTCAGCGCCTTTGCCCGCATGGCCGAAAACGCGCCGTTTTACGTTTTTACCGCGTTCGTTTTTTCCTATGGCGTCACGACCCTCAAGGTCTCGCGCGATCTCCTGCTGTTCTCGATGCTGGTCGGGTCACTGATTTCGCTCGTCACCGTGCCGCTTTCGGGCTATCTCTCGGATCGTTTCGGGCGGCGGCGGATCTACATCATCGGCGCGGTGCTGACCGGGCTTTATGGCTTTCTCTATTTCGCCTTGCTCGACACCATCATGCCGTTCTGGATCTTCATCGCCATCGTGGTGTCGCTGATCCCGCATGACATCATGTATGGGCCGCAAGCGGCGCTGATCGCCGAGAGCTTCACCGGCCGGCTGCGCTATAGCGGCGCTTCGCTCGGCTATCAGCTCGCCTCGATCTTCGCCGGCGGGCCGGCGCCCTTGATCGCCACCGCGCTCTTCGCCTCCTACCGCTCAGGCTACGCGATCGCCTGGTACATCTTCATCTGCGGGGTGATCTCGGTGGTCGCGACGTTGATGCTCAAGGATTATACCAACAAGGACATCACCGCCGAATATCACCACTGAAACCAAGCCCCCTACCCCACCGCGTCCGAGAGGCCGGCAGCGGCGAGGATGCGCCGCGCGAGCTTGAGATGCGGGCGGTCGATCATTTTGCCCTCGAGCGCAAAGGTGCCGGCGCCGGGGTGGGCGGCGAAGCCGGCGATCACCGCCTTGGCCCAGTCTATGCGCGAGGCAGACGGGGTGAAGGCGGCCTCGGTTGCGGCGATCTGCCCGGGATGGATGAGGATTTTGCCGGAAAACCCGTCCTCGGCGGCCTGCGCCGCTTCCCGTGCCAGCCCCTCGTCGTCGCGCGGATCGGGGAAGGGCGTGTCGAGCGCGAGCACGCCCAAGGCGCCGGCCGCGATCAGCATCCGGGCGCGGGCGGCGATCAGCGGCGCCCGCAGGCTGCCATCGGCGCGGCGCGGCGAAATGCCGAGATCGGCGGAGAGATCTTCGGCGGCGAAGCAAAAGGCGCGTACCCGCGCCGGCAGCGCGCCATACTCGTCGAGCCGGCGCACCGAGGCAGCGGTCTCGGTGACCAGCGCGAGCACGGCGAGGCTGCCGACCGCGAGCCCGGCGCTCGTCTCAAGGCTTTCGAGGTGATGGTCGAGGGCGATGAGATCCTCCGGCCCGGTGCATTTCGGCAGCATGATCCCGGCCGGCCGGCCGGGCACGATCGCCGCGAGATCGGCGAGATACCATTCGGTATCGCGCGGGTTGACGCGGACGAAGGTCGCCGGCCGCTCGAGCCCTTTGAGGACGGCGGCGACACTCTGGCGCGCCAGCACCTTGTTCGCGGGCATGACCGCGTCTTCGAGGTCGAGAATGACCGCATCGGCCGCGCTGGCCAGCGCTTTTTCGACCTTGCGCGGCTGATCGCCGGGCGCAAAAAGTGGCGTGCGCAGGCGCGCGGGAGATGACGTGCGCAGGCGCGCGGGAGACGAAAGGTGATTTTTCATGTCATGTCCGTGATCACCGGGCGGCGGCGCATGAGCGCAGACCGTTCGCAAAAAGCAACCATTTTGCCGTCCTGGTTGAAGGCCTCATGGCGAAACGTCACGACCCCGGCATCCGGCCGTGACGCCGAGGGGCGCGCCGCGATCACCGTCGATTGAACGCGCAGCGTATCACCGGCGAAAACCGGGGCGGGAAAGCGCGTCTCGCGCATGCCGAGATTGGCGATGGTGGTGCCCTGCGTCGAATTATGCACGCTCATGCCGATCATCAGGCCGAGCGTGAGCAGGGAATTGACCAGCGGGCGGCCGAATTCCGTCGTCGCCGCGAAATGCGCATCGAGATGCAGTTTCTGCACATTCATCGTCATGCCGCAGAAGAGAACGTTATCGGATTCGGTGATGGTGCGGGTCCATTCCGCATCGATCACCCGTCCTTCGTGCAACTCCTCGAAATAAAGCCCCGCCATCGGTCACGCTTCCCCCAAGCCATTGCGCCAAGCCAAAGCGGCAATCTTGCGCGCCCCCGCGCAATATGCAAATGACCGCGGGAGCCAAATAAAGTGGGGGCGTCTTCGCGTGGCCGATATCATCCTGGAGACGAAGGGGCTGGTGCGTGAATTCCGTGGCTTCGTCGCCGTCGCCGGCGTCGATATCGCGGTGCGTGATGGCACCATTCATGCGCTGATCGGGCCGAACGGCGCCGGCAAGACGACATGCTTCAATCTGCTGACGAAATTCCTCATCCCGACACGCGGTAGCATTCGGTTTGCCGGGCGCGACATCACCGGGTATTCGCCGGCGGCGGTGGCCCGACTTGGTCTGGTGCGCAGCTTTCAGATTTCGGCGGTGTTTCCGCATCTTTCGGCGCTGGTCAATGTCCGCCTCGCGCTCCAGCGGGCGCGTGGCAATTCCTATGATTTCTGGCGCTCGGAGCGGGTTCTGCACAAATTCGACGATCGCGCGCGGGCATTGCTCGAAGATGTCGGCCTCGCCGATTTCGCCGAAACCGAGGCAGCGCTTCTGTCCTATGGCCGCAAGCGGGCGCTGGAAATCGCCACCACCTTGGCGCTCGATCCGAAGATGATGCTGCTCGATGAACCGACAGCGGGCATGACCCATGACGATGTCGAACGGATCGTTGCCCTGATCCGGAGGGTGCGCGCCGGCCGGACCATTCTCATGGTCGAGCATAATCTTTCGGTCGTGGAAGGGTTATGCGACACCATCACGGTGCTGACGCGCGGACGGGTGGTCGCCGAGGGTGATTACGCCACGGTCTCGCGCAACCCGGACGTGATGTCGGCCTATCTCGGCACCGACGAGAGCGAGGCCGGCCATGCTTGAGGTCCGCGGTCTCAACGCCTGGTACGGTGAAAGTCATGTTCTGCACGGCATCGATTTTTCGGTGCGTGAGGGCGAGGTGGTGACGTTGCTGGGCCGCAACGGCGCCGGCAAGACGACGACGATGAAAGCGATCATGGGCCTTGTCCCGCGGCGCGCCGGCAGCGTGCGCTTTCGCGACGAGGAACTGGTCGGGCTCCGCTCCGATCTCATCGCCCGCCGCGGCATCGCGATCTGTCCCGAGGAGCGCGGCATCTTCGCCTCGCTCAACGTCACCGAGAATCTCGTTCTGCCGCCGGTGATCGCGCCGGGCGGGCTGGATACCGATACGATCTACACGTTGTTTCCCAATCTCCAAGAACGAGCATCAAGCCAGGGCACCAAGCTTTCAGGCGGTGAACAACAGATGCTGGCGATCGCGCGCATTCTTCGCACCGGCGCCCGATTGCTGCTGCTCGACGAGCCGACCGAGGGGTTGGCGCCGGTGATCGTGCAGCAGATCGGCCGCACCATTCGCGAAATCAAGAAACGCGGTTTCACCGTTCTTCTCGTCGAACAGAATTTTCGTTTCGCGGCGACCGTCGCCGATCGTCACTACGTCGTCGAACATGGCCGCGTGATCGACATGATCGAAAACGATCAGTTGGATGCGAACATGAACAAGCTGCATCACTATCTCGGTGTCTAGAACGATGGCGGGGCGAGGGCGGGGACGATGTCGTTCCAGACACCACTCTTTCCACGCCTCAGACCATAACCTCAGGGAGCACGTCCGATGACATTGACCCGACGCGAACTACTCGGCACCGCCGCCGCAACCTCTCTTCTGCCCCTCGCGCGCGCGCGGGCGGCGGACACGCCGATCAAGATCGGCGTGCTCGGCGACATGTCGGGGATGTATCGTGATCTCTCCGGCCCGGTTTCGGTCGCCTGCGCGAAACAGGCGATCGTCGATTTCGGGGCCGCTGCCAAAGGAATCCCGGTCGAAATCCTGGTCGGCGATCATCAAAACAAGCCCGATATCGGTGCCGGTATTGCCGGGCAGTGGTTCGATCGCGATGGCGTCGATCTCGTCGTCGATGTGCCTAACTCCTCGGTCGCGCTTGCGGTCTCCAATGTCGGACATCTCAAGAACAAGGTGGTGATCGCCTGCGGCCCCGGCACCGCCGATCTCACTGGCCCGCAATGCACCCCGAACACCATCCACTGGTCGTTCGATACCTGGATGCTGGCCCATTCCACCGGTGGCGCGATGGTGAAAACCGGCGGCGATACCTGGTTCTTCATCACCGCCGATTATGCCTTCGGCCACGCGATGCAGCGTGACACGGCAAACTTCGTGAAAGAGGCGGGCGGCAAGGTGCTCGGCAATGTCGACACCCCCTTCCCCGGCACCACCGATTTCTCGTCATTCCTTCTGCAAGCACAATCGACCGGGGCCAAGGTGATCGGGCTCGCCAATGCCGGTTCGGACACCGTCAACTGCATCAAGCAGGCGGCCGAATTCGGTGTCAACAAATCCGCCCGTCTCGCGGGATTGCTCGTCTTCATCAGCGACATTCACGCGCTTGGTTTGCAGAACGCGCAGGGCTTGGTGCTGACCGAGACCTTCTATTGGGATATGAACGACCGCACCCGCGCCTTCACCCAGCGCGTTCTCCCCAATACCGGCGGCGCTCGCCCCGGCATGGGCCAGGCCGGGGTTTATGGCGGTATCATCCAATATCTCAAGGCGGTCGAAAAACTCGGCATCGCTGCGGCAAAGGCGAGCGGCGCGGCCACGGTCGCGCAGATGAAGGCAATGCCCACCGACGATGATGCTTTCGGCCCCGGCAGCATCCGCGCCGATGGCCGGGCGCTGCATCCCGCCTATCTGTTTCAGGTCAAGGCACCGAGTGAGAGCAAAGCCCCATGGGATTACTACAAGCTCCTCGCGACGACGCCGGCGGATGAGGCCTTCCGCCCGCTCAAGGACGGACATTGCCCGCTCATTCCGGCTTGACGCCCACAACAGGAGGAAATTGCCATGACTATTTCGCGCCGCGCCCTGTTGGGTGCCACCGCCGCCGGTGCCATCATGCCCGTGATCACCGCCCCCTGGGCGCCGGCGGCCCGCGCCGCAACGAGCGTGGTCCGGATCGGCGTGCTCAACGATCAATCCGGCCCCTATCGTGATGTCAGCGGCCTCAACTCGGTGGTTTGCGTCAAACAGGCGATCCAGGATTTCGGCGCCGCCAACAAAGGGCTCACCGTCGAGGTACTGTCCGCCGATCATCAGAACAAGCCGGATGTCGGTGCCGGCATCGCGCGGCAATGGTTCGACCGTGATGGCGTCGATATGATCATCGATGTCCCCACCTCCTCGGTCGGGCTCGCGGTCGCCAGCGTCTGCCGCGAGAAGAACCGCGCCTATATCAATGTCGGCGCCGGCACCGCCGAGCTTACCGGTGCGCAATGTGCGGCGACCACCATCCACTGGGCCTATGACACCTGGATGCTGGCGCACTCCACCGGGGGTGCGACGGTGAAAGCCGGTGGCGATACCTGGTATTTTCTCACCGCCGATTATGTCTTCGGCCATGATCTCGACCGCGAGACCTCGGGTTTCGTCACCGCGGCCGGCGGCAAGGTGCTCGGCCATTCGACCTATCCATTCCCGAGCACGACAGATTTTTCCTCCTTCCTGCTGCAAGCCCAGGCGACCGGGGCGAAAGTGCTCGGCCTCGCCAATGCCGGCGCCGATACCGTCAACAGCATCAAGCAGGCGCATGAATTCGGCCTCACCGGCAAGACCCGCATCGCGGCGCTTCTGATGTTCATCACCGATGTCCATGCGCTCGGCCTCGCGACCGCGCAGGGCCTCGTGCTGACCGAGAGTTTCTATTGGAACATGAACGAGAAGACCCGCGCTTTCGCGATGCGCATCAAGGAGAAAACGCCGAACAACATGCCGAATATGGTCCAGGCCGGCTGCTATGCCGGGACCATCCATTATCTGAAAGCGATCGCCGATATGGGTGTCGCAGCGGCGAAGGCGAGCGGGGCGGCGGCCATCGCGCGGATGAAGGCGATGCCGACCGAGGATGACGCTTTCGGCACCTGTCATATCCGTGAGGATGGCCGGGTTCTGGTGCCGGCCTATCTTTTCGAGGTCAAGACCCCCGCCGAAAGCAAGGAGCCCTGGGATTACTACAAACTTCTGGTAACGACCCCGGGCAACGAGGCGTTCCGTCCCCTCGCGGACGGCCATTGCCCGCTGGTCCATGCCTGAGAAACGAGCAGAGAGATGTTCAGCATTTTCGGTGTCCCCGCTCCCCTATTGTTCGGCCAGCTCCTGCTCGGCCTGATCAATGGTGGATTCTACGCGATGCTTTCGCTCGGCCTCGCGGTGATCTTCGGCATGCTGAACATCATCAATTTCGCCCATGGCGCGATGTTCATGATGGGCGCCTTCGTTGCCTGGATGCTGCTCAACTATCTCGGCATCAACTACTGGTTCGCGCTGCCGCTCGCGCCGCTCATCGTCGGCGTCTTCGGCTTCGTTCTGGAAAAGACCATCATCAGCCGGCTCTATAAACTCGACCATCTCTACGGGCTCCTGCTCACCTTCGGCCTCGCCTTGGTTCTCGAAGGCTTGTTCCGTAACGGCTATGGCAGCTCAGGTATGCCCTATCAGATCCCGGCGCTGCTCGGCGGCGCGGTCAATCTCGGCTTCATGTTCCTGCCGATCTATCGCGGGTGGGTGATTGTCGTAGCGCTGGTCGTGTGCATCGCGACCTGGATGCTGATCGAGAAGACCAAGCTCGGCTCGCTGCTGCGCGCCGCGACCGAAAATCCGGCGCTGGTACAGGCATTCGGGGTCAACGTGCCGCGACTGGTGACGCTGACCTTCGCCGGTGGCGTGGCGCTTGCGGCTTTTGCCGGGGTGCTGGCGGCGCCGATCTATTCGGTCAATCCCAATATGGGCTCGAATTTCATCAACACCGTCTTCGCGGTGGTGGTGATCGGCGGCATGGGCTCGATTTTTGGTGCCATCGTCTCAGGGTTTGGCCTCGGCGTGATCGAGGGGCTGACCAAGGTGTTCTACCCGCAGGCCTCCGATACGGTGATTTTCGTCGTGATGGTGCTCGTCCTGCTCACGCGGCCTGCGGGCCTATTCGGAAAGGCCGCCTGAGATGCGTGGGCAGAGAAATACCCAGATCATCGCCTTTCTCATCTTGATCGCGCTGGTCATCGCCGCGCCGGGCATGCTCTATCCGGTATTCGTGATGAAGGTGTTGTGCTTTGCACTCTTTGCGTGCGCCTTCAATCTCCTGATCGGCTATGTCGGCCTGTTGTCGTTCGGGCATGCGGCGTTTTTCGGCCTCGGCGCCTATGTCACCGCCTGGACGGCAAAGAATTGGGGCCTGACGCCGGAAGTTGCGATCCTGCTCGGCGGCGTCAGCGGGGCGGCGCTCGGCACCGTGTTCGGCGGGCTCGCCATTCGCCGCCACGGTCTCTATTTCGCCATGATCACCCTCGCGCTCGCACAGATGGTATATTTTTTCTGCGTCGAAGCGCCGTTCACCGGCGGCGAGGATGGGATCCAGCAAGTGCCGCGTGGGAAATTATTCGGCGTCTTCTCGCTCGCGAACGACATGTCGATCTATTGGCTGGTCGCGGCGATCTTCCTCATCGGTTTCTTCCTGCTCAACCGTGCCGTCCATTCGCCATTCGGCCAGGTGCTGAAAGCGATCCGCGAGAACGAGCCGCGTGCGACCTCGCTCGGCTATCGTATCGATAGCTACAAGCTGATCGCCTTCATCCTCTCGACCTTCATCGCCGGGATCGCCGGCGGCACCAAGTCGCTGGTCTTCGGCATCGCGACCTTGACCGATGTCCACTGGTCGATGTCCGGCGAGGTCGTGCTGATGACGCTGCTCGGCGGCCTCGGCACCGTTTTCGGCCCGGTGATGGGCGCGCTGGTGGTGACGGCGATGGAAAACTATCTCGCCCCGTTCGGCGCGTGGGTTACGGTCACGCAAGGCCTGATCTTCATCGCCTGCGTGCTCGCCTTCCGCCGCGGCATCATCGGCGAAATCGGCGCCAGGCTGAAGCTCGCGTTATAATGCAGGCGCAGAACGGCCTTTCCGGACTTTCTTGCGTCACGGCTCGGCGCTGCCGAGTTTCGCGCGAAACCGCTGAGTGAGGAACGCGCCGTCACGGGGCGGCAGAACGCGCGGCTTCTCACCTGGTGCGATGCGGATCACGGCGAAAATCGGCCCGGCACGATCGAGCGCGCGGGCGAGCTGATCGAGCCCGGCGGCATCGACGATGGTGCGCGTGTCCTCCCAGCCGCAGCCTTTGGCAATGGCGGCGAGATCGACGCGGTGCGCGGTATGGCTCGGCTGGCCGCCGGTTTCGCCGTAGCTCCAATTGTCGAGCACGACGATCGCGAGATTGCGGGCGCCGGCAACCGCAATCGTCGCCAGGGCGCCGAGGCCCATCAGCATTTCGCCATCACCGGTGACCACCATGATGCGCCGTTCCGGCTGGGCGAGGGCAAGGCCGAGACCGACCATCGCCGTCCCGCCCATCGCCCCCCAGAGATAGAAATTCTCGGCGCGATCGCCACACGCCGCGACATCGTAGGACGCCGAGCCAAGCCCGGTGACGACGAGAAAGTCGCGGCGCCCGGCGAGCAGGGCGGCGACGGCTTCGCGCCGGTCGAGACCCGCGCTCATGGCGCAGCTCCCTGGGTGACGAATTGCTTGGCACCGATCAGACGCTGGGAGAGCAGAACGGCGACGCTGACCCGGCTGTCATAGGCGAGGGCGGCGGCCGCGGCGACCATCGGCGCGACCTCCCCGGCCGTGCTCGCGCGATGGACGATGACGTCGGCGGCGCGCAGCACCGCTTCGGTTGCCTGACCCATCGGCACCTGCCAGGGATTGAACTCCCCCCATTCGCCGCGCATCGTCACCAGCATCAGGAGCGGCGCGCGGCAATTCGCCGGCAAGGACAGCATGTTGATGCAGTTGCCCACCCCCGAGGATTGCATCAGAAGTGCCGCGCGAACACCGCCGAGCCAGGCGCCGGTAGCAAGCGCGATCCCCTCCTCCTCTGTCGTCAAAACGACGGCTTGCAGCGACGGATCCTGATGGGCGCGGGTGATCAGCCGGGCATGGCCGGCATCCGGCACATAGGCGATCTGGCGCACGCCGGCGCGCTTCAGGACATCGAAAATCTGATCCGGCCAATCTGGCGTGTTCATGGCGTGGCGCCTCCCCGATCGGGCAAGTTTGCCCCCGCTGCCGGAACGCGGCAAGCTTGCGGCTTCGCGGTTGGCGGCATAAAAAGAAGAGATGTTCTTTTTTGAAAAAAAGAACCAAAAAAACTTTGTCTTGTTGCCGAAAGCGCAATGCCGCAGGCATTGCGCCAGAGATAAAAGTCTTTTTGCTTCTTTTTCTTCAGAAAAAGAAGATTCTTTGTTATGATTGCTGGCCTTTGTTGATTGTTGTTAGAACCGGGAAAACGTCATGATGCCGAGCGACGCCGCCTTGCCGCACGCCGAAATTCGCGAAGAAGTGAAAAAACTCTGCGCCCGCTTCCCCGGCGAATACTGGCGCAAGCTCGACGCCGCGCGCGCCTATCCGAGCGAGTTCGTCGCCGCGCTCACCGAGGCCGGCTATCTTTCGGTGCTGATCCCGGAGGAATATGGCGGCGCCGGGCTCGGGCTTGGCGCCGCCTCGGCGATTCTCGAAACCATCCATGCCGAGGGCGGCAATGGTGCCGCCTGCCACGCCCAGATGTACACCATGGGCACCGTGCTTCGCCACGGAACCGAGGCGCAGAAGCGCCGCTATCTGCCCGAGATCGCGGCGGGGCGGCTCCGTTTGCAGGCCTTTGGCGTGACCGAGCCGACCAGCGGCACCGATACCGGCGCCCTCCGCACCACGGCGCGGCGCGAGGGCGAGCGCTATATCGTCAACGGCCAGAAGGTCTGGACCAGCCGCGCCGAGCATTCCGACCTCATGCTGCTCCTGGCGCGAACCGAAAAGCGCGAGGCGGGCCGGCGGAAAACCGACGGGCTTTCGGTGTTTCTCGTCGATATGCGCGAAGTGCTCGGCCGCGGCCTCACCATCCGCCCGATCCGCACCATGATGAACCATAATTCCTGCGAGGTGTTTTTCGACAACATGGCGATCCCCGCCGACAGCCTGATCGGCGAGGCGGGCAAGGGGTTCCGCTATATTCTCGACGGCATGAATGCCGAGCGGCTGCTGATCGCCTCCGAGAGCATCGGCGATGCCAAATGGTTCACCGCGCGCTCGGTCGCCTATGCCAGCGAGCGGCGGGTGTTCGACCGCCCGATCGGGCAGAACCAGGGCGTGCAGTTCCCGATCGCGCGCGCCTATGCGCAATGGCGCGCCGCCGAGTTGATGGTGCGGCTGGGATGCGAGAAATTCGAGGCTGGGCTTCCCTGTGGCGAGGAGGCGAACATGGCGAAACTGCTCGCCGCCGATGCCGCCTGGGCCGCCGCCGAAACCTGCGTCCAGACCCATGGCGGCTTCGGGTTCGCCGAGGAATACGATATCGAGCGCAAATTCCGTGAGACGCGCCTCTATCAGGTGGCGCCGATCTCGACCAATCTCATTCTGTCCTACCTCGCCGAGCATGTGCTCGGCCTGCCGCGCAGCTATTGAGCGGGAGACGATCATGGGAAAGCCGCTCACCGGTCTCCTCGTGCTCTCGCTCGAACAAGCCGTCGCCGCGCCTTATTGCGCCTCGCGCCTGGCCGATGCCGGGGCGCGGGTGATCAAGGTCGAACGCCCGGAGGGGGATTTCGCGCGCGGCTATGACGCGGTCGCGAACGGCCAGTCGAGCTATTTCGTCTGGCTCAATCGCGGCAAGGAGAGCCTGGTCGCCGATCTCAAGAACCCGGAGGACGCGGCGCTGCTGCAGCGTATCCTGGCGCGGGCCGATGTCTTCATCCAGAATCTCGCGCCGGGCGCGGCGGCGCGGGCGGGATTCGGCGCGGCCGAACTGCGCCGCCGCCATCCGCGCCTGATCACCGTCGATATTTCCGGCTACGGCGAAAGCGGCGATTATGCGTCGATGAAGGCCTATGATCTCCTGGTGCAGGCGGAATCGGGGCTTGCAATGATCACCGGCCATCCCGCCGGGCCGGGCCGGGTCGGGGTTTCGGCCTGCGATATCGCCTGCGGCATGGCCGCCCACGCCGCCGTGCTGGAAGCGCTGATCGAGCGCGGGATCACGGGCGCGGGCAAAGGTATCGCCGTCAGCCTGTTCGACGGCATGGCGGATTGGATGAACGTGCCGCTGATGTTTTACGAGGGCACCGGCAAAACGCCGCCGCGCCTGGGCCTCGCCCACCCCTCGATCTGCCCTTATGGCGCATTCGCGACGCGCGATCAGGCGCTGATCCTGATCGCGATCCAGAACGAGCGCGAATGGGCCAATTTCTGCCGCGATTTCCTGCGTGAGCCGGATCTGCCAAAGCAACCCGGGTTCGAGACCAACACCATCCGGGTGAGCGAGCGGGAAAGGGTGGACGGCCATATCGCCGCCGTTTTCGCAACCCTCTCGCGCGAGGCGGCGGCGGCGCGGCTGCGGGCCGCCAATATCGCCTTCGGTTTCGTCAATGATTGCGCCGGGTTGCAGGCGCATCCCGCCTTGCGCCGCGTCACGGTTGCAACCCCGAACGGCGATGTGGCGCTCGCGGCGCCGCCGGCGCTCTTCAGCGACGGGCCGCGCGCGCTCGGCCCGGTCCCGGCGCTCGGGGCGCATTCGGCGGCGATCCAGGCGGAATTCGGCATCCCCCGGGGGTGATGGGCGGGCGCGGCCAGCGGGAAGATTTTTCCGAGATCCGATTTTTTCTATTCTGGAGGAAACATGACCCATAGCGATCCGGCGCTCGTCGAGACCATGCCCCCGTCCGCCGGCCCCGCCGATCTCGCGCCCGGCCGCTTCGTCGATAGCGACCACCCGGCGATCATCGCCTATGCCCGCGCCCATGCCGGCACCGGAGAGGCGCGGGATCAGGCGGTTTCCCTTTATTACGCGGTGCGCGACGAAATCCGTTATGATCCCTATCGCGTCGATCTCGGCGAGGCAGGGCTGAAGGCCAGCCGCTGCCTCGCCCTCGGCTATGGGTTCTGCATCACCAAGGCGGCGCTGCTCGCGGCGGTTCTGCGCGCCGCCGGCATTCCGGCACGGCTCGGCTTTGCGGACGTCAAAAACCATCTCACCAGCGCGCGGCTGCGGGCGACGATGCGGAGCGATATTTTCGTCTTTCACGGCTATACCGAGATGTTCCTCGATAGGCGCTGGGTGAAGGCAACACCGGCCTTCAACCGCTCGCTCTGCGACAAGGCCGGGATCCTGCCACTCGAGTTCGACGGGCGGGCGGATTCGGTGTTTCACCCCTTCGATGCCAGCGGCCGCCGCCACATGGAATATGTCCGCGCCCGCGGCGTGTTCACCGACGTGCCACGCGCCGAAATCCTCGCCGCCTTCGCCGAGGCCTATCCGGCAAGCGCGGTCTGGAACCAGACGGGCGGCGATTTCGAGACCGAAGCGAGCGCCGGCTGACGCTCGCTCGCGTGATAAATTTTTGTTGATTATTGCTAATTAATTCTTTAATGAAATTATGTCGTGAAAGATTTGATCGAAGGGCTTTCCGCCATGCTCCGGCCCCGGTTTTTCCTGTTCGGCGCCAGTCTCGTTCTGGGATCCTTATCGGCGGTCTCATCCGCCTCGGCGGCGCTGTTGCATTATTATAGCTTCGATAATTCCACGGCCGACAGCGTCGGCGGCCTGAACGCGACCCTCGTCGGGGGTGCCACGGTCAGCGGTGGCAACCTCGCCCTGAACGGCTCTTCGGCCTACGCCCAGATTTCCGGCTTCGCCATCCCGAGTACCGATTTCACCATCACCTTCGATGCCACCATCGCCGCCTATGGTGGCGGCACGGTCGAGATGATCTCGCAGGGCTATTCCGGCGGCCCGGGATTTTATATCGGCCTTTCCAGCGGTGAGTTCCGGCTCGGCGACAGTCTTGCCGGGATCCCCGTCCCGACCCCGAGCCTCAATGTCGCGCATGCCTACGAACTCATCAGCGACGCCGCCGGCACCCAGTTCTTCATCGACGGCACCGAGGTTTACACCTCCGCAACCGAAGTCACCGCGCCGCAGAGCGGCACCGAGACGCGGGTCGGCACCCAGTTCAGCACCTATGCGGAGTATTTCGACGGCACGATCTCCAATCTCGCCATCTATTCCGGCCAGCCGGCAGTGCCGGAGCCCGCTTCCTGGAGCCTACTCGGCGGCGGCCTCGCCGCCTTGGCGCTGCTCCGCCGCCGCGTCACGTAAGACCGGGGTTTTATCCCCCCTGCGGCGCGCGCCGGTCGATGACACGGCGGGCCTTGCCCAGCGAGCGTTCGATGCTGCCGGGGGCGACGATGACGACGCGCGCGGTGACGCCGATGGTCTCCTTGATATGACGGGCGAGAGCGTCCTCCTCGCCGGCGAGCCCTGGGGTTGCCCAGGATTCCGCCGCCGCCTCGATATGCACCGCCATCGCGTCCATCCGCCCGTCGCGCGTCAGCTCGATCTGATAATGCCCGGAGAGAAACGCCGAGCGCAGCACGATCTCCTCGATCTGGCTCGGGAAGACGTTGACGCCGCGGAGGATGATCATATCGTCCGAGCGGCCGGCGATGCGTTCCATCCGCCTGAAGCTGCGCGCCGTCCCCGGCAGAAGCCGCGTCAGATCGCGCGTCCGATAGCGGATCACCGGCATCGCCGCCTTGGTGAGCGAGGTCAGAACCAGCTCACCGCGCGCGCCATCGCCAAGCACGGCACCACTCTCTGGGTCGATGATCTCGGGATAGAAATGATCCTCCCAGAGATGGAGCCCGTCCTTGGTCTCGACGCATTCCGAGGCAACGCCCGGGCCCATCACCTCCGAAAGCCCGTAGATATCGACGGCATGAATGTCGAACGTCGCCTCGATCTCGGCGCGCATCGCCTCCGACCAGGGCTCGGCGCCGAGGATCGCGACCTTGAGCGAGGTTTCGCGCGGATCACGCCCCTGGCGGCGGAATTCATCGAGAATGGCGAGCAGATAACTCGGCGTCACGGTGATGATGTCGGGCGCGAAATCGGTGATCAACTGCACCTGCCGCTCGGTCATCCCGCCGGAGACCGGCACCACCACGCAACCGAGGCGCTCGGCCCCGGCATGGAGGCCGAGCCCGCCGGTGAAAAGCCCATAGCCATAGGCGTTGTGCAGCATCATCCCCGCCCGCCCGCCGGCGGCCCGGATCGAGCGCGCGACCAGCTCCGCCCAGATGTCGAGATCGCCCCGGGTATAGCCGACCACGGTCGGCTTGCCGGTGGTGCCGGAGGAAGCATGGATCCGGGCGAGTTCGGCGCGCGGCACCGCAAACAGGCCGAACGGGTAGGTCGCGCGGAGATCGGCCTTGGTCATCGTCGGAAATTTCGCGAGATCGGCGAGGCTGCGGCAATCCTCGGGATGGACACCGGCGGCCTCGAACGCGGCGCGGTAATGCGGCACCTTCTCATAGGCCAAAGCGAGAGTTTCTTTGAGCCGCGCAAGCTGGAGCGCGGCGATTTCATCGCGCGAGGCGGTCTCGATCGGCGCGAGAGCGGCGCGGTCGGCGGCGAGGTCAGGGCGCGGCATCGGCGGTCTCCTCGGGGAAAAACCGTTCGCCGAGGCGCCGCGACTGGCCACGGAACTCGGCAATGATGGTGCCATCGGCGCGGCGGACGGTGATGTCGTAAATCCCGCTCCGCCCGGCTTCGCCGCGCTTCTCGGCCTCAGCCTCCAGACGCTCGCCAAGCCGCGCCGGGCGGAGGAAGGTGATGGCGCAATGCTGCGCGAGGGCTTTTTCGTTCTCGCTGTTGCAGGCGAAGGCGAAGGCGGAATCGGCGAGGAGAAAGATGAACCCGCCATGGCAGGTGCCATGCCCGTTCACCATCTCGGCGCGGATGGTCATGGCAAGGCGCGCGTGTCCCGGCGCGATCGCGAGGATTTCCATGCCGAGCGCGCGGCTCGCCCGGTCGTCTCGCCACATCGCCTCGGCGCAGGCGCGGGCGAGGGCGTCCGGCGCCGTCATCACGCCCGCCCGGTGAAGCGCGGCGCGCGTTTTTCCAGGAAGGCGCGTGCCCCCTCGGCGTAATCGCCGCTTTGCCCGGCCTTGCGTTGAAGATCGCGTTCCAGGGCGAGTTGGGCATCGAGATCGTTGGTGGAGGACGCATTCAGCGCCTGTTTGATCAGGCCGAGGGTCGCGGTCGGCTGCTGGGCAAGATGGGCGGCGAGTTTTTCTGCTTCCGCCATCAGGGCGTCATCCTCGGCCACGCGCCAGATCATGCCCCATTCGGCGGCTTGGTCGGCGCTGATCTTCTCGGCGAGCAAGGCAAGCGCCCGCGCCCGCGCGTCCCCGACCAGGCGCGGCAGGATCCAGGTGCCGCCGGCGTCCGGGATCAGGGCGATGCGCGCGAAAGCCTGCACGAAGGAGGCCGAGCGGGCGGCGAGCACGATATCGCAAGCCAAAGCGAGATTGGCACCGGCGCCGGCGGCGATACCGTTGACCGCGCATACCACCGGCAGCTCATGGGTGCGGATCAAGCGGATCAGCGGGTTATAGAGTTCCTCGACGAGGGCGCCGAGATCGGCGGTGGCGGGATCGAGGGTGTTGACCGCCGAGAGATCCTGCCCCGCGCAAAACCCGCGTCCGGCGCCGGTGAGCAGAATCGCGCGGCAGGCGCGATCGGCGGCGGCGTCCTCGAACGCGGCGCGGAGTGCCCGCAGCATCGGGGCGGTGGTGGCGTTGAGTTTTTCCGGCCGATCGAGCGTAATGATGCGATAGCCGGCGCGCTCGGCGACGCTGATTTCCGTCATATCCTCCCTCCCTTTGCTTGGCGGGTGAGGGTATCAGAAGCCGGCTGCGGCGCGAAGAGCGGGTTTCCGCGCCCGCTACTGCGCCGGAGTGACGCCGGGCGCAGCGGCGGGGGCGAGCGGCGCTGGCGGCGGGGTTGCGACCGGTGCTGCGGCGTCCGGCGCCGGGGTCACGCTCTCCGGCGTCGCCGCGATGGCAACCGGCGCTGCCGCCGGCGTCGGTTTGACCGGCTCCTTCGCTTTGGCGATCTGCGTCGCGGGATCGACCGGCACGATGTAATCGGGGACGATCCGCGCCTGGCTCCCGGCGATGACCAGGACATGCTGGCCGATGGCGAGCGGCACCTCATCTTTTTGCGTGACCGACACCAGATCGCCATTGCCTTTGCGTACGATGTATTCGAACGCCTTGGTATCGCGCACCGCATGTTCGGCGCCGGCGCCGACCAGGCCGCCGATCATGGTGCCGCCAACGGTGCCGAACGCCTCGCCGAGAGTGCTGCCCGGCACCTGGCTCCCGGCGATGGCCCCCACCGCGCCGCCGGCGACGGCGCCGACGGTCTCCGACGCGCTGACCTTGATCTCACGCACCCCGACGACGACGCCCTGGGCGACCTTGTTTGCCTGTTGCACGGCGGTTGCCGAATAGGTGTTGGGCGAATACTCCCCGCTGCAGCCAGCGACGGCTGCCAGCATGAGGGCCAGGGCGGGAGCGGTGACGAAGCGGGTCAAAGGATCCATCCCTCGTAGTCGTCTCTCGGCGCTAGATAGGCGTTTTGCTCGCCCCTGTCATCTCCGCGGACGCTCCCCCGCCAGTACCGAGATCGCATGCCAGATTTGCGCGCCCGCCTTGCCGCCGGCCTGATTTCGCCGCAGACTCGCCCTCTTTGGGAGAAACGCGGTGCCCCAAAGGAAGTCTCGGTGAGCGACACGGTTCTCGACGTCAAGGGATTGCGCTGCCCGCTGCCAGTGTTGCGGGCCAATCGGGTGCTGCGCGGGCTCCCCCCCGGCGCTCAGCTCCGCGTGCTCGCGACCGATCGCGCCTCGGTCGCCGATTTCCAGGCATTTTGCCACGAAACCGGCCACGCTCTGGTCGCGTTCAGCGAGGAAGCGGGGGTGTTCCGCTTTCTGATCCGCCGCCGCGCGACGGAACCCGAAGAAAACCCCTCCGACGAGACACAGGATGGGCCGGAAACACCGCGATGAGCGTTGCCCTCTTCACCCATCTCGCCTGCCTCGACCACGACCCCGGCGGCTGGCACCCGGAATGTCCGGATCGCCTGCGCGCCGTGCTCCGCGCCCTCGAAGCACCGGAATTCGCGCCGCTGCTGCGCGAGGATGCGCCGGCGGCGAGCTTGGAACAACTCGGCCGCGTGCATGGGACGGCCTATGTCGCCTCGATCCTCGAAACCCGCCCGGCGCTCGGTGAAACCGTGCCGCTCGATGCCGACACGGTGATGAGCAGCGGCAGCGCCGAAGCCGCGTTACACGCCGCCGGTGGCGCGGCGGCGGCGGTGGACGCGGTGATGGAGGGCTGGGCGCGGGCCGCCTTCGTCGCCGTCCGCCCGCCCGGCCACCACGCCGAACCCGGCCGCGCGATGGGGTTCTGCCTCTTCAACAACGCCGCCATCGCGGCGCAGCAGGCGCGCGCGCGCTGGGGGTTGCGGCGGATCGCGGTGGTCGATTTCGATGTCCACCACGGCAACGGCACCGAGGCTGCCTTCGCCGCCGACCCCGAATTGTTCTACGCCTCCAGCCACCAATACCCGTGCTATCCCGGCACCGGGGCGGCGCGCGGCATCGCCGATCACATCGTCAATGTCCCGCTGCCGCCGGGCAGCGACAGCGGCATTTTCCGCGCCGCGTGGGAGACGACGATCCTGCCCGCGCTCGACGCCTTCGCCCCCGAATTGCTGATCGTCTCGGCCGGGTTCGACGCCCATCACGCCGATCCGCTCGCCGAATTGCGGCTGACCGAGCGCGATTTCACCTGGGTCAGCGAACGGCTCGTCGCCTGCGCCGATACCCACGCCAGCGGGCGCATCGTCTCGGTGCTCGAAGGCGGCTATAACCTCGATGCGCTCGCCGCCGCCGCCGCCGCCCATATCCGCGCGCTGATGAAGATCTGAGCCAGGGAATTCGTTCTTTTTTGAAAAAAAGAACCAAAAAAACTTTTATTCTGGAAATGAAGCCATGGCTGACTCCGCGCCTTCATCGATCGCCATCGAGACCGTCAGCGGGGCGGCGCTCGCCCCGTTTCTCGGCGATCTCGCGCGCTTGCGCATCACCGTCTTTCGCGCTTTTCCGTATCTCTACGAGGGCGAGGAGGGGTATGAGCGCCGCTATCTCGAAACCTATGTCAAAACACCCCATGCCGCAGTGATTTTGGCGCGTGCCGATGAGGGCAAGGGCGGGGCCAAGGATGGGCGTATCATTGGTGCCGCGACCTGCCTTCCGCTGGCCGCCGAGACCGACAACGTGCAGGCGCCGTTTCGTGCCCGCGGTCTCGATCCGGCGCGGTTTTTTTACTTCGGCGAATCCGTGCTGCTGGCGGAATATCGTGGGCGGGGCATCGGCGTCGCTTTCTTCGCCGCCCGCGAAGCCCATGCCAGGCGCGTCTCGAAGGCCGATTTCGCCACTTTCTGCGCCGTCCAGCGCCCGCCCGACCACCCCGCGCGACCAGCCGGTTACGTGCCGCTCGACACATTCTGGCGCCACCGCGGCTTCGTCCCCCGCCCCGATCTCACCTGCACCATGCGCTGGCGCGATCTCGGCGCGACCGAGGAAAGCGCGCATCGTCTCGGCTTCTGGATGAAGTCCCTCACCGGCGCGCAATTGCCATGAATGCGCCCGCCCCCCTCACCCTCGCGCTCATGCAATATCCGATCGAGCGCGTCGCCGGCATTGCCGGGTTCGCCGAAAAACTCGACCGCCTCGCGCATGCGGCCAAAGCACGCGGCGCTGATCTCCTGATGCTCGGCGAATACGCCGCAGTCGAGATCGCCGGCGCTGACGTCGCCGCGCCCGATATCGCCGCCGAACTCGCGCTCGTCACCGCCGCCGCGCCGGCGCTGATCGAGGCGATGCGCGCGGTTGCGCGGCGCCATCATCTCTGGCTCCTGCCCGGGACGTTACCGATGGTGGAGGCGGGGCCAATGACCGAGGCGGCGGGCATGGTGCGGAACCGGGCGCCGCTGATCGCCCCGGATGGCCGGGTCGCGTTTCAGGAGAAAAGGGTGATGACCCGGTTCGAGGCCGAGCAATGGCATGTCTCGCCGGGCGCGCCGCCCGCGGTGTTCGAAACCCCTTGGGGGCTGATCGGCATCGCCATTTGCTATGATATCGAGTTCCCGCCTTTGGTGCGCGCCCAGGTGGAGGCGGGGGCGTGGCTCATTCTTTGCCCGAGCTGCACCGACACAATCGCCGGGTTCAACCGCGTGCGGCTCAGCGCCCGGGCGCGGGCGCTGGAGAACCAATGCTATGTCGCGATCGCGCCGACCGTCGGCCTCGCGCCGTGGTCGGCGACGCTCGACGTCAATCGCGGCCATGCCGGCGCTTTCGGCCCGGTCGATCGCGGCTTTCCCGAGGATGGGGTGCTGGCCCGTGGCGCCCTCGATGAGGCGGAGATGGTCATCGTCCGCCTCGATCCGGCGCGGCTCGCCGCGGTGCGGGCGGATGGCGGGGTGCGCAACCATGCCGACTGGCCGGCGCCGGTGCCCCCGTCCGCGCGCCGCCGCCCGCTCTGAGCACCACGGCCCGCGCGCGATGCCGCTGATCTATCTCCTCGCCGGCGAACATAGCGGCGATGTCCTCGGGGCGCGGCTGATCGCGGCGCTCCGCGAAGCGCGGCCGGATCTCGATTTCGCCGGCATCGGCGGGCCACGCATGGCGGGGCTGGGATTTGCCAGCCTGTTTCCGATGCAGGAACTCGCGGTGATGGGGTTGGTCGAGGTCTTGCCGCGGCTCTGGCGCCTTCGCCGGCGCATGGCCGAAACCGCTGCCGATATCGCCGCCCGCCGCCCGGACGTGGTGGTGACGATCGACAGCCCCGGCTTCGCGCTCCGCCTCCTGCGGCGGATCGCCCCGCTCGGCATCAAGCGCGTCCACTATGTCGCCCCCCAGGTCTGGGCCTGGCGCGAGCGCCGGGTACGCGGTTTTCCCGGGCTCTGGGACCGTTTGCTCTGTCTTTTGCCGTTTGAGCCCGAGTATTTCGCGCAATTCGGCCTGGACGCGCGCTTCGTCGGCCATCCGGTTCTGGAATCGGGGGCGGCGGGCGGCGATGGCGCACGCTTCCGGCAAGCACACGGGCTGGCGGCGGACGCGCCGGTGGTGATCCTGATGCCGGGCAGCCGGCCGAGTGAGGCCGGGCGGCTGCTGCCGGTCTATGGAAAAACGGTCGCACTTCTTGCCGCACGGTTTCCGGCACTGGTCCCGGTGGTGCCGGCGGCGGGCGCGGTCGCGCAGGCGGTGCGCCGCGCTGCCGCCGCCTGGCCGCGCCCGCCGCTGGTGGTGAGCGAGATCGCGGAGAAGCACGACGCCTTCGCCGCCGCCAGCGCAGCACTCACCAAATCCGGCACCTCGACGTTGGAACTCGCCCTCGCCGCCGTGCCGATGGCGGTGACCTACCGCGTCAATGCCCTGACCGCGATGATCGCGCGGCGGCTGATCCGCGTCCCGCATGTCGCGATGGTCAATCTGCTCGCCGGGCGCGCGGTGGTGCCGGAATTGCTGCAAGAGGCGTGCACGCCCGAGCGCCTGGCCGCGACCGTCTCCGGGCTGATCACCGAACCGGATCTGGCGGCGGCACAGCGCGCGGCCTTTCGCGCCGCGCTCGCGACCCTCCGCCCGCAAGCCGGTCTCCCGTCAGAGGCCGCCGCCCGCGCCGTGCTCGAGGTTCTGGATCAGGCCTGAGGCTTGCGCGATGGCGCGCGAGGCGGCCATGCTTTCGGAGACCGCGAGCGCCGCGGCAAGCGCCCGCCGCCCGGCCGCGGCATCGACCACCACCGCGGCGCCATCGAGGATCGCGGCGAGGAAGGCGGCGTGTTCGGCCTCCAGCGCGTCATGCTCGCGCCAGCTCGTCTCCTCGATGCGGTAGCCCTGCGCGCCGGGGATCGGAAGCCCGCGCTCACGCCCGATCAGCATCAGCTTGCGGTCGATGAAATTGACCGACATATAGCCTTCCTGGGCGAAAAGCCGCATCTTGCGCTCGGTCTTGAGCGAAATCCGGCTCGCGGTGATGGTCGCGACCGAGCCGTTTTCGAACCGCACCCGGGCATTGGCGATATCCTCATGCGCGCTCGCGATCGGCGCGCCAACCGCATCGATGCTGGCGATCGGGCTTTGCACCAGGGCGAGCACGAGATCGAGGTCATGGATCATCAAATCGAGGATCACCGAAACATCGGTGCCGCGCGGCTTGAACGGCGCGATGCGGGTCGCCTCGATATAGAGCGGGTTCCGCATCCGTGCCGCGACCGCCGCGTATTCGGCGCTATAACGCACGAGATGCCCGACCTGGAGCACGCGCGCGCCGGCGGCGGCAAGCGCCGCGAGCCGGTCGGCCTCGTCGAGGCTGGCGGCGATCGGCTTTTCCACCAGGACGTGTTTCCCGGCCGTGAGCGCCTGCGCGGCGAGCCCGAAATGCGCCTCGGCCGGGGCGGCGATGACCACCGCATCCGAGGCAGCAAGGAGATCGGTGAGCGACAGCGCCGAAGCGCGGGCCTCACGCGCGACCTGGGCGGCGCGCGCCGGATCGGTATCGGTGATCCCGGCGAGCGCCGCGCGCTTGGCGGTCGCGAGTTTCAGCGCGTGAAACCGCCCGAAATGCCCGGCCCCGATCACCCCGACCCGCACCATCCCGGCGCTCACCCCCCCGACCCTTACCACGAAGCCGCCCTCCCCTGATTACCCCCCAATGGGTAGCAGTCTTGCCGGAGGCGGGCCAGAGAAGCGTCGGATTTCCCCGCAACGCTTTGCCGGGTTGCAATCCCCCTTGCGGCTCGCCATTCTCCGCCGCCATTCGCGAGAAGGAGCCCGCCGTCCGCCATGCTCAGCTTCAGCCGCCTCAAAATCACGCTGATCCTCGGAATCTGCGTCCTCGGCGCGCTGCTCTGCCTGCCCAATATCGTCCGCGCCCCGGCGCCCTGGTTTCCCTGGCGGCAGGTCCATCTCGGGCTCGATCTGCAAGGCGGGAGCTATCTGCTGCTGGAAGTCGACACCAAAGCGGTGCTGCGCGAGCGGCTCGAAGGGCTGGTCGATACCACCCGCCGCACCCTGCTCGCCGCCAATATCGGTTATCTCCGCCTTGCCGCCGATCCGGGCCAGAACCGCGTCACCTTCCATCTCCGCGACCCGGCGCAGCAAGACGCGGCGCTCGCCGCCTTGCGCACGGCGCTCGGCCTCGGCCAGGCGAGCCCGCCGGGGCAGGAGGAAGTGAGCGTCGCGCCGGAGGCCGCGGGTGAGATCGCGCTCACCCTGTCGCCGGTCGCGATCACGGAGCGGGCCAATGCCGCGATCACCCAGTCGATCGAGATCGTGCGCCGGCGCATCGATGAGACCGGTGTGCTCGATCCGCAGATCGCACGCCAGGGCGATGATCGCATCAATGTCCAACTCCCCGGCATCTCGGACCCCGAGCGGATCAAGGCGCTGCTCGGCCAGACCGCGAAAATGACCTTCCATCTGCTCGACGCCGAGGCCAATCCCGCCGCCGGCCCGGCGCCGCCAGGGGTCGAGTTCCTCCCCCTCGTCGATCAGCCAGCGTCGAAACTCCCGGTCCGGAAGCATGTCGAGGTCGATGGCGCGAGCCTTACCGACGCCCGCGCCGGGCAGAACCCGCAGACCGGCGACTGGGTGGTGGACTTCACCTTCGATAGCGCCGGCGCCCGGCGTTTCGCCGATATCACCCGCGCCAATGTCGGCAAACCCTTCGCCATCGTGCTCGACAACAAGGTGATCAGCGCCCCCGTCATCCGCGAGCCGATCACCGGTGGGCGCGGCCAGATCAGCGGCAGGTTCGATGCCAAGACCGCGACCGACCTCGCCCTCCTGCTCCGCGCCGGCGCGCTGCCGGCGCCGCTCACCGTCGTCGAGGAGCGAAGCGTCGGGCCCGAACTCGGCGCCGATTCGATCCGCGCCGGGGCGATCGCGCTCGCCGTCGGCTTCGTCCTCGTCATCGTCTTCATGGCGGTGTTTTATGGCTTGTTCGGCTGGATCGCCAATCTCGCGCTGGTCGTCAATCTGATCCTGATGCTCGCCATCTTGTCACTTTTGCAGGCGACGCTGACGCTCCCGGGCATGGCCGGCATCCTGCTCACCCTCGGGATGGCGGTGGACGCCAATATCCTGATCAATGAGCGTATCCGCGAAGAAGTCAAAAACGGCCGGACCCCGCTCGGCGCCTTGGAGGCCGGATTTTCGCGGGCCTACAGCACCATTCTCGACAGCAACGCGACCGCGCTTCTCGCCCATGTCATGCTGTTCGTCTTCGGCACCGGCCCGGTGCGCGGCTTCGCCGTCACCATCACCGTCGGCATCGTGACGACCTTGTTCACCGCGACGCTGCTCGCCCGCCTGATCATGGTGCGCTGGTATGCCGCGACGCGCCCCGCTCTCCTGCCGGTATAATCGTCATGTTCCTCCGCCCCTCGTTCCGCCTGGTTCCCGATGGCACCCGCATCGCCTTCATGCGCGGGCGGTTTCTCGGGCTCATCGTCTCGGCGCTGCTCTCCAGCCTCTCCGTCGTGCTGTTCTTCTACCCCGGGCTCAATCTCGGAATCGATTTCAAGGGCGGCATCGTGATCGAGGCACGCACTCCGGGGGCGGCGGATTTCGTCAAAATCCGCGCCGCCCTGGTCGGCGAGCATCTCGCCGGGGCCGGGGTGCAGCGCTTCGGCGGGCCCGATGACATCCTGATCCGGCTCGAAAATCCGCCCAGCGAAGCCGCGACCCAGGCCGCCGCCGACCGTGTCCGCACCGCCCTCGCGCAGGCCTTCCCTGGCACCAAGGTGATGCGGGTGGATGCCGTCGGCTCCAGTGTTTCGGCGGAATTGTTCCGGAACGGCATGCTGGCGCTGGCCATCAGCCTGATGATGATCCTCGCCTATATCTGGTTTCGCTTCGAGTGGGAATTCGCGGTCGGCGCGGTGGTGACGCTGCTGCTCGATATCACCAAAACCATCGGCTTCCTGGCCGTGACGCGCCTTCCTTTCGATCTGGTGATGGTCGCGGCGATCCTCACCATTCTCGGCTATTCCACCAACGACAAGGTCGTGGTCTATGATCGGGTGCGCGAGAATTTGCGCAAATACAAGACCATGCCGCTCCGCGCGCTGATCGATCTCTCCATCAACGAGACCCTGAACCGCACCCTCGGCACTTCGATGACGGTGTTTCTGGCGAGCCTACCGCTCGCCCTTTTCGGCGGCAGCACGCTTTCGGCCTTTGCCTGGACGATGCTGTTCGGCATCATCGTCGGCACCTCCTCCTCGATCTTCATCGCCGCCCCCATCCTGCTTTTCCTCGGCGAGCACCGGCTGCGCAAGGACGCCCACGCTCCGCGCCCGGCAAAACCCACCGCCGCCCGCCTGAAAGGCGGCGCCTGAGGGGAGGGGCGCGCCGGTTTTCGGCGTTAGTTCATTCTTCACCGGTCTCGCCGATGATTGCGGCATGGAGAACCCGCCCGAGATTTGTACGCTGAGCCATCCGGTCTTCACGCGCTTCGGCCTGCCGGTGTTCCAGCGCGCCGAGACCGATGGCGAAGCGGTGATGACGGTGCCGCTCGGCGAGAAGAACGTCTCGCTCCCGCTTCGCTCCCTGCGGCGGGAATTTTCCATCGCCCCCAATACGCCGGATGGCCGCGTGCTCGACCTGATCGTCGA
>JAJZBM010000025.1 GCA_021798915.1 Pseudomonadota bacterium
CCAATCGTGCTCCGTCATTCCAGTCAGCATGTCCGGCTCCTTGATGCCGGTCACGCAGTGATTCGAACAAAACCCGATTCGGGAAGCCGTCAAAAACGCATGGCAGGGATTCCGTCCACACAGCCTAATTCCATATGCGATTCCTCTGTATGCGATTCCTCTGTCCCGAACCCGTGCCCGGTGACGGACCGCGCGGAGCGGCCTATGGTCGCGGCTGAAACTGGCCGCGAGGGAGGTTGAAACATGGAACTGGCGCAAGCCCGTAAAGCCCGCACTGCACCCCGCCCTGGCGGGCGGGTGCTCGCCGATGCGTTGGTCGCGCAAGGCATCGATCATGTCTTCGCGGTTCCCGGCGAGAGCTATCTCGATGTGCTCGACGGGCTCTATGCGGTGCGCGAGCGGCTCAAACTCGTCACCTGCCGTTTCGAGGCCGGCGCCGTCGATATGGCGGAGGCGTTCGGCAAACTCACCGGCCGCCCGGCGGCGGCGATGGTGACCCGCGGCCCCGGCGCCTGCCACGGCGCGATCGGCGTCCATATCGCACGCCAGGACAGCACGCCGCTTCTGCTCTTCATCGGCCAGATCCCGTTCGCCGAAACCGATCGCGACAGTTTTCAGGAAATCGATTACCGCGCGATGTTCGGCCCGATCGCCAAATGGGTGACGCAAATCGACGACGCGCGGCGCATCCCCGAAATCGTCGCCCATGCCGTCGATGTCGCAACCCGCGGCCGGCCCGGCCCGGTGGTCATCGCGCTTTCCGAGGAGATGCAGCGCGAAACGGTCTCGGTGCCCGATATCGGCCCGGCATCGGTCTCCCGCCCCTTCCCCGACCCCGCCGCACTGGCGAAACTGCGTGATCTGCTGACGCGCGCGCGAAAGCCGCTCGCCATTCTCGGCGGCTCCGGCTGGAGCGAGGCGGCACGCGCCGCGATCCGCGATTTCCTGTGCAACCAGGATATTCCGGTCGCGGTGAGTTTCCGCCGCCAAGCCCTCTATGACATGACGCTCGCCAATTTCGTCGGCGATCTCGGCGTCGGCAGCGATCCCGCCCTGGTCGCGAAAGCGCGCGAGGCCGATCTCATCCTCGCTTTCGGCACGCGGCTCTCGGAAGCGGTAACGCAAGGCTATACGCTGTTCGATCTCGCCGGCGAAACACCGATCGTGCATGTCTATCCCGAAGCCGAGGAGATCGGCCGGGTGTTTCGCCCCAAACTCGGGATCGTCGCTGATCTCAACGTCTTTGCGGCGAGCCTCGCCGGTCTCGCGCCGGTGACACCGCATTGGCGGGAATGGCGGGCGGAACTGCGCGCCCTTCGCGAGGCGGCGAGCGCGGTTGCCCCCTATCGCGGCAAGCTCAACCTTTCCGAGGTTCTGCATGAATTGCAAACCTTGCTGCCGGCCGAGGCGATCCTCACCGGGGATGCCGGCAATTTCGCCGGCTGGGTCGCGCGGTTCCTGAATTTCTCCGACGCCCAGCGCTTCATCGGGCCGACCAACGGCGCCATGGGCTATGGCGTGCCGGCGGCGATCGCGGCCAAGATCGCCTTCCCCGAACGCCTCGTCGTCGGCTTCGTCGGCGATGGTGGTTTCCTGATGACCGGCCAGGAAATCGCCACCGCCTTTCATCACGGCGTCGCGCCGATCATCCTGGTTTTCAACAATCAGATGTACGGCACCATCCGCATGCATCAGGAGAAATTCTTCCCCGGCCACGTCTCCGCAACCACCCTCACCAATCCCGATTTCGCGAAATTCATCGAGGCCTTCGGCGGCCATGGCGAGACCGTGACCACCACCGCCGAATTCGCCCCCGCGTTTCGCCGCGCCGTCGCCAGCGGCCGGCCGGCGGTGATCGAACTCGTCCAAGACCCCGAGCAGATCACCTCCCGCGCAACCATCGCCGATCTCCGCGCGGAGCGCCCGGCGCCTTCCGCCATGCCCGCGGTAAAGCGCAAGCCACCGGCACGCGCGCTCGCCAAGCACGGCAAAACACGATGATCCGCGCCGGCCTGGTTCTGGCGTTGGCGTTGCTCGCGCAGGTGGCGCCGGCGCGCGCCCAGCCGGCGCTCGTCATCTATGAGAATGATTACACGCTGCACAACGTCACGTTCGAGAACGGCGAGCGCATCGCCGATCTTCGCCTCCACTACACCACCGTCGGCCTGCCGCTTCGCGACCGGGAGGGGCGCGTTCTGAACGCGGTTTTGCTGCTGCATGGCACCACCGGCACCGGCAAGAATTTTCTGGCCCCGACGCTCGCCAATAATCTGTTCGGGCCGGATCAGCCGCTCGATACCCGCAAATATTTCGTGATCCTGCCGGACGGCGTCGGCGCCGGCGGCTCCAGCAAACCTTCGGACGGATTGCACGCCCATTTTCCGCATTACGGCTACAATGATCAGGTGGAGTTGCAATACCGTCTGCTCACCGATGTCTTTGCCGTGCCCCATCTCCATCTCGTGCTCGGCACCTCGATGGGCGGGATGCAGACCTGGCTTTGGGGCGAGCGCCATCCCGGATTCATGGACGCTCTGGTGCCGATCGGGGCGATGCCGGCGGCGATCAGCGGCCGCAACATGCTGTGGCGCGAGATGGTGATCCGCTCGATCCGCGACGATCCCGGCTGGCTGGGCGGCGAATACGACCCGGCCAAGCCGCCGCGCCTTTGGCTCGAAACCGCAGCGCCGCTGTTTGCGCTGATGACCGGCAACGCCGAGCGTCTGCAACAGGCGGCGCCGACGCGCGGTGACGCCATCGCGCTTTATAACCGCCTGGTCGCCGAGGGGAGCAAGTGGGACGCGAACAACATGCTCTATACCTGGGAAAGCTCATACGATTACGACCCGGCGTCCGATCTCGACAAGGTCACGGCGCCGCTTCTCGCCATCAATTTCGCCGATGATCTCGTCAACCCGCCCGAACTCGATGTCATGGCGCCGGCGATGAAGCATCTGAAACACGGGCAATACGTGCTCATTCCGCGCGGCACGACCTATGGCCATCAGACCCTGAATTATGCCGATATCTGGGGCCATCTGGTTGCGGAGTTCCTCGCCAAGAACTAGAATTTTTTCATCCGCGGGTTTGCTCTGCGGATGACCGGGAAGGAGATGGAGATGGCAGAAAAATCGGGTCGGCTGGCAGGCAGGGTCGCGATCGTCACCGGCGCCGGCGGCGGTTTCGGCGAGGGCATCGCGGAACACTACGTCGCCGAGGGCGCCCGGGTCGCGATCGTCGATATCCGCGCCGACGCGGCGCGCGCGGTCGCGGCGCGGCTCGGCGCGGCCACGATCGCCATCGCCGCCGATGTCGGCAGCGCGGAAGACGTCGCGCGGGTAATGGCCGAGACCATGGCCGCCTTCGGCACGCCGACGATCCTCGTCAACAACGCCGGCACCACCCATCGCAACCGGCCGCTGCTCGAAGTGACCGAGGACGAGTTCGACCGTGTCTACCGCGTCAACGTCAAATCGATTTTCCATTTCGTCCGCGCCGCGGTGCCGCCGATGCGCGATGCCGGCGGCGGCGTCATTCTCAATATCGGCTCGACCGCCGGCATCCGGCCGCGGCCGGGGCTGACCTGGTACAATTCGTCGAAAGGCGCGGTCAATCTGATGTCGAAATCCCTCGCCGTCGAGCTCGCGCCGTGGAAAATCCGCGTCAACGCGATCTGCCCGGTGATGGGGGAGACCGGGCTGCTCGAAGCCTTCATGGGCATGCCGGACACGCCCGAGAACCGGGCCAAGTTCCTCGCGACCATCCCGCTCGGCCGGATGTCGCGGGCGAGCGACATCGCCCATGCCGCCGTCTTCCTCGCTTCCGACGAGGCGTCGCTGATCACCGGCGTCGAATTGCCGGTCGATGGCGGGCGAACGGTCTGAACGGTTATGCGCCGGGCGCGGCTGGCGCTGCCCGGACCATGTTCCGCCCCGCCTGCTTGGCCTGATAGAGCGCCGCATCCGCCCACATGATCAGATCGCCGGGATTGGCCGCGATCCGCGGTGAAACCGCGGCCGCGCCGATGCTGACGGTGACGAGGTCGTTCTCCCCTCGGCCGCGATGCGGCAGCCGCGCCGCCGCCACCGCCGCACGGATACGCTCGGCGATGCGCAGACAAGCCTCGAGATCGAGGCCCGGCAGCACGGCGAGGAACTCCTCCCCGCCATAGCGGGTGATGAGATCGATCCCGGCCCGCATATGCTGGCGGAGCAGCGTCGCGACGGCGCGGAGACAGGCATCCCCGGCGGGATGGCCATAATGGTCGTTATAGGCCTTGAAGAAATCGATATCGATGACGAGCATGCCGATCGCCGCCGCGTCCTCGCCCTCGTCCCAGAGTTCGGCGAGGCGGGCGGCGAGCAGGCGGCGATTGGGCAGGCCGGTCAGAGGATCGTGATAGGAGAGGCGTTCGAGCTGGCGGTTGGTCTCGCTGAGGCCGATGCCGAGCAGCCGTTCGCGCAGGCCGAAGAGATAGGCCCGGCGCAACTGCCGCTCCAGCCGATGATTGGCGACCAGGGTGAGCACGATCGCGGCACCGACCAGCATCGCGGTATAGGTCGCGATCCGCCAATCCAGCGCCGGCGGCGCCCGCATCGTCGCGATGAAGATGGCGAGCATGCCGAGCGAACCCGCCAGCGCATAGCCGAAGCGGAGATGGAGCACGGCATTGGCGAAGGCAATGACGACGATCAGGCTGAACATCACCGGCAGCCGCACCGCTTCCGGCACGATGCGGGTGAAATAAGCGATGCTGGCGGCGGCGACGATGGTCACTGCCACACCCGCCATTTCGCGCCAGAATTTCGGCGGCCGGCGCCAGATATAGGCGGCGAGAGCAACCCCGAGCGGGGTGACGATGCCAAGCTGCACCGCCATCATCCGCCCGATATGGCCGAAATTGAGAATGACGTCATCGAGGATGAAGGCATCATAGAGCAGAACGCCAAGCAGCAGGCTCGATGCCAGTTGGCGGCAGCGGCCGGCGCTGGTATCGCGCTCGAAAGCGGCTTCCAGCCGGGCCGGAAAGACCAGCCGCCAGCCCGGCGCGGCGAGCGCGCGATCGGCGAGGGCGAGCAGATCGGCGCCGTCATCCTCCCCCCTGTCGTTCATCGTCCCGCCCCTATTCCAGCCCCAGCGCGCGCAGCCGCGCCGTCTCCTCGTCCCAGCCGGCACGCTCTTTCACATGCAGGAAAAGATGCACCGGCTTCTCCCACAGCGCCATCAATTCGGCGCGAGCGCGGCTGCCGATGGCGCGGATGCGGGCGCCCCGTTCGCCGATCAGGATCGCCTTCTGGCCGCTCCGCGCGACATAGATCACCGCCTCGATCCGGACCGCGCCATCCGCCAGAGTCCGGAAACTCTCGGTCTCGACGGTGACCGCGTAGGGGATTTCCTCGGTGGTCTGGAGAAAAATCTGCTCGCGCACGATTTCCGCGGCGAGCAGCCGGTCGGGGAGATCGGTGAGATCGTCCTCGGGGTAGAGATGCGGCCCGGCCGGCATCGCGTCGGCGAGAGCGGCGCGCAGTGCCAAAACGCCATCCCCGGTCGCCGCCGAGATCATGAAAACCTGCTCGCAATCGAGCAGCGCGGTCAGCGAAGCCGTTAGCGGCAATAAGTGCGCCGGCGCGACGAGGTCGATTTTGTTCAGAACCAGCCAGCAACGCCGCTTCGCGGCGCCGGCGCGGAGCCCTTCGGCGATGGCGCGCACCGCCTCGGTGAGGCCGGCGCGGGCATCGACCAGCAGCAGCACGAGATCGGCGTCGGCAGCCCCGCTCCACGCCGCCTCGACCATCAGCCGGTCGAGCCGGCGCCGCGGCGTGAAAATGCCGGGGGTGTCGACGAGCAGGATTTGCGCCGCGCCTTCGAGCACGATGCCGAGGACACGAAACCGTGTCGTCTGCGCCTTCGGAGTGACGATCGAGAGCTTGGCGCCGGTGAGACGGTTGAGCAAGGTCGATTTGCCGGCGTTCGGGGCGCCGACGATCGCGGCATAGCCGCAGCGCAAGGTCATTTTTTGCTCCGTTTGGAGATCAAGCGGTGAGCCGGGTCAGCAGATCGGCCGCCGCCGCCTGCTCCGCCGCCTGCTTGCTGCCGGCCCGCCCCTGTCCTGCCGCCGGGTCGGCGCCGATGGTGACGGTGATCGTGAATGCCGGGGCATGCGGCGGCCCGTCGCGGTCGGCCACGCGATAGGTCGGCAGCGGCAGGCCGCGCCCTTGCGCCCATTCCTGCAACGCGGTCTTGGCGTCCTTGGGGGGCGCGCCTTGCGCCGCCATGATCGGCGCGTAGGCGGCGCGGACGAAGGCGCGCGCCGCGTCCAGGCCGCCATCGAGATAAAGCGCGCCGATCACCGCCTCCATCGCATCGGCGAGCACGCTCGCCCGCTTGCGCACCCCCGCCCGTGCCTCCCCCGGCGCCACCGCCAGCGCCGCCGGCAGCCGCAGTTCCGCCGCGATCGCGGCGAGGGTCGGCCCCGAGACGAGATGGGCGAGACGGCGCCCGAGCGCGCCCTCGTCCTCGCTCACGAAACGCTCGGCGAGCCATTCCGCGATCAGCAGGCCGAGCACGCGATCGCCGACGAATTCGAGCCGCTCATTGGACGCCGTGCGCCGCCGCCCGCGCAAGGCCGAGCGATGGGTCAGCGCCTCGGCAAGCCATTCCGGGCGCGCGAAGTGATGGCCGAGGATCCGCGCCGCTTCCGCCAGGCGTTCGGCATCGGTCAATGGAGACTGGTGAACAGCCGGCTCCAGCGGATTTCGAACGGCCATTCCCAAACCTCCCACCAAGGCGCCTCGGCATCGATCGAGAAGAACAGGAATTGCGCCCGCCCGACCAGGTTCTCGACCGGAATGAAGCCGACGGCGTTCAACACCCGGCTGTCCAGGCTGTTGTCGCGGTTGTCGCCCATTGCGAAGACATGGCCCGGCGGTACCAGATATTCCTGCGTGTTATCAAGCGGCCCGTCATCCGAGGCTTTGAGGATTTCGTGGCGCACGCCGCCGGGCAGAGTCTCGATATAGCGTTTATAGACCATGCTCGGCCCGTCATCGGTGACGGTATAGGTGCCATCGGGCTCGCGCGGCACTTCGACATCGTTGATGTAGAGATGGCCTGCGCGCATCTGGATGCGGTCCCCGGGCAGGCCGATGATGCGCTTGATGTAATCAGTCGAGGTATCGCGCGGCAGCTTGAAGACGACGACGTCGCCACGCTCCGGCAAGCGCCCGAAAATCCGCCCCGAGAACAGCGGCGGCGACAGCGGGAAGGAGAAATGCGAATAACCATAGCTGAATTTCGAGACGAAGAGATAATCCCCGACCAGCAGCGTCGGGATCATCGAACCCGAGGGGATGTTGAACGGCTCGTAGGCGAAAGTGCGGATGCCGAGCGCGATCAGCGCGGCATAGACAATGGTTTTGACGTTTTCGATCAGGCCGCCGGGTTTGCTTTGCGCCATGCGAGGGGGTTCCGTTCCGGTCAAAAAGGCCGGCGGATCAAGCCGCCCCCCCATGCCCCTGTCAAGCCGGCATGCGTCAAACGGGCATGCGTCAAGCGGGGGCGGGCGCTGGGCGGCGCGGCCATTCCCTCACGCCACCGGATCGGCGGAAATGATCACCTGAGCGAAGGCATAGGGATACTCGTCGGTCATGGTGAGGGCGATCGCGGGTTGCATGCCGGGCGGTGTCAGCGCCGCGAGCCGCGCCGCCGCACCGCCGGTGAGAACGAGGCTCGGCTGGCCGGAGGGGAGATTGACGACGCCGAGATCGGCCATGAACACGCCGCGGCGAAAGCCGGTGCCGAGCGCCTTGGCGCAGGCTTCCTTGGCGGCGAAGCGCTTGGCGTAGGTCGCGGCGGCCAGCGCCGGCGCGCGGCGCGCGGCGCGGCCGCGTTCGGCGGCGGTGAACACCCGGCGCAGAAAGCGCTCGCCATGGCGCGCCAGCACCGCCTCGATGCGCCTGATATCACAGAGATCGGCGCCGAGGCCGAGGATCACGCGCGATCCCTCACGCCCGTGCGCGCTCCACCTCGGAAATCCCCTGCGTCGCCCTGAGGCCGGCGATGACATGTGAGAGATGGCGGAGATCACGCACTTCGACATCGACCATGATTTCGCAGAAATCCTGCTGACGGTTGACGGTGCGGAGATTGGCGATGGCGCCCTCCTGCTTGCTGATGGCATTGACGAGGCTGGCGAGCGCATTCGGCTCGTTGCCGGTGATGACGCTGATGCGCCCGACATGCTTGCCGGATTTTTCGCGCCCCAGCGCCGCCGGATCCCAATCGACATCGATGAAGCGCTCGGGGGTCGCGGCGAATTGTTCGAGCGTCTGGCAGTTCCGGGTGTGGATGGTGACACCCTTGCCGGTGGCGATGATGCCGACGATCGGCTCACCCGGCAGCGGGTGGCAGCAGCCGGCGAAATGCACCGCCATGCCGGTGATCAGGCCGGTGATCGCCATGCCGGGATCGGCCGGGGCGGTGCCGTTGCGCGGGGCGCGGGCGGCGAAGCCAGGGACCATGCGCGGCGCGCGTGAGGCCTGCCGCAATTCCGGGTACGCGGTGTAGACGACCTCCTTCGCCCCGATCGCGCCGGCGCCGACGGCGATGAAGAGATCTTCGAGCGACGCCTGTTTCAGGGGTTTGAGGGTCGCTTCGAGCATTTTCTCGCTGCCATCCACCCCTTCCTGGCGGAAGGCGCGGACCAGCATGGCGTGGCCCTCGTCACGGTTCTGCTGGCGCTGCTGCTGGTGGACGAAGCGGCGGATGCGCGCCCGCGCCTTGCCGGTGACGCAGAAGCGCTCCCATTGCGGCGACGGCGTGCCGCCGCGCGCGGTCATGATCTCGACCTGGTCGCCGTTCTGAAGCTGATAGCGAAGCGGCACCAGCCGCCCGTTCACCTTGGCGCCGACACAGGTATCACCGACCTGGCTATGGACGGCATAAGCGAAATCCACCGCCGTCGCCCCGCGCGGCAGCGGGATCAGCTTGCCCTTGGGGGTGAAGCAGAAGACCTGGTTCTCGTAGAGTTCGAGTTTGGTGTTTTCGAGGAATTCGTCAGGGGCGGCGGAATCCTCGAGGATTTCGAGCAGATCCTGGACCCAGCGGAATTGCCTGACCTCTTTGAGATTGGCGGGCTCGGCGCTGCCGGCGGCCTTGTAGGCCCAATGGGTGGCAACGCCGTTTTCGGCGATCTCGTGCATGGCACGGGTGCGGATCTGCACCTCGATCTTCTGGTTGCGCGGATGGCGCAGGGTGACGCCGGTATGGAGGCTCTGATAGAGGTTCGATTTCGGGGTCGAGATATAGTCCTTGAAGCGCCCGGCGATCACCGGATAGGCGGCGTGGACGGCGCCGAGGGCAGCGTAGCATGCTTCGCGTGTCGGCACCACGATGCGGAACGCCATGATATCGGAAAGCTGCTCGAAGCTTACCTTGCGGCGTTGCATCTTCTCCCAGATCGAAAACGGCGATTTCTCGCGCCCGGTGACCTCGAGGACCGGCACGCCGGCGGCCTCGCAGATGCCGCGCAGTTCGTGGCGCACCTCCTCGATGACGTCCGCCCCCTGGCCGCGGAGGAAGTTGAGCCGGGCTTGGATGGTATCGTAGGCGGCGGGCTCGATCTGGGCGAAAGCGAGGATTTGCAGCTCGGTCTTGACCTGATCCATGCCGATCCGCTCGGCGAGCGGGGCATAGATTTCCATCGTCTCGCGGGCGATGCGCTCGCGCCTTGCCGCCTCGCGCACGAAATGGAGGGTGCGCATGTTATGCAAGCGGTCGGCGAGCTTGACCAGGAGAACCCGGATATCTTTGCTCATCGCCAGCACCAGCTTGCGGAAATTCTCCGCCTGCTTGGTGCGGTCCGATTGCAGTTCGAGCCGGGTGAGCTTGGTCACGCCATCGACGAGGCCAGCGACATCGGCGCCGAAACGGCGGCCGATCTCGGCGAGCGACGCCTTGGTATCCTCGATGGTGTCGTGGAGCAGGGCGGTGCAGAGGCTGGCGGTATCGAGCTTGTAGCCGGCGAGGATCATCGCCACCGCGAGCGGATGGGTGATGTAGGGATCGCCGTTGTCGCGGCGCTGCTCGGCATGGGCGGCGCGCGCGAATTCATAGGCGGCGGTGATCAGCGCGCCATCGGCCTTCGGATCATAGAGGGCGACGCGGCGGACGAGTTCCTCGACCGGGGAAAGCGGGGATGTGCCGGCGCGCGCGGCGAAAGACTGGCTCAGACCACCTTCCGGTAGACGTTGGAACGCCGGGACCGCTCTGCCGCCGCTATCCGCTGCCACCCCATGTCTCCTATCGCCCAATCTCTCCTAATTGGCTGTCTCCTATCGGCGGGAACGCCCGGAAAGCTCGGCCTCGATCGCCGCCTCGAGATCGCTCGGCGAGAGATCGTCGCCATCGATCGGGAGACTGCCCATCTCCTCATCGGCCGAGACGTCCTGGAGGCCGAAGATGTTCTGCTCGGTCGGCACCAGATCATCCGTTTGCACATCGGTCGGCTCCGGCTCCGGCGCACGGGCCAGCGAGCGGATGAGATCGCTTTCGAGCCGATCGATCGCCACCGTCTCCTCGGCGATTTCGCGGAGCGCAACGACCGGGTTCTTGTCGTCGTCGCGATCGATGGTCAATTCTTCGCCACGGCTGAGATTGCGGGCCCGCTGCGCCGCGAGCAGCACCAGCTCGAAGCGATTGGGAACTCTCTCGACGCAATCCTCGACGGTCACGCGTGCCATGCGGGCAAGCTCCACGCTGCAATGATTGGGAAAAACCAGATTTAGGCGCGTGAGGGACGAAAATCAAGCTGAAACGGCGGAAAGCGAGGGCGATCGGGGGAAGGGAAGGAAGGCCAGGGGCGCTGCCCCCGGGTGGCCAGGCGAACCCCGCGCGGCTAGGCTCGCCATCCGATCCAAAGGGAGATGGCCGTGAACGACGAGACCCGCCCGAATGCGGCGCAATGGAAGAACTGGAACGAGATCTCCGGCCCGAAATGGGTGCGCGCGGCGGCGGTGATGGAGCAGCGGCTGGCGCCGGTCAATGATCTGCTGCTCGGCAATGCGGCGCCACGCCCGGCAGAACAGGTGCTGGAGATCGGCTGTGGCACCGGCGCAACCACGCTTTTGCTCGCTGACGCGGTCGGCGCGGCGGGCGGCGTGCTCGGGATCGATATCTCGGCGCCGATGCTCGCCCTCGCCGAGGCACGGCTCGCCGAGGCGAAGGCCGTGCAAGCCCGCCTCCTCGCCGCCGACGCCCAGATCCACCCCTTCCCCGCCGCCGCCTTCGACCTCGCCGTGTCGCGCTTCGGTGTGATGTTTTTTGCCGAACCCATTGCCGCCTTCCACAACATCGCGGCTGCCCTCAAGCCCGGCGGGCGGCTCTGTTTCGCCGCCTGGGCCGGGATCGAGGCCAATCCGCATTGGCAGGCGCCGTACGCGATCGCGCTCCGCCATCTTGGCCCACCCAAGCCACGCCCGGCGCGGAGCCCCGGCCCGCTCGCCTTCAGCGATCCCGATTACGTGCGCGAGATCCTGGCGGCAGCGGGCTTCGCGGCCGTCACCGTCACTGCCGCGCCGGTCACGCTGGCCGGGCGCAGCGCCGCGGAGGAAGCCGAACTGGCGGCGCTGTTCGGCCCCTCCGGCGCTCTGGTCGAGGAGAAGCGCCCCGATGCCGCCCAACGCGCCACTCTGATCGCGGAGATGACGGCGGCGTTCGCGCGTTTTCCGGCCGCGCCGGGCGGCGACGGACTCGCCCTTCCGGCCACCGTATTGATGGCGACGGCGCGCCGCCCCTGACTCGCCCCGGAAAAGGGGACAGGAGCACTGGCCTTTCCTTGAACCCCTGAATGATCCGGCGCATATCGAGGGCGCGAAAGGAGGGAATCCACCACCATGAATGAGACCGCATCCCCCGCTCCTCACCCGGACGCAACGACGGCGCCGGGTGAAGAGCGGCATGATTTCAGTGCCGAGGTCGGGCGGCTGCTCGATCTCGTGGTTCACGCGCTCTATTCCGAGCGCGAGATTTTTCTCCGCGAGCTGGTTGCCAACGCCGCCGACGCGCTCGACCGCCGCCGTTTCGAGGCGCTGACCGAACCGGCTCTCGCGCTGCCGGAAGGGGCGAAGATCCGCATCCTGCCGGACAAGCCGGGCCGCAGCCTGACCCTCTCCGATGACGGGATCGGCATGACCAGGGATGAGTTGATCGCCCATCTCGGCACCATCGCTCGCTCCGGCACCCGCGCCTTCAGCGCCGAGATCGCCAAGGCGCGGCCCGAGGAGCGGCCGAACCTGATCGGCCAGTTCGGGGTCGGCTTCTATTCCGCGTTCATGGTCGCCGAGCGTGTCGAGGTGGTCTCGCGCCGCGCCGGCAGCGAGGAGGCTTGGCGCTGGCATTCGGAAGGGCGCGGCGAATTCGCCCTCGCCGCCGCCGAACGCGAGACCCCGGGGACCGACGTGATCCTTCATCTCAAGGCCGACGCCGAGGAATTCCTCGACCCGGTGCGGCTCGAGGCGATCGTGCGCAAATGGGCCGATCACATCACCTGGCCGGTGACCATCGCGCGGGACGGCAAGGATCTCCCGGCCAATGAGGGCACGGCGCTATGGCGCAAGCCGAAGGCGGAGATCACCGAACAATCCTATACCGAATTCTATCGCCATCTCGGCCATCTCTTCGACAAACCATGGGCGACGCTGCACTGGAAAGCGGAGGGGGCGCTGGACTTCCATGCCCTGCTCTTCATCCCCGAAACCCGTCCCTTCGCGGTGGTCGAGGAGGAGCGGGCGTCGCGGGTGCGGCTCCATGCGCGGCGGATGTTCATCACCGACGAGGCCGAGCTGCTGCCGAGCTGGCTCCGCTTCGTGCAAGGTGTCGTCGATACCGAGGATCTGCCGCTCAACGTCTCGCGCGAGATGTTGCAGGCAACGCCGGTGCTCGGGCGAATCCGCACCGCGCTCACCAACCGGGTGCTGACCGAACTCAAGACCCGCGCCAAGGAAGACGAGTCTTACGAGAAATTCTGGGAGAATTTCGGCCCGATCCTCAAGGAGGGGCTGTGGGAGGATCACGCGCATCAGAAGGATATCCTGCCGCTCGCGCGCTTCCGCAGCACCGCGAATGAAGGCTGGACCTCGCTTGCCGACTACGTCACGCGCATGAAACCCGGGCAGGAGGCGATCTATGTCCTCGCCGGGGAAAGCATCACCGCCCTCCGCCGCGCGCCACTCCTCGAAGGGTTCCGCGCCCGCGGCGTCGAGGTGCTGCTGCTCGCCGACCCGATCGATGCGTTCTGGCCCGATCGCTGCACCACCTTCGAGGACAAGCCGATCCGCAACGCCGTCCGCAGCGGTGATGATCTCGCGAAGCTCGCCGGTGATGGCGAGGCAACGCCGGCCGCCGATGTCACAGCGCTTGCCGGCGCGCTCAAAACCGCGCTCGGGGATGCGGTCTCGGCGGTGCGGGCCTCGGAGCGGCTGGTCGAAAGCGCCGTCGCCCTCGCCCCCGGGATGGCCGGCGGCGACCTCTTCCGCGAGCGGTTGATGCGCCGCGCCGGGCGCGATTTTCCCGCCCCGGCGCCGGTTTTGGAGGTCAATCCCCGCCACCCCCTGATCGCGGCGCTGGCGGCCCGTCCCGAGACCACCGATCTCGCCGAAATCGCGGCAACGCTTCTCGATCTCGCGCGGGTGCAGGAGGGCGAGGCGCCGGCCGACGCCGCTGCCTTCGCGCGCCGCGTGACCGGGCTCATGGCAAGCGGTCTCGCGGCGGCACCAGGGGCATGAGCGTGCCATCCGATCTTCCTTTCGCCGACGACACGCCGGCGGCGCTGCCGCTTTATGCGGTCTCGCCGGCGGGGCTCGCAGCGCTTCGCGACTCCCTGCCGGAGGTGGCGCGGCGCTATCTCGACGCCACCGGTTTCGCCGCCAAGCCGCAGCAGCTCTGCCTGCTCCCCGGCGAGGTTGGGCTCGCCGGCGCGGTGCTCGGCCTCGGCGATAGCGCAGCCGGCGCCGACACCCCGCCTTGGGCCTTCGGCGATCTCGCCTTCCGTCTGCCCGAAGGCACGGTCTGGCGGCTGATTCCGGGCCCTGGGGATCGGGACGAGTACGATCCGGGGCGCGCGGTGCTCGGCTTCGCCCTCGGCGCCTATCGTTTCTCGGCCTTCAAGTCCCCGCCGCGGCCGCCGGCGCGCCTCGTGCCGCCGGCCGGCACCGAAGCGGCGCGGGAGGCGGCGGCGGCGGTCATCATGGCCCGCGACCTCGTCAACATGCCGGCCAACCATCTCGGCCCGGCAGAGCTGGCGGACGCGGTTTCGGCGCTCGGCAAAGATTTCGGCGCCAGCGTCGAGATCATCGTCGATGACGCGCTGGCGGCCGGCTATCCGGCGGTGGCGGCGGTCGGGCGCGGCGCGGCGCGGGCGCCACGGGTCGCCACCCTGCGCTGGGCGGGAGGCGGCGCGGCGCCGGACGCGAAGCTGATCGCGCTCTGCGGCAAAGGGGTCTGTTTCGACAGCGGCGGCTATGACCTCAAACCCTCATCCGCGATGCTGCGGATGAAAAAGGACATGGGCGGCGCCGCGGTGGTGATGGCGGCGGCGCGGATGATCATGGCGGCGGATCTGCCGGTCAGGCTCGTGCTCCGCGTCGGCTGTGTCGAAAACAGCGTCTCCGGCCACGCCATGCGCCCGCTCGACGTGCTCGCGACCCGCAAGGGCCTCAGCGTCGAGGTCGGCAACACCGATGCCGAGGGCCGACTCGTGCTCGCCGATCTGCTCGCCGCCGCGTGCGAGGAGAATCCGGCCCTGATCATCGATTGCGCGACCCTGACCGGGGCGGCGCGCGCCGCCCTCGGGCCGGATCTGCCGGCCCTCTTCAGCAATGACCAAGTCTGGGCCGAACGGCTGATCGCTGCCGGAAAATCCTGCTGTGATCCGCTCTGGCAATTGCCGCTCTGGGCCGATTACGGCACTTGGCTTGGCAGTCATGTCGCAGATTTGAATAACATTGCCGGAAATACACATGGCGGCGCGGTGGTCGCGGCGTTATTTCTTGAACGGTTCGTTGCGCCAGATGTGCCCTGGGCGCATATCGACCTTTATGCCTGGAATGACACGACACGCCCTGGCCGGCCGGAAGGCGGCGAGGCGCAAGCGGCCCGTGCGATCGCCACCGCGATCGGCTTAGGATTCTCCGGCCCGGCGGCCGGTGACCAGACGGCCGGCGACCAAAAGAAGGATTGACACCATGCCCGCCTCCCCCTCCGCCACCGATACCTTGCCCACCATCCTCCGCGACACCGTCGTCTCCCTGGTCCGCCGCGAAGGCCCGGATCTCTCGGCGCGGCAGCTCGCCGTGTTTCTGACCTGCTATCTTCAGGACGGCAACCATACCGTGCGCGGCCTGGCCGCCGATCTCCACGTCTCCAAACCGGCGATCACCCGCGCCCTCGATCGCCTCGGCGAGCTGGAACTCGCCCGCCGCAAGGTCGATCCCCAGGACCGCCGCAGCGTTCTCGTGCAGCGGACATTGAAGGGCAGCGCGTTACTCCGCGACCTCAAACACATGATGGCCGAGGCTGCGGCGGAAGCGAAAAAAAGCGCTGCCGGCCAGAGCGATTCGCCGCGCAAGGTCGCCAACGGATGAGACTCGGAAGATAACCCCAAAGCCCGGTCCCGTGCCGAGGGCCTCTGCCCTGACCTGGGACCGGGCCATTCTTTTCATCGGATCGCGAAGGCCGAGACCCGCCCGCCGGAGACCGCGGCGATGATTTCCTTGCCATCGGCGCGATAGGCGATAGCCGGCGCGGTGAGCGGCGCGCCAGTGTTGTCGTGCCAGAGTTCGCGGCCATCCTCGGCGGCGAAGACAACGAAACGCCCGTCCGGCGCGCCGGTGAAAACCAGGCCGTTGGCGGTAACCAGAACGCCGGCATCGATCAGCTTCTCCAGCCGCGGGGCAAGCCGCGGCGCCCCGAACGATTTCGATGCCCCGGATCCCGCCCCAGCGCGGCGCGTCAGCGGCTCGAAATGCTGCCGCCAGAGAAAGGTGCCGCTGGCGAGCGCGATGGCGTTGAAACTGGTTTCTCCAGGGCCGAGGACGCTGACATCGCTGCCCGTCTTCCCCGTCGTGACCGAGGCGCACTGGTCGGCGCTGGCGATGAAAAGAATGTTGTCTGCGACATCGAAAGCGCCGCCATAGCCTTGGATACCGCCATCGAGCGCCGGGCAGATGACGGTGCCACCGGTAGCCGAGCGGGTGGTGCCGTTTTTCACGAAGCTCAAGGCGGAATGGTCGAGCAAGGCGCCGTTATCGCCGTCGGCCACCCAGAGATTGCCGCCCTTGTCGCCGACCAGGACGAGATCGTGCTGCGTCTCGCCGACCCGGCCGAAGATCAGCATCGGCGCGGTGGCGAGCCCCCAATTCCAGATGTCATGGGCGATGAACTGATGATAGCCGCGGAGCTTGGGCTCGGGTGTTGCGAGATCGAGCGCGACCAGAGCGTCGCTATAGAGATTATCGCCGGGGCGGGCGGCGCCATCATAGGTGGGGGACGGGCCGCCGAGGGTCACGAAAGCGGTATGGGTCGCGGGCGAGATGGCGATACCGACCGGGTTGACCCCGCCTTGCCGCCAGGAATTGCCGCCCCAGCTCGCGTGGCCCGCCATTCCGGGGCCGGGGATGGTGTTCCAGGTCCAAAGCCGATGGCCGTCGCGCGCGGCGAAGGCGGCGATGGCGCCGCTTTCCCCCTGCGCCGTCGCGGCAACCCCGATCAGCAGCAGATCCTGGCCGGTCGCCGGATTGTGGTAGGGCACCGGGGCGGTCACGAACCCCGCATCCGGCGCCGCCGCGACCTCCCAGTTCTTTTGCCCGCTGGCGGGATCGAGGGCGATCAGCGCGCCTTTTTCGGTGGCGAGGAAAACATGACCGTCAAACAACGCGAGCCGGCCAGGACCGGCGGCGACCGCCGCGCGCCATTTCGGCTTGCCACTCACCGCATCGAGGGCGGTCACCGCACCGTCGGCGGTCGCAAGAAACATGGTTTCGTGCCAGACCAGGGGCGAGCCCACGAATTCGCCTTTTTCCTCATGACGCCAGGCGAGGTGGAGCTTGGCGATATTGCCACGGTCGATCCCGATCGCCGGCGTCAGCGGATTATTGGCATAGCTTTTCGCCGGTAGGATCCAGTTATCGGCGTCACTCGCGGCGTTGAGGAAATCGGCGGCGGTCGGCGTGCCCGAAGACGTCGTCGCCGGTTGGGCGAAAGCGGGGCGCAGGCAGGTTGCCGCAAGCAGCGCGGCGGCGGCGGCACGAACGAAGGGCTGGGCGGTCATCGGGTTCTCCTCGATCCTGGGGCGAGACGGCCATACCGGCCAGTCTAGCGCGGTTTCGTCTTCCGCCGCGTCTCACAGTTTCCGGCGCTTGCCGCCGGAAAGCAGCGGGTGGAAACTGTCTCCCGCCGCGCGCCGAAGCGGCGTTCTTTCCAGGAGATGACGTGATGGCGGCTGCCCCGATGACTTCGGATACGATTCTGCAACGCCTTGCCGCACTCGGCTTCACGCTGCCGATCCCGGCGGCGCCGGTCGCCAATTATGTGCCCTTCGCCATATCCGGCACCCTGCTGGTGATCTCGGGTCAGGGGCCGATCCTTGGTGAGACGCGGATTCTCGGCAAGCTCGGCGCCGAAGTCAGCCTCGAAGATGGCATCCGGGCGGCCCAGCTTTGCTTCGTCAATCTGCTCGCGCAGGCAAACGCCGCGCTCGCCGGCGATCTCGGACGGGTGCGGCGCGTCGTGCGGCTCGGTGGCTTCATCGCCGCGACCGCCGCCTTCACCGCGCACGCGCAGGTGATGAACGGCGCCTCCGATCTCGCCGTCGCGGTGTTTGGCGAGCGTGGCCGGCATGCTCGCACCACCGTCGGCGTGCCCTCGCTGCCGCTCGATTTCGCGGTCGAGGTCGAAGGCTGGTTCGAAATCGCCTGAGCCCGACATTGCCGCCCCCGCGCCACCCCATGCCGAGCTTGCCGACATTGCCGGATGGTTCCGGAAAGTTCAGCCTCACGCTGCACGCTGCGATCGCCGAGATCGCCGCCGAGGACTGGAACCTTTGCGCCGAAAGCGAGGACAACCCCTTCATCGGCCATGCTTTTCTGAGCGCGCTCGAGGATAGCGGCGCGGTCGGGCGACGCACCGGCTGGCACGCGCGCCACGCGGCGCTCCGCGATGGCGACGGGCGATTGGCGGCGGTCGCGCCGATGTATGTCAAATCGCACAGCTACGGCGAATATGTGTTCGACCATGCCTGGGCGGATGCATTCGAGCGCGCCGGCGGCCGCTATTACCCGAAATTACAGGTCGCGGTGCCGTTCAGCCCGGTGCCGGGGCCACGCCTGCTGATCCGCCCGGGCGCCGGGGTGACGGCGGCGATTTTCGGCCGGGCGCTGGCGGAGACCTGCGCGCGGCTCGATCTGTCCTCGGTGCATGTCACCTTCTGCACCGAGCCCGAGTGGCAAGCCCTCGGCGCGGCGGGGTGGCTCCGCCGCCAGGGGCTGCAATTTCACTGGCACAATGCCGGCTATGGTGATTTCGAGGATTTCCTTGCCTCGCTCTCGTCGCGCAAGCGGAAAACCATCCGCCGCGAGCGGCGCGAGGTCGCAGCGCAGGGGCTCGCTCTCCATACCCTCGAAGGCGCCGCGATCACCGAGCGGCATTGGGATGCGTTTTATCGCTTCTATCTCGCGACGGTGGAGCGGAAATGGGGTGGCGCCTATCTGCCGCGCCGGTTCTTCAGCCTGCTTGCCGCGCGTCTCGGCGATCGCGTCGTCCTGATGATCGCCGAGAAAGACGGGAAGGCGGTCGCCGGCGCGCTCAATCTGCGTGGCCGCACGACGCTTTACGGCCGCAACTGGGGGGCGATCGGGGACTGGCCATTTCTCCATTTCGAACTCTGCTATTATCGCGCCATCGACTACGCCATCGCCCATAAACTGGCCCGGGTGGAGGCGGGGGCGCAGGGTGAGCATAAACTCGCGCGCGGCTATCTCCCGGCCCCGACCTATTCGGCGCATTGGATCGCGCATGCCGGGCTGCGCCGCGCGGTCGGGGATTTTCTCGAGGCCGAACGCCTCGCCATCGCGGCGCGGGAGGCCGATCTCCGTGCCTTCACGCCGTTTCGCAACGACACCGACGACGCCGAGGAGACCAAAACCCCATGACCGTTCACCACACCGCCGAAAATACCGTCGAGATCGACCGCGAGGAGATCCGGGTGACGGAATGGCGCCTGGCGCCGGGGGCGACCACCGGCCATCATCGCCATGATTTCGATTACCTCGTGGTGCCGCTGACCGAGGGATTGCTGCGGGCGACCTCGGCGAGCGGCCAGACGGAGACCCCGCTGCAGCCGGGCCGCCCCTATTTCCGCAAGGCCGGGGTGGAGCACGATGTCAGCAATGCCGGCCCGGCGCCGCTCGCCTTCCTCGAAATCGAACTCAAGGATCGTCCCGGCTGAAAACCACGCGGCGGCGCGCTATCGCTGCGCGCGTGACGCGAGGCCGGGCACCATGCGGGCGAGCACGCCGTCCCGCCAGAGATAGTGATGCACCAGCGCCGCCGCCGCATGGAGCCCGGCGAGGATGAGGATGATCGTCGCGACGGTTCCATGAAAATCATTGATGGTCTCGGCCAGGGCCTTGTTCTTGGCGAGTAGCGGCGGGAAGGTCACGAGGCCGAAGAAACCGAGCGGATCACCGCCGGCCGAACGATTGAGCGGCCCGCTGATCGCCATCAGGACGAGCAAGGCATAAAGCGCGCCATGCGCCGCCCGCGCGCCCCATGCGAGAAGGCGCGGCCCCGGCAGCGGGGCAAGGCGCCGCCCGGCCGTCGTGCGCCAGAGAAGCCGCGCGACCAGCACCAGGATGAACACCATCCCGAGCGAGACATGCAGCGCCTGCGCCGCGTGCCGCGCCGCCGAACCGCGCGGCAGCCACCCCCAGAGTTGCGCGATGCCCCAGAGCGCGATGACCAGCGCAACCGTGAGCCAGTGCAGCGCAAGCGTCAGCGGATCATAGCGTTCGGTGGTCATGCCTGGCTCCTTCATGATCAACTGCTGCCGATCAGAATGCCGACCGCGAACACCAGCGCGCCACCGAACGCGACCTGAAAAGCGGCGGCGAAGGGCGGCGTATCCATATAACGCCAGCGCACCCAACTGATCGCCGCCAGCTCCACCACCACCACCGCGATGGCGAGCGCGGTCGCCGTCCAGAAACGCGGGATGAGATAGGGCAGGCTGTGACCGAGCCCGCCGAGCGTGGTCATCGCGCCGCAGATCACGCCGCGCAAAAGCGGCGCGCCGCGCCCGGTGAGGCTGCCGTTATCCGACAGTGCCTCGGCGAAGCCCATCGAGATGCCGGCGCCGAGCGAGGCGGCGAGGCCGACGACGAAGGCGTTCCAGGACTGGCCGGTGGCGAAGGCGGCGGCGAATAGCGGCGCCAGCGTCGAGACCGAGCCATCCATCAGCCCGGCGAGCCCGGGCTGGACGTAGCGCAAGACGAACATCTGCCGCGCGGTGTGTTCCTCCTCGGCGCGGGCATCGCGGGTGAGGTTTTGCTCCACCAGCTTCTCGGCGGTGGTCTCGTGTTCGGCCTCGGCTTCGGCGAGATCGCCGAGCAGCTTGCGGATCGAGGCGTCGGCGCTGCGGCTCGCGGCCTGACGATAGAAGCGCTGGGTCTCCATCTCCATCAACTCGGCCTGCTTGCGCACCGTCTCGACCCTGATCTCGCGCATCTGCCAGACCGGTTTTCGTTGCACGAAGCCGCGTACGTCCTGACGGCGGATGAGCGGGATGTGTTCGCCGAATTTTTCCTGATAGAGCGTGATCAGGCGCCGCCGATGCTCGTTCTCCTCCTGCGCCATCTCGCTGAACACCCTGGCCGAGGCGGGAAAATGCTCACGCAGGGCTTCGGCGTAGTCGGCGTAGATGCGGCTGTCTTCCTCCTCGTTGCTGATCGCGAGCGCCAGGATCTCGCGTTCGCCGAGGTCGGAAAAATCACGCATGGGAAACCTCGTGGTCTCATGGCCTCTGGCGCCGATCCGGCGTCGGGCGGAAAGAAATACAATTCCGTACAAGCCAAAACGAGCAGCACAACCGGAGCCGCGGCGGGCCCGGCGTTATCTGTGGCCAGTTTTGATGACCGCCGCAAGGGCAAAGATCATGAAATTTTTTGCTTACGCTGATCGTTTTGATCTTCGGTTTTACTGAGATTGCAAATGATTTTCATTTTCCTGGCTGATTATCTTCTTGAAATCGCGGATGGGTGGCGGCGGCTGGTGGCAGGGCGCCCTCCGGGATGCGCGCGTGCTGGTCGAGCCACGCCTCGGACGGGGCGAAAAGCGCCGCATCCAGCCGCCGGCACAATTCCCGCGCCGCGACCCCCGGCCAGTCCGCCGGCAACAGTGCCAGTGGCAGATCGGGGTCGTGCAGAATGACCCGGCGGTAGTGGTGAATGAGCAGGGTGCGGGCAACCAGCGCCTCCAGCCCGGAAAGCGCGCCGCCTTCCTCCAACCACCGCGCAAGCGGGCCAAAAAGTGCCGCGAACCGCCCATAGCCGCCCGCGAGCCGCGCCAGCGGCCAGGCCAGGGCCGCGAGGCGCGGCCCAGACGGCCCCTCGGCGCGGGCATCGAGCACCACCGCCGTGGCGAGCGTGGCGATCGGCGTCGGCATCGCCCCCGCGCCCGGCGGGGCGATCCAGAGCCCCGGCACCGGGGCCACGAACCCGGCATCGAGGAGTGCAGCCCGCGCCGCGTCCGTCGCCGCTTCGGGCGGCAGCAGCACGAGACGCAAATCCCCATCCCATTCCGGCGGCGCGCCACGATAGATCCGCCGCGCGGCGGCGGCGAAGATTTCTTCCCCCTTGCCAGTCAGGCGATAAAAGCTCGCCCGCCCGACCTTGCGGCCGACCAGCCAGCCATCGGCGGCAAGCCGCGAGACGGCAGTGCGCACCGCGCCGGGGCCGATCCCCATCGCGGCAAAAATCCGCAGCATGGTGGCGAGGTCGAGCATGCCACCACGCGCAACGATGGCGTCCCCGTAGAGGGTGACGATGATCGACCAGACGCGGAGCGGCGCGGCATGCAGCGCCGCGAGAATCGGCGAAAGCGGCGACATTGGCTCAGTGCAGCTTGACCGGCGGGTCGGCGCGGCGGTCGAGCGCGCGGGCGAGGGTTTCGAGCACCACGGTGCCGGCGCCGTGCAACGCGTGTTGGTGCATTTTATAGAGCGAGCGATACATCATGCGGGCGAAATAGCCTTCGATGAAAAAGCTCCGCCCGACCAGAAATCCCATCAGGCTGCCGACCGTGCTGTAGCGGCCGAGCGAGACCAGCGAGCCGAAATCGCGATAGACGAAAGGCTGCAATGCGTCCCCCCGCTCGCGCCGCGGCAATTGGCGGAAAAGATGCGAGGCCTGCTGATGCGCTGCCTGGGCGCGCGGTGGCACCGGCGCCTCGGAACCGGGGCGCGGGCAAGCGGCGCAGTCACCGAGGGCGAAAATTGCCGGATCGCGGGTGGTTTGCAGGGTCTCGCCGACGACGAGCTGGTTGATCCGGTTGACTTCGAGACCGTCGAGGGTGGCAAGAAAATCCGGCCCCTTCACCCCCGCCGACCAGATCACCAATTCCGAGGGCAGAAAACTGCCATCGGCGAGGCGCACGCCATCCGCCGTCACCTCGACCACCCGCGCCGCGACGCGCACCTCGACACCGAGCTTTTCGAGCAGGCTCTGGGTCGCGTGCGCGATGCGTTCGGGCAGCGCCGGCAGGATGCGTGGTGCCGCCTCGACCAGGGTGATCTGGATGTCTTTCGCCGGATCGATGCGATCGAGGCCATAGGCGACGACGGCGCGGGTGGTGTGGTGGAGTTCGGCGGCGAGTTCGGTGCCGGTCGCGCCGGCGCCGATGATGACGACGCCGAGCTGGCCGGGGCGCACCTTCCCGGGCTGGGTCTGGGCGCGGATGAACGCGTTGATCAGCCGGCGATTGAACCGCGCCGCCTGATCCGGGGTCTCGAGCGGCACCGCGAAGCGCGCCGCCCCAGGTGTTCCGAAATCATTGGTGACGCTGCCGAGCGCCATCACCAGCGTGTCATAGGCGATGACGCTGGGCGCGGTGATTTCGCGCCCTTCCTCATCGAAAACCGCGCCGAGCGCGATCTCGCGCCGCGCCCGGTCGATCCCGATCATCTCGCCGAGGCGAAAGTGGAAATGGTGCCAATGCGCCTGCGCGAGATAGCTCAAATCATGGGCGGCGCGGTCGAGACTGCCGGCCGCAACCGCGTGCAGGAGCGGCTTCCAGAGATGGGTGCGCGATTTGTCGACCAGGGTGATGCGCATCCGCCCGCGTCGGCCGAACCGATCGCCGAGCCGGGTCGCGAGTTCCAGCCCCCCCGCGCCGCCGCCGACGATAACGATATGATGCGCGCCCGCCGCCGCTGCCGCCATGAGTTTCGTCTCCCGATTCCGTCATCACCAGAATAAGGCGCCGCGCCGCGGAAGCGAATCATGATCTGCCGCCTCATCGATCGCCACCACAGCCGGACTTTAGGTCATCGGCATTAACGTTTCCCTTGCGTTTCGGGACGCTGGACGGCTATCCTCGAATTGGACAAACAGCTTGCAACTACACCGTGTTTTGGCTTTGTGACGCTGCACGCGGTTCGGTCTGTCGGCTGTGCCATGGGTTCGGGAATGGCGGGGGACGATGCGGCGCGAAACGATCGGGATGGCGGCTGGCGCGGTGTGGGCGCGGCCCTGATACCCCCGTGAAAACCGTCATGCGAACCATCGGCGCCGGATTCGGGGGCGCGGCGCGGCGCGGCGGCGGTGAGGCCGCGTCGCCGCGCCGGGCCGCCGAACGGCTCGCGCGCTATCGGGTCATTAGCTGTGATATTTTCGATACCGCCCTCGTCCGCACACTGGCGCGGCCGGCCGATGTGCTGCTCGCGGTCGGCGCCCGGGCGCGGGCGCTCGGGCTGATCACCTGCGATGCGGCCGGGTTTCGCGTCTTCCGCCTCGCCGCCGAGGACGCGGGACGCAAGGAAGCGCGGGAAGCCGGCCATGACGAGGTGCGAATCGGCGAGGTCTATGAACGCCTCGCCGCCTGCGGCCTGGTTTCCGACCCGGTGGCGGCGGCGGCGCTGGAATTCGCGACCGAACGCGCGGTTTGCCGGGCGGTGCCGGCGCTGCGCGACACGCTGGCGGCGCGGGCGCCGGGGCAGCGGCTGATTTTCCTCTCCGATTCCATCCTGCCCGGCGCATGGCTCGCGACATTGCTCGCCGAAAACGGCTTCGGCGGCGCCTGCGAGGTGATTTCATCGGCCGATGTCAGACACAGCAAGGATAGCGGACGGCTATTCGCATGGCTGCTCGATCATCTCGCAATCCCCGCCGCGGAGATCATTCATCTCGGCGATAACCCGGTCTCCGATGGCACCCGCGCCCGCGCCCATGGCCTCGCGACCCTCTCTTTGCCGCGTCCCGCCGCCCCACCCGAGGACGCGGCGATCGCCGCCCGCGACCCCATTCTACGCCTCCTCCATAGCCACCGCCGCGCACCCCGGCCGGCGGAGGGCGGCACATCCGCCGGCGCGCGCCGGGAAAAGCCGCTCACCCATTACATCACCCTGCTGATGCTCGGCTTCACCCTGTTCGTGCTCGCCGAAGCGCGCCGGCACGGCATTCGCCGGCTCTATTTCACCGCCCGCGACGGCTATCTGCCGCTCGCCATCGCGCGCCGCATCGTCGCCAAGCGTGGCGATCCGGTGGATTTGCACTATCTCGAAGTTTCCCGTCAGGCGATCGTGCTGCCTGGCCTTGCCGATGATCACGAAACGCTCGCCGCCATGCTCGCCCATACGGTCGAAGGCGACCGGCTTTCCTCCCTGCTCGAGCCGCTCGGGGTCGCGGCCGAAACCGTGGCGCCGCTGCTCGCCGGCCTCGGCTTCAACCCGACGCGGATCGTGGAGGACGAGTATGCGCTTTGCCTCGCCGCGGCGCGGCGCCTGATCGCGACCCAGCCGGCGCTGATCGGGGCGGCGCTGGGAGCGCGGCGCGAGGCGGCGCTCGGCTATCTCGCCGGCGAGGATTTTTTCGTCCCAGGGCGGCGAATGATCGTCGATATCGGCTGGCACGGCTCCATCCAGCGCCAATTGACGCGCCTCTCCGGGCTTCCCGCGGCCGATCTGTTCGGCTGCTATCTCGGCCTTTTCCCCGAGGCGCTGCGCCCCGGCCTCGATCCGCGCACGGCGTCGGCCTATCTCTTCAGCTTCGGCCATCCCAAGCCGTTCTGCGATCTGGTCCGCGAGGGGCCGGTCCTGCTGGAGCTGTTTTTTTCCGCCCCGCACGGTTCGGTCGCGCATTACGTGGCGGCGGAGGGCCGGTTCTGCGCCGTGCATGCCAGCGAGCAGGCGCCGGCGGGGGCGCTCCGTGCGGCCTTCTTCGCCACGCTGGAGCAGGAATGCCTCGCCGAGATCGACGCTCTCGACGGGCTGCTCGATGGCGCTTGGCCGGACGGCATCGACCCGGCGTCGGCCCTGTTCGACATCGCGCGCCTGCTGCGCCGGCCGAGCGCGCGCGAGGTGCGGGCGATCAATGCCATTCCGTTCGTGCATGGGATCAATGGAAAGCGCATCTCGGCCGCGCTCAACCCGGTGCCGTGGCATGAATGGCTGCGGCATCCATGGGCGAGTTTGCAGCGCCTCGCGGATGCCCCCGCCGGCGCTCCCTGGCGCGCCGGCGCGGTGCGGGCGAGCTTGCCATGGCCGGTCCCGGATATGAGCCACGCGGATTTCCACCACCGCGTCAGCCAGTTGCGGCGGATCGTCGGCCGGTAATAAATTCGGCCGATAATAAATGGGGCGAAAGACCAGCGGCGGCGGTTGCCCCCGCTGGTCCGGGTCCCGCTCTCAGGCGACCTGGAAACCCGCCCCGGTCGCGCGTTCGATGGCCCGGAGCGCGCCGCGTTCGGCATGGCCGCAGAACGAAATGGCGATGCCGCGCGCGCCGGCGCGCGCGGTGCGGCCGATGCGATGGACATAATCCTCGGGCTGCGCCGGCAGGTCGAAATTGATGACGTGCGAGACCTGCGCGACATCGATCCCACGCGCCGCGATATCGGTCGCGACCAGTACCCGGGTGCGGCCATCGCGGAAGCGGTCGAGCGCCTTGCCCCGCGCCGCCTGGCTTTTATTGCCGTGGATGGCGCTGACCTCGACCCCGTCGGCGCCGAGGGTTTCGGCGAGCCGGTCGGCGGCGCGCTTGGTGCGGGTGAAGACCAGCACCCGCGACAACGCCGGATCGGCGAGCAGGCGGCCGAGCAGCGCCCGTTTGCCGGCCGGATCGACGAAATGCACGTGCTGCTCGATACGCGAGGCGGCCGGCGCGGTGCGGGCGATTTCCACCCGTGCCGGGTTTCGAAGCAGGCTTTCGGCGAGCTTGCCGACCGCGGCCGGCATGGTCGCCGAGAACAGCGCCGATTGCCGCGCTGCCGGCAAGGCGGCGATGATACGGCGGATATCGGCGATGAAGCCGAGATCGAGCATGCGATCGGCCTCGTCGAGCACGAGATGGCGGACCTCATGCAGGCGGAGTTCATTGGTCGCCATCAGATCGCGGACCCGCCCCGGGGTTCCAACCACGATATCAACGCCGGGGCGCATCCGCTGCACCTGCGCGTGGCGGCTCAAGCCGCCGACGATGGTCACCAGACGCCGGCGCGCGACGCCCCCGAAATTGAGCAGGCTGGCCTCGATCTGCAGCGCCAGCTCGCGGGTCGGGGCGAGGATCAGGGCGCGGGTGGTGAAAGGGCCGAGCGGCGCCGCCGGCGGGGCGGCAGCGAGATGATGCAGGATCGGCAGCGCGAAGGCCGCGGTCTTGCCGGTGCCGGTTTCGGCGATGCCGAGCAGGTCGCGCCCGGCGAGAAGCGGCGGGATGGCCCCGGCCTGGATCGGCGTCGGGGTGTCAAAGCGCGCCCGCGTCAGGGGGCCAAGCAGCGGCTCGGCGAGGCCGAGGGTGGCAAAACTCATGGATGGCACGAAAATTCATCTCCAGCGCCAGAGGGCCGCGCCTGCGGCCCGAGAGGGCGCTCTACTGTCCGCCTGCCCGCGCGATACCGGGGCGAACGATTGATCACGGAAGTCCCGCAGCTAAAACACGCCCGGGTTGGGGCGCGCCGATCACGCGATGTGCGGAACGCCCCCTCTATCCTTCGCATCCGCAAAAAAAGCAAGAAAAATCGACCGGCCGGGGACGGGCGCGCTTGGTCAAACGCCTTATCAATGGAATAATGCTTCCCTGCCAGCGGCTTTTATCCCACCCCGCCAGAGCGAGGCATGACGCATTCTTCTCCGTTCCAAGCCGATCGGCCGGCGACCACCCGGCTCGAACACCCGGTCTGCACCGTGGTGATCGACGCCGAGGAGGATTTCGACTGGCTGACCCCGATCGAGGGCACCGGCTACACCACCGAATGCATGCGCCAGATCCCCGATCTGCACGAAATCCTCGGCGCCTATGGCGCGGTGCCGGCCTATCTGCTGACCTATCCCGTGCTCGCCGATGAGGATGCGGTACGGCTCATCCGCCGCCAGATCGAGCGCGGGCAATGCGTGGTCGGCGTGCAGTTGCATACCTGGGTGACGCCGCCGCTCGGCGCCGCGCCGAGCCGGCGTTTTTCCTTCTCGGGCAATCTCGACGCCGGCCGGGAGGAGCAGAAACTGCTCGCGCTCAAGGCGAAATTCACCGCCTGTTTCGGGTTCGCGCCCACCATCCATCGTGCCGGGCGCTATGGCATCGGCGCGCAAACCGCGGCTTTGCTCGAAAAACATGGTTTTCTGATCGACACCAGCCTCGCCCCGCGCACCAGCTTCACACCGGAAGGGGGACCGGACCATAGCGCCTATGATTACCGGCCGTTCTGGTTCGGCGAGCACCGCGACCTTCTGGAAGTGCCGCTTTGCCGCAGCGTCGTCGGCTGGGGGGGCGAGCTTGGGCGCTGGCTCTACCAGGCGCTGTCAGGGCCGCGCATGACCCGGCTCCGCGTGCCCTCGCTCCTCACCCGTTCACGCTGCGCCGAGCGCATCACCCTCTCCCCGGAAGGCAATGATGCCTCGGCAATGTGCCGGCTGATGCGCCATCTGCGCCGGCGCGGCGAGATGATCTTTCCGCTCAGTTTCCATAGCTCCTCGCTGGCGCCGGGTCGCAACCCCTATGTCCAGACCCGCGCCGATCTGCATTATTTCTATGACCGTCTTTCCGCCGTGCTCGACCATTTCGCCGGGGCATTTGGCGGCCGTTTCGCGGCGCTGCCCGAAATCCCCGCGCTCCTCGCCCCGCCGCCGGAGCGGCGGGCATGACGAGGCCCGCGGACAAAGACCGCAAAGTATTGCTGGTGGTCAATAATTTCCCCCCCGTACGGGGGGGCTCGGCAGTCGTGTACGACAATCTCGCCCGCCATGGTGGCGGCCGGGTCATGGTCCTCGCGCCGCGCATCAGCTATGCTGACGGCTTGCCCCTCATCGGCTGGCGCGAACATGACCGCAAGGCGCCGTTTCCCATCCGCCGCCTCGCGCTGCTGCGGACGGTGATCGATCCGCCGCGTGGCCAATGGTTCGGCAAGTTCCGCTTCCGCTTTCATGACGTCCTGATCCGCCTGCGTCTGGCCGCGACCGTGCTATGGCTGATCGCGCATGCGGGAGTCAGGGCGGTCTGTCTCGGTGAATTGCTCGCCAGCGGTTGGCTGGTCAGCCTACTCCGCAAAATCCCCGGCGTCACCACCCTGGTCTATATCCATGGCGAGGAGATCACCACCGACGACCCATACGATCCCGGCCATCACCGCCGCCGCCGCGGCCTGCTCGGGGTCGATCACATCATCGTCGTCAGCCGCTTCACCCTCAATGCGGTACGCGGGCTCCTGGGCGCGGAGAGCCCGGCGCGCATCAGCCTGATCGAAAACGGCGTCGATACCGCCCGTTTCCGCCCGGTCGGCAAACGCGCCGATCTCATGCGCCTCTATCGGCTCGAAGGCGCCTTCGTGTTCGTCTCGGTCTGCCGGCTTCTGGAAAAGAAAGGCATCGATCAAGCGATCCGCGCCTTGGCCGAAATCCTGCCGCGGCGGCCCGATATCCGCCTGCTCGTCGTCGGCCAGGGGCCTTACCGGGCGCGACTGGAGGAGATCGCGCGCGAAGCGGGGGTTCTGGGCAAGGTCGTTTTCACCGGCCTCGTGCCGGAGGAGGAACTGGTCGATCATTACTGCCTCGGTGATGTCTTCGTGATGCCCAACCGGGCGCTTCCCGACGGCGACACCGAAGGCTTCGGCCTGGTTTTCCTCGAAGCCAATAGCTGCGGCCTGCCGGTCATCGCCGGACGCGACGGCGGCAGCACCGATGCGGTAACGGACGGGGTGAATGGCATCGTCGTCGATGGCGGCTCGGTCGCGGCGATCGCCGACGCAATGGCGCGGCTCCATGACGATGCCGATCTCCGCGCAACCCTCCGCCACCAGGGCCTCGCCACCGCCGCCGCTGCCGGCTGGGAGGAAAAAAGCGCTGCTTTTCTTAGGCTCTCGCTCGCCGGCGAGGCGCCGGCGGCGAACCAACCTCACGCGGAGGCGCGCTAGCGGCGATGTCGCTCGGCCCCTTCGCCATTGCCGCCATCGTGCCGCCGCTCAACCTGGTGCCGCTCGGCCTCGCCGGGGTCGCGCTCGCCGCGCTGACGCGCTGGCGCCGGCTCGGCCTCGCCATCACCGGGGTGGCGCTGGTCTTGCTGTTGGCGCTCGCCTTGCCGGTCACCGGAGGGCTGCTGATCGCCTCGCTCGAACGCGATTTGCCGCTCACCCCACCCGCCGATGACCCGCCGCGCGCCATCGTCGTACTCGCCGCCGAGGTCGATCATGGCCTCCGAAACCCAGGGACGGGCGGTGCCGCGGACGACCAGGCGGTCGATCTCGGCCCACTCACCGTCATGCGTCTTCGCGCCGCCGCCGCCCTTGCCCGGCGCACCGGGCTGCCGGTGCTGGTCAGCGGCGGCAAGCCACCGGACGGGTCGGTCTCGCTTGCCGCCCTGATGGCCGAGAGTCTCCGCGACGATTTCGGCGTCCCGGCGCGCTGGCGCGAAGATCGCTCCGACGATACCTGGGAAAATGCCACCGACAGCGCCGCCATTCTCAGAAGCGAGGGGATTGGCTCGGTCTATCTCGTCACCCATGCCTGGCACATGCCGCGGGCGCTGCTGGCGTTCCACCATGCCGGAATCCGCGCCACCGCCGCACCAGTTCTGCTCGACCACGCGCCGACCGGGATCGCGAGCGATTTCGCGCCCCGCCTCAGCGGCTGGCGGATGAGCTTCTATGCCCTGCATGAATGGATCGGCTGCCTCTATTACGCCTGGCGCCGCTGAGCGGATGGAGATTTTCACCACCCCCGATCCCGAATCGCTGCCGGAGGAGATATTCCCCGAGGCGGCGGCGGATTTCTTCTCCTCCCGCGCCTGGTATGAAACGACGATCGCCGCGGCACTGCCGGTCGGGGTTGCGCCCTGCTTCGTCGCGGCACGGCGGCATGGCGCCGTCCGGGCGGCGTTCCCGCTCCGCCTCGATCCGGGAGGCCCGGCGAGCCTCACCACGCCTTATACCTGCCTCCACGCCCCGCTCTTCGCCGCCGACGCCGATCAGGTGGAGCGCGCGGCGGCGGCGGCGGCGTTCGGGCGATTTTGTCGGCGCCATCCGGTGGTGCGCCTCGACGCGCTCGCCGCCGGGACGCGGGATCTGGCGGCGCTCACTGAGGGCGCCGAGGCGGCCGGGCTCGTCGTGCGGCGCTTTCGGCATTTCGGCAATTGGCACGAGGATCTCGCCGGGCGCGACTTCGCATCCTACTTCGCTTGCCGGCCGGGGCCACTCCGCGAGACCATCCGGCGAAAGCTCCGCCGCGCAGAGCAAAAGACGCAGCTTACGATGATCGCCACGGCGGACGGGTTGGATGCCGGCATCGCCGCGTTCGAGCAGGTTTACGCGCGGAGCTGGAAGGAGCCGGAACCATTCCCGCGTTTCAACGCCGCATTGATGCGGACGACGGCGGCGCTCGGCCTCCTCCGTCTGTTCATCCTCGCCGATGCCTCCGGCCCGATCGCGGTGCAGTTCTGGATCGTCACCGGGAAAACGGCGACGGTGCTGAAGCTCGCCCATGACGAGGCCGCCCGCGCCCTCTCGCCCGGCACCGTGCTGACCGCGCAGGCGATCCGCGCCCTGATCGCCGCGGACGGGATCTCCGGGCTCGATTTCGGCCGCGGCGACGATCCCTATAAATCGCTCTGGACGAGCCGGCGGCGCCAGCGGATTGGGCTGTTGCTGATCAATCCCCGCCGCCTCGGCGGTCTCGTGGCCCTCGCCCGCCATCTGGCCGGCGCGGTAAGCCGTTCGCTGCGCGGCAAATCCCCGCCGCCGGGTGGCGCCGATATGGGCGCAGATTGAAGGAGCCTGCATGCGTATCCTCTATAGCCATCGCATCCAGTCGCGTGACGGGCAGAGCGTGCATGTCGAGGAACTGATCGCCGCCTTGCGTGCCGAAGGCGCCGAGGTTCTGGTCGTCGGCCCGGGGTTTTACGAGCAATCCGGCTTCGGCGGCGAAAGCCGTCTCGTCGCCCTCGCCCGCCGCCTGCTGCCCGCCGCCCTCGCCGAGCTTGCCGAACTCGCCTATAATATTCCGGCCTATCGCCGCCTGCGCCGCGCCGCGCGCGGCTTTCGCCCCGATGTCATCTATGAGCGCTATAATCTTTTCTATCTCGCCGGGGCCGTTCTCGCGCGCCGCGAAAAAATCCCGTTTTTTCTCGAAGTCAATGCGCCGCTCGCCGAGGAGCGGGCGCGGTTCGGCGGACTTCGCCTCGGCCGGTTGGCGCGCTGGGCGGAGGATCATGTCTGGCGCGCAGCAGAGCGGGTTTTTGCCGTCACCGGCGTGCTCGGCGAGAGGATCACGCGGCGCGGCGTCGCGCCCGAGCGTCTCGTCATCACCCCGAACGGCATCGATCTCGCGGCGTTTCCCGCGCCCGGCGATGGCGCCACCGCGCGTGAGACGCTGGTGCTCGGCTTCACTGGTTTCGTGCGCGAATGGCACGGGCTGGATGCGGTGATCACGGCGCTCGCCACGCCGGGCGCCGATCCGCGCCTTCGCCTCGTCATCGCCGGCGATGGTCCGGCGCGGCCTCTGCTCGCGCGCCAGGCGGCGGCGCTCGGCCTCGCCGCGCGGGTCCGCTTCACCGGGCTCGTCGGCCGGGCGGAGATTCCGGGGCTGGTCGCGGATTTCGATATCGCGCTCCAGCCGCGCGTCGTGGCCTATGCCTCGCCCTTGAAGATTTTCGAATACATGGCCGCCGGCCGCGCCATCGTCGCCCCCGACCAGCCCAATATCCGCGAAATCCTCGATCATGAACGGAGCGCGCTGCTGTTCGACCCGGATCAGGCGGGCGCGATGTGGGCGGCGATCATGCGCCTGGCCGGCGACGCCGATCTCCGCGCCCGGCTCGGCGCCGAGGCCCGCGCGGACATCATCCGCCGCGGCTACACCTGGGCCGGCAATGCCCGCCGCGTCCTCGCCCATGCCGCCGCGGCGACGCGGCGATGACCCCGGCCTATCGCACGCCCCCCGGCCACAGCACCACCCGCAGGGTCTGGGCGATGATCAGGAGATCGAACAGAATATTGAAATTCTTCACGTAATAGAGATCGTAGCTGAGCTTCGAGCGCGCATCGTCGATCGAGGCGCCGTAGGGGTAGTTGATTTGCGCCCAGCCGGTGAGGCCGGCCTTGACGACGTGACGTTCATGATAGAGCGGCAATTGCGCCGCGAGCATGTCGACGAAGGCGGGCCGTTCCGGGCGCGGGCCGACCAGGGACATGTCGCCGCTCAGCACATTGAAGATCTGCGGCATCTCGTCGATCCGGGTGCGGCGTAAAAACGCGCCGACGCGGGTGATGCGGTGATCCTTGTCCGCCGCCCAGACCGCGCCCTGGCGTTCGGCATCGACGCGCATGGTGCGCAGTTTCACGATCCGGAAAATCCGCCCGTTCCGGGTCACCCGCTCCTGGCGATAGAAAATCGGCCCATTATCGTCGAGCTTGATCGCGATCACCGCCGCCAGCAGAAACGGCGTGAAGGCCAGCAGCAGAACGACACTCGCCACAAGATCGAGGGCGCGTTTGAGGACACGAGAGACGAGGCCGAACTGGAATCCTTCGGCATAAAGCAGCCAGCCGAGCTCCATCCGCTTGAGATCGACGCGGCGGATCTCCTTCTCGACGACATCGAGATACTGCTTGACCGGAAAGCCGGCGATCTTGCAGGCGAGCAGAATATCGAGATTCATGCCGCGCCGCTCATCCGGGGCGACGATGATCTGCTCGACGGCGAAGCGCTGGGCGGTGGCGAGCAGACCCTGCCCGCCCGCCGCGACGATCGGCCCGGCGGCGCCATCGGCGAGGCGGGGATCGATCTCGCCGAACACCGGATCATGGGCGAATGCGATCTCGTAATGAACGCCGCGCCCTTCCTTGCCGAGCATCCAGACCAGATCCCAGGCACGGCGCCCGGCGCCGATGATCAGCACGCGGCGGCGGAACAAGCCCTGCCGGCGCAGGCCATAAAACAGCACCCGCGCGCCAGCGCCGCTGGCCGCGCCGGCGCCGAGGGCGATGGTGAACAACAGCGCCTGATTGTGCAGCGGCACCGCCGGCTCGATCGTGGTGAGCAGGGCCATCGGCGCCGCGATTCCGACCGCGCCGAAGCCGACCGCGAGCGGCAGGCGGGCCAGAGCCTTGCGGGTCTCGAGGATCATGTCGCGGCGATAAAGACCGAGCGCGTAGAGGCCGCCGAGGATCGCCGCCGGATAAAGCAGCAGCGTGAGCGCGGTGACCGGAGACGGCGGCGGCAGGCCGGCGAGCGCCGCGACCACGACGAACATCGCGGGCCAGATCAGGGCGAGGAACGCGCAATCGAGCAGGAACAGCGCAAGACCCGGCGAGGGGCCGGAAAACCGCCCGCCCGCACCCCTGCCGCCGGCATCGTCGCGCCGCGATGGGATGGGGCCATGCGCGAAGCGATCGTCCTCCGCCGCGACGGCCCCGCTCTTGACGCCATCCATGCCCGAACGCTTTCCCTTTGCCTTCCGATCGCTCCGAATAGCACGGATTCCTTAATAATCCGCTGACGTTCCGTGGTTTTACTCCGCCGCGCGCCGGGCTTGTTCCCAAAAGCCACGATAATCATAGGTCGGATAGAATTCCGTGGTGTAGCCGCCCCAGGCGGCGCTCTCGACGACGACGTTGACCTCCCGCAGTTTTTCCGGCGGCAAGCTGAGAATGACCACCTGGCCGATGCCCATCATCACGTACCAGCCGACGATCTCGACCCCGGCGGGGGGAAATTTCTTGAACCAGCCGGTCTCCTTCAGATGGGCGTTGATTTCGCCGAGTGTTTTCTTCTCGTCATGGCGCAGAAAGATGGTGAGCATGACGCGACCGGGCGGAAGCTCGCCGGGCGGTGCGGCCGGAGGCGCATCGGCGTGGGCGCCATGGGTTTTGAACAGGGCGACGAGCGGCAGGCTGGCGAGCAGGCGGGCGAGGGCGCGGCGCGGCGCCGCACTCCGGGGGGATGCCATCGGGGCGGGTTGGGTCATGATCGTTCCTCCATGCGAGATAGCAAAAGCCCGACCGCCGCCGCCGGGGCGTGCGCGCGCGCGGCGCGGTCGGTGAAAAGCGGCTGGCAGCGGCGCCCCAGCCGCGCAGCGAGGCGACGCATCAGCACCTCCCCCACCCCGGCGGTGATCACCGGCGCGTCGGCGGGGAGCGGACAGCGCGAGAGCACCAGCAGCGCCGCATCATGGATCCGGCGGAGCTGCGCCTCGGCGAGAAACGCGGCCAGATCGCGCCACGCCGCCGGGCTTGCCTCCCCGGCATCGCGCCCGATCATGCGGGCGAGCCGGGCGATCGAGGCGGCGATGGTTTTCCCCCGGCCATCCGCCGCCGGCATCTGATCATCGGTCTCGTCGAGTTCGCCGAGTATGCGATAGAGATCGGCGCTGGTCGCGAAATGCTCGCAGGCGAGCGGTGTCCACGCCCCGGCGAACGGCACAGAGTCGGCGAGCGCCATGACGAAGCTGCGGGTGAGCCCGGTATAGACCAGTTCGCCCGCGGCGAGCCGCTCGCCATCGGTTGCGCCGCGCGCGGCGATATCGCCGGCGCGGATGGGAATGAGATCGGTGGTCGTCGAGCCGCAATCGGCGAACAGCGCCGCTTGCTGAAGGCCGGCCGCGAGCGCGGCGGAGGCGTGCCAGTTGGCCGAGGCGATGGCGCCCTCATGCCCGGCGGCGGCAGCGACGAATCCCGCCCGCCCAGCATAGAACACGACCGGCGCCGGGGCCAGGGCGCTGGTCATCAGGGCGGCGATCTGGCGCACGCCCTCGCCCCGCTCGGGAAAGACATCGGCGAGTTCGCCGGTCATGGTGACCGCGTAGCGCCGCACGGGGCCGAGTTCGCGCCGCATGTCGGCGATCGCCGCCGCCAGACGGTCGAGCCCGAGCCAGAGCGGCGCCGGCACCTGGCGCGCGGTGATCTCCCCGTCCGCCGCGACCCGCGCCGCCTTGAGATGCGCGCCGCCGATATCCCAGCCGATCACCGCCGCCATCCGTCCCCCCTTCGTCACCACGAGAAGATGCACCGCGCACGCCACTTGTGCCAAGCTCACGGCGAGACATCAGCGCGAGGGAGCATGCCGCGGGAGGATCACGAAGATGACGGCGCCGGAATACCGGCCCGGCTCGACCGGCTGCCATGGACGCCGCGCCACTGGGTTCTGGTCGGCGCGCTCGGCGCCGGCTGGGTTCTCGACGGTTTGCAGGTCACCATCGCCGGCGCCATCGCACCGGCGCTGCAATACACCCAGACCCTGGCGCTCACACCGCAGGAGATCGGGCTTGCCGCCTCGTCTTACGTCGCCGGGGCGGTGCTCGGGGCGCTGGCGTTCGGGATGCTCGCCGACCGGTTCGGCCGGCGGCGGATTTTTTATCTGACGCTCGGGCTCTCGCTCCTCGGGATGGTGGCGAGTGGGCTCGCGGTCGGGTTCATGAGCTTCGCCATCGCCCGCGCCATCACCGGCGGCGGCATCGGCGGCGAATACGCGGCGATCAACTCGGCGGTCGATGAATGGGTGCCGGCGCGGCTGCGCGGGCGGATCAATCTCGCGGTCAATGGCAGCTATTGGCTGGGGGCGGCGCTGGGGGCGGCGGTGAGCATCGTGCTCCTCGATACGCGCTGGTTTCCGATCACCCTCGGTTGGCGGATCGGCTGCGCGAGCGGCGGCGTGCTCGGGCTCGGGGTGTTGTTCGCACGGCGTTCGGTGCCGGAGAGTCCGCGCTGGCTGGTCCAACACGGGCGGGTGGCGGAGGCGGCGCGGCTGGTGCGGGCGATGGAGGACGCGGCGGCGCGCTGGACCGGGCAGGCGCTGCCGCCGCCGCGCCCCCCCGCCCCCGCGCCACGCCGGATGCCTGGCCCGCTCCCTGGCCGGCTGCGCCTTCTGCTCGGGCGCTATCGCCGGCGGAGCGCGCTTGCTTTCCTGTTGATGACCGCTCAGGCGTTTTTGTTCAATGCGGTATTTTTCACCTATGGGCTGGTGCTGAGCCGGTTTTACGGTATCGCCGACCGCCTCACCGGCCGCTATCTCCTCGCCTTCTGCCTGAGCAATCTGCTCGGCCCGCTGGTTCTCGGCCGGTTTTTCGACAGTATCGGGCGGCGGCGGATGCTGGCGGTGAGTTTTGGCGCCGCCGGGACGCTTTTGCTCGTGGTGACGCTCTTGTTCCTGATCGGCGTGCTCTCCGCCTGGGCGCAGACGCTCGGCTGGATGGCGGTGTTCTTTTTTGCCTCCGCCGCGGCCTCGGCGGCGTATCTGACGGCGAGCGAGATTTTTCCGCTGGCCATGCGCGGTTTCGCGCTGGCGCTGTTTTTCGCGCTCGGCACCTTGATCGGCGGGGTTGCCGGCCCGGCGCTCTATGGCCGGCTGATCGCGCATGCCGGCCGGGTGCCGCTGGCCGAGGGCTATGCCCTGGCGGCGGCGCTGATGCTGCTGGCGGCGCTGGCGGCGGCGCGGCTGGGGGTGGACGCGGAGGGAAAATCGCTCGAAACCGTCTCCGAGTAGGCAGAAGGAGGCGGCGATGGAGGTGATTCCGGTCATCGATCTCAAGGGCGGGGTGGTGGTACATGCGCGGCGTGGCGAGCGGGCGCTTTATCGCCCGATCGAAACCCCACTCGCGACGGGGAGCGCGCCGGAAGCGGTGCTGGCCGGCCTCTTCGCCGTGTTTCCGTTCCGGACGGTCTATGTCGCCGATCTCGACGCGATCGCCGGCGGCGCCGGGCATGACGCGGTGCTCGCGGATTTGGCGGCGCGCTTCCCCGGGGTGACATTCTGGGTCGATAACGGGATCGGGACGGAGGCGGCGGCGCGGGCGTGGCTCGCGCGCCATCCCGGTGTTTTGGTGATCGGGAGCGAGTCGCAGGGCGATTCCACGTTGCTTGCGGCGCTAGCCGGGGAGCGGCGGGTGGTGCTGTCGCTCGATTTCCGGGGCGAGGATTTTCTTGGCCCAGCGGCGATTCTGACCGAGACGGCGCTCTGGCCAGTGCGGGTAATCGCGATGACGCTGGCGCGGGTCGGCGGGGGCGCGGGGCCGGATTTCGCGCGTCTCGCCGAGATCACCGCGCGGGCCGAGGGACGGGCGGTGTACGCGGCCGGCGGGGTGCGCGACGCCGCCGATCTCGCGGCGCTGGCGGCGGCGGGGATCGCCGGGGTTCTGGTCGCGAGCGCGCTCCATTCCGGCGCGCTCGACGGGGCGGCGCTGGCGGGTTGATCAGACAGGATATGATGTCTGCACAATATCCGCAGGTGAGATATTCCAATCGAGTTTCGGCGGCCCAATTCTCTTCGCAAGGCACGTTACCGCATAATAGCCTTTCTGCCCTTGGAAATCAGTCACCGGGTTGCCATCGTCAAAATAAGTTGCGTAAAGGCATGGTTCTTTATAGCCAGTCATAACGATTTCGAAACCTGTATAATGATTGAAAATCGCGTCCCAAGAATCGCACGAGAACCGCCAAAAATCCCATGGCGCATCGTGGATCGGCCACGCCTGATGCGAGTAGACGAATATCAAACCGCCGCGGTTCATGCGTTTGGCAAGCTCGACGGCAACTTTCCACGGCATCATCAGATGTTCAAATACGGAGACTGAAAAAACGAAATCAAATTTCTGGCGTGTCAACGACGAAAGCCGGTGCACGTCACCCACGAGATCTACGTTTTCGCCTGGCATGATATCGAGCCCTACATATCTTGCAGAGCCGAAGCGGTCCCGGCGCGAAATGCCGCTTCTGGCCCGTGAGCCGAGTTCGAGCACGGTTGGCGCAGAATGATTTCGTAGCGCCTCGAAAAAAGCAAGTTCAACGTCATTGGCAGCTTGGTGATGGTAGCCACCAAATCTTGTAGCAGGTTCGCTAACGGCAATTTCCTTTTCAGGTGATTTCAGAACAAGCACATCCTTGCATGCTTGACGCGCTTTTTCGTTACTGTCGAACACAATGACGGCATCGAACCCCCACGATGAAGCGTGCGCACCAAAAATCTCAACCAGATCGGGCCGAGCGGTGGAGACGACACTGCCAGCGACTCCGGCAAGCGATACGGCAAGCAAATCTCCCGTTTTCAGATCGCACCATCCCGCCACTTGGATGACCCGCTCCAAGCGCGAAAATTTATCAATATGGAAGCGTGGTTCGGTCATTTTTTGATTCCCTTATGTTTATAACATAAGAAAAATAAGGGGGGATGGCGGATGTGCTGGTCGCAAGCGCGCTCAATAGGGTGGCGCTGACGCAGGCGGCGAGGTGAATGTTCAAGTTTCCCAAAGATCATTTTGGGCGTGACTGGCAATGTCGCTTCCCGATGCCTGCGCGCCCAATCCAGCTTTGCGAGGGATAAAAAATCGGCCATTTCGCCGTGTTACCCTCACTCGCGGTGCACTGGATCGCAGCGCGGCGTTACTCAATTTCAACTTGCTGTTCTTTGATGACTTCATGCCCGTTTTTCGTGGTTATCGTGAAACTGAAAAAGCACTTTCTGGCAGGTTCCAGGTTTAATTTGGCACGAAACAGAAATCCCGAGTGGCTTTTCATGGGGAAAGCGGGGAAGCCCGGCTCGACATCTGGCCGCAAATATCCCGTCTCGACTTCCCCCATATCGACGCCATCGATGCGGAGTTCGATCTTTTCGATACCTGAATCTGCCACTGCCCAGCCCACCGCCTCGATCAGACCATCGGGCGTGTTCGTGATCTTTTCGAGAACAAATCTAACGATCGTGGATTCCGCCTCGATCTCCCTCTCCTCCGTAAACCGCCGCCAATCCGTTGTGATGAATGCCAGTTTCAGCACATGTTTCCCCGAAAAGCGCCGTCCTAATCTTTGGGATATCAGAAATCCCGAAAAACCAGCATCCGGATACGATGGCGAAATTCCTGCAATATCAGGGCGGGATAGGCCGCATTCCACCTCCATCGGCGGGCCATCATCGATGCGGAGTTCGATTTTCTCGATACCCATTGCCGCGACCGCCCAGCCGGCGATTCTGACAAAGCCGCTGTCTAACAGATGCATCTCATCTATGCAGAATTCGAATTCTGCGGGCACCGCGGTAATCGTATGATCGGCAATGCAGCAATGTCCATCCTTGGAGAAGAACAGAAGCGTCAAGGCATGCTCACCAAAAAAATTCTCACCCAAATCGGCGGATAGAGAAAAGCCAGCAGTCTCAGCTTCTAAATAAAAATGCAAATATCTCCCAATATCAGGACGTCTATGCCCAGACTCAACCTCAATATAACGAGTTTTATCAACACAAAGTTGAATTTTTTCTATTCCATAATTTGAAACTGCCCATCCATGGATTTTTATTTTGCCAGCAATCGTAAGCAAGGCGTCTTCTATATGGAATTTAAAAAATTCGTAGGAAGTTTCAAGGCGAATTCTCCAAAAATTACCATATATTCTCTTTTTTATTCTTTCTAATGGCTCCCTATAATTCTCAGCATCAAAATCATTTATACCATATTTCTCTAAACTCTGGTACGCCCTAATAAGATAATATGCGTATTGCTTATTTTTGAATATGTAAGAATAAAAATGAATGATTTTTATCAATTCTTTCAGCCTTTGTGGACTAGAACGCGCTCGCTCAAAGCCGAATTTAATATAATCCTCTGGGCTATAGACAGCATGCAACATTTCCGTCGGCGCCGTTTTGATGAGTTCGGCGCCCAAGGGAACAGCTCTCGGATGAATCTGCCCTAGATCATCTTGAATATGCATCGAGGGGACGGTGTAGGAATTAGGTATAATATCGTTTACATCGAAACATACGAGTCCAGCCTCGATCAGCGCGGACGGTAAAAAAAGATCGCCGCAAATCGACTTGGTGACATCGCGATCCGGGTTTTCACGGCGGCGCCGCTGCCAGTTTATCTCCGCCCCTTTCCGCGAAACCCCGATGAAGGGGAAATACATATGATTGATCTCTCGGAATATTCTTTTTGCATGCCGATGCCCCCACCAATCTATTTTCGGATCCTCGGAATAATCCGGCAAAACGCCATATTGCAAACCCACCGCACCAAAACTCTTATTGGCAAGAGCATCGACACTTGAAAAAGATTTTATTCTTAAAATAAGAGCGTCTAAAAAGCGTTGTATATATTCACTTCCACTAGATCTAAAAGCAACGTCATATTCTATCATAACCATAAGAGGCGCTTCAACACCGTCATGAATGGCAAAAGCCAAAGCGATGTCGCAACAGAACCATAGTGGATCTGAATTTTTGAAATCATAGGCCCCGAGCCCTATTTCTTCTAAACGCTCACGCGCTTGAAATATATAGCGATTTTTTGGTATTGTTCCATCATTTTTGCTGTTCATTATTGCATAAACATCGTAGTATGGAGAATTATGATCAAAATCATTCCATAAATGCTTAAATTTAGCGTCTATTTTTCGTCCCTTCAAGAGAATTGCCGCAATTTTTTCTGAATTCATTGTCAATTTATCCCAGGTTGAAACAAATCACTGTTCGTCAGAAAATTCATTATGGGAGATCTCCCATCCGAGAACCCTCGGGATAGAGCGGCACGTCTCCATCACCTCCCGAGGGCGATAATCACGTTTGCCGAAGTTAGCCTGGATGGGTTTTTGCAATTTTTTTTCCAGGCGCCTTACCAACTCCTTGACGGTTATTGGTCGATGAGAGCCGAGGCTTCTGATCAACAATCCCTTGCGCGTTTTCCATCGCCGAAGTTCGCGGAAGCCAGCATCGACCCCCCGGCAAACATCGTCGACATGAACCAGATCTATTTCCTGATCGCCCGGCGTGACATCGATCGGCGCGTTGGCATTGGCCGCCGCAACCAGGATATTGAAGAGCTTTTTGCGCGTGTCACCCTCTCCATAGGTATCGAATAAAATGAACTGCATGATGCGCAGCCCACGAAGGGTATAATGCGTCAGCAAATCCTGACCCGCCCGTTTTGACGCCGCATAGAGATTGAACGTAGCTGCTCATCCCCGTGGGCGACCTGTTGAATCGATTGTGAATTGACGTGGCCACGGCGGATGCGATTCGACGGAGGCGTGACCGAGCTTCCCGACCTGTCCCTTCTATCGCACGCCGAGAAAGA